>JBDHZW010000267.1:0-7397 GCA_039812105.1 Nakamurella sp.
GGCCTGCCGGGCCGCCTCCTCCTCGGCCGCTCGCTGGGCGGCCGCCGCCGCGGCCTGCCGGGCCGCTTCCTCGGCCGCCTGCCGGGCGGCCTCCTCCTCGGCCTGCTTCTGGGCCAGCCACTGGTTGTACTGGTCCCGCTGGTTCTGCAGGGTGGCGACGTTGGCCAGGGCGGCCTGGTAGTCCTGCTCCTGCTGGTCGTGCTGGGCCTGCAGGGAGGCCAGCTGGTCCTGGCCGGCGGCCAGCGCGTCGGCCGCGTCCTGCTGGGCCTGGTCGGCGGCGACCTTGGCCGCGTCCGCCTTGGCCTGGGCCGCGTTGGCCGCGTCCAGGGCGCTGCGGGCGGCCGAGTCGAGGTTCGCCTTGTGCGTCCTGGTCGCTTCCAGGTTGCTCATGGCGTTGAGCTGCGACCCCGACATCTGGCCGAGCAGTTCCTGACGCGCCAGCACGTCACCGGCGCTGCCGGCGTCCCAGTAGGCGGACAGCGAGCCGAGGACCGAGCCCTGCCGGAACGACGCGGCGGCGAACGCGGCGGCCTTGGCCTTCGCGTCCGTCACCGCCTGATCGGCGGCCGTGACCTCGTCCTGCGCGTGCTGCGACGCCGACGCGGCCGAGGCGGCGTCGGATTGGGCGACCGACAGGTCGACCCGGGCCTTGTTGGCCAGTTCGGCCTTCATCTCCAGGTCGTTGTTGAGCCGGTCGATCTCGCCCTGCGTTTGGGCGACCAGCCCGGCCAACCGGCCGACCTCGGCGGCCGACGACGCCGCCTGGTCCTGACCCTGCTGGATCTGCTGGTCGGACGGGTTGTCCGGGGGCGGGGGCACCGCGTTGGTCGGGATGGCGCTGCCGATCAGCAGGCCGGCCACCAGCGCGAGCCCGACGCCGGCCCACAGCAGGCCGGACCGACGACGGTGGCCGGTCGCGGCGATCGTCGACCCGAAGCGGGCGTTGGTCGGACGTCCGTGTGGACGCCATGCGGCCTGCGGCCGGGCTCTCACGGGCACGACGTCGCACCTCCCTCACGATGGCCCCGGGGACGGGCCGGCATTCAACGACTGCGTTCATCGGGGGCGAGTCGAATCGGACGTCGACTGTCAAGACGACACGCCAGGAGAACCATGCCACTTCCATCCCCCTATTGACCAGTGGTCACGGCAAACACAGCAGTCACAGAAAGGACTAACCGGATTTGTCGCCATGAAACGCTCGCGGAATTGCGAGTCGTCACCCGGCGGGGTGCCCCCACGCGCGCTCCGGGACACTGGCCGGGTGGCTCGGATCGTCGCAGCGACAGGCTCTCCGGGGGCGGCGCTCCCCCGGCTCCGGCTGCGCGCCGCCCTGGGCGTGATCACCGGTGCCGGGCTGGTGCTGGTTGTCGTCGGCTCGTTCCTGCCGTGGGTGATCTCGGGCACGGTGAAGCGGTCGAGCTACCAGATCGTGGGCGTGATCGACCGGCTGGGGATCGCCGGCGACGGCATCATCGCGGTCCTGGCGGACGGCTGGCCCCTGCTGGGCGTGTTGTGCGTGACCCCGGTGGTGGCCGCGGCCCTGCGCTGGTGGCGGACGGCCGGCGCGCTGGCCGCGCTGATCGGCCTGGTCGCCGCGGCGTTGTCGCTCGGCCTGTTGGTGCTGGCCCTGGGCCGCACCGGCCTCACCGTCCGGCTCGATCCGATCGGCCCGAGCGTCATGGCGGCGGGTGGGCTGCTGCTGGTCGGTGGCGGTCTGTGCTTGACATTTGGTAACAGTTCACCCGAACGCCGCAGATCTGGTCGATCAACCGCTGTGAATCAGTCATGATGGAGCTGGGGGTGCAACCAAATGACTGAGAGCTACGTCACATCGTCAGGACGTCGGGGGATGTCCGAACGGGCGACCCGCCTGCTCCTGAACCTGCGCCGCTGAACCGCCGGGCGTTCATCCGCCCGGCGGCTCGAGCGCCATGCAACCGGTCCCGGCGACGACTCCGTCAGTGGAGCGTCGGCGGGGCGTCGACACCGATCTCAGAACGTCTCGGACCTCCGGACCACACCATCACGGCAATAGAGAAGGGATGCACGCGCGATGAGCGAGCACGGCGGACCCCAGGGGCGACCGGCAGGCGGGCCACCGCCCCAGGGTCCCTGGCAGGCCCCCAACGGACCCGCGGGTTGGCAGCAGCCCGGCGGCCAGCAGCCGAACTACGGGCAGCCCGGCCAGCCGCAGACCGGCCCGCAGGGTTGGCAGCAGCCGAACCAGCCGCCGACCGGCCCGCAGGGCTGGCAGCAACCGAATCAACCGCCCACCGGCCCGCAGGGCTGGCAACAACCGTCCGGGGGCCAGGCGCCCACCGCGACCTTCCCGCCGCAGGGACCGGGCGGACCCGGCCAGCCCCCGCAGCAGCCCTGGAATGTGCAGGGTCCCGGCTCCGAACCGAAGAAGAGCAAGACCCCGCTGATCATCGCGCTCGTCGTGGTGGTCGCCCTGGTCGCCGCCGCGGCGGTGTGGTTCTTCGCCTTCCGCGAGAAGAATTCGCCGACGGTGGCCGGGGGCGGCGAGTCGAACCCGCAGGCGTCGGTCACCGCACTGTTCTCCACGCTGAGCAACTCGGACCCGATCGGCCTGGCCGATCAGCTCGATCCGGCCGAGGCCGCGCTGTTCACCGACCTGAACTCCGACATCATCACCGAGCTCAAGCGCCTCGACGTGCTCAGTTCGGATGCGTCGGCCGACACCCTCACCGGCACCAAGATCACCGTCAAGGACCTGACCTACGCCGGTGACAACGAGGTGATCAACGATCACCTGCAGATCGTCAAGCTGACCGGCGGCACGATCACGGTCGAGAGCAACCCGTCCAACCTCCCGCTGTCGGACAAGGTCAAGGACGCGTTCGGTTCCGAACTCGACCAGGTGCAGCCGCAGTCCCAGACGGTCAACATCGCCGACGAGGTGGCCAACAACGGCGGCGAGCCGTTCCGCATCGCCACCGTCAAGCGCGGCGACCAGTGGTACGTCAGCCTCTTCTACTCGATCGCCGACAACGCCACCCACCAGGCCGGCCTGCCGAACCCGACCGCGGCCGACGCGATCGCCGCGCAGGGGTCCAGCAGCCCCGAGGAGGCGGTCAACACCCTGATCGACGCGGCGACCACCGGTGACCTGAAGACTGTCATCGCGGTCACCCCGCCGGACGAGATGGGCGCCTTGCACGACTACGGCCAGCTGATCCTGGATCAGGCCGACTCCGGCAGCCTCGAGGGCGACATGCAGGATCTGGGCTTCACCATCGACAACGTCACCTGGGACGTCTCGGACGTGACCGCCGGCAAGAAGGTCTCGATCAAGTCGCTGGACTTCACCTACGAGGGCCAGACCGCGACCATCGAGCGCGACCCCTCCGCGGGTTCGCTGACCATCTCGGCTCCCGGCCAGCCGGCCGTCACCATCGACGACGACACCATCGACACCTACATCGCCGAGTACGCCGACAGCTCGGACCTGGACCCGCAGGCGGTGGAGATCATCAAGCGCGAGTTCAAGCAGATCATCGGGCTCGGCCTGGTGACGGTGCAGGTGGACGGCCAGTGGTACGTCAGCCCCGTCCGGTCCTTCGGCGACGTGTTCACCTCGCTGCTCAAGGGCCTGGAGCCGGGCGACGTCGACTACCTGATCAGCCTCGCCGGCAACTGACCGGTCGCTGAACAACGTCGGCCATCCGGCCGATCTCCCTCGAAGGGCCCCGGGCGCCAGCCGCCCGGGGCCCTTCGGCGTGTCCGGGACCGGCCGGGCGCGGACCGCGGAACGCGGCAATCGAGCGCCTCCACCGTTGCGCTGATCAATCCCGGGTTGGCCCGGCGATGTGTCCGAGTCAACCCGGGATTGATCAGCGCACCTGGTGGTGGCCGCAACACGGCGGCAATGAAGCTGCGGCAGGCTGGCCCGGCCGGATCGCGGGCCCCGAACGCCGGTGTTTGCGATCCATAGCAGGACAAGCGTACTGTTTGAAGCGAGGCCGTGACCTCCCAGCGCCGAGCCCGGGGCCGACTGAGTCGATCCGGACGGCCCGGGAAACAATGACCTCGGGTCCACCGCGCCGCCGCCGGGGATCCGCCGCCGCACCGCCGCAAGCAAGGAGAGTTCCCGTGCCCGCCGCCAGCAAGGACAGCTTCGCCGCCAAGGACACCCTGACCGTCGGTGACAAGAGCTACGACATCTACCGGATCACCGATCTGGAAGGGCTGGAGAACGCGGCCACGCTGCCGTTCTCGCTGAAGGTGCTGCTGGAGAACCTGATCCGCACCGAGGACGGCGCCAACATCACCGCCGACCACATCCGGGCCCTGGCCAACTGGGACCCGAACGCCGAACCGGACGTGGAGATCCAGTTCACCCCGGCCCGGGTGATCATGCAGGACTTCACCGGCGTGCCCTGCGTCGTCGACCTGGCCACCATGCGCGAGGCGATGGCCGACCTGGGCGGCGACCCGGACAAGATCAACCCGCTGGCGCCGGCCGAGATGGTGATCGACCACTCGGTCATCGCCGACGTGTTCGGTCGGGCCGACGCGTTCGAGCGCAACGTCGAGCTGGAGTACGAGCGCAACCGCGAGCGTTACCAGTTCCTGCGCTGGGGGCAGACCGCGTTCGACGAGTTCAAGGTCGTCCCGCCGGGCACCGGCATCGTGCACCAGGTCAACATCGAGCACCTGGCCCGCGTGGTCATGTACCGCGGCGGCGTCGCCTACCCCGACTCCTGCGTCGGCACCGACTCGCACACCACGATGGTCAACGGCCTCGGCGTGCTCGGCTGGGGCGTCGGCGGCATCGAGGCCGAGGCGGCCATGCTCGGCCAGCCGGTCTCCATGCTCATCCCCCGCGTCGTCGGCTTCAAGCTGACCGGCGAGATCCCGACCGGCGTCACCGCCACCGACGTGGTGCTGACCATCACCGAAATGCTGCGCAAGCACGGCGTGGTCGGCAAGTTCGTCGAGTTTTACGGGGCCGGGGTCGGTCAGGTGCCGTTGGCCAACCGGGCCACCATCGGCAACATGAGCCCCGAGTTCGGCTCCACCGCGGCGATGTTCCCGGTCGACGCCGAGACCATCGACTACCTCAAGCTGACCGGACGCACCGCGGAGCAGGTCGCGTTGGTCGAGGCCTACGCCAAGGCGCAGGGCCTGTGGCACGACCCGGACCACGAGCCGGTCTACTCCGAGTACCTCGAGCTCGACCTGTCCACCGTGGTGCCGTCGATCGCCGGCCCGAAGCGCCCGCAGGACCGGATCGAGCTGTCCGACGCCAAGGGCTCCTTCCGCAAGGCCGTGCACGACTACCTCGGCGCCGGCGCGGAGGTCACCCCTGGCCGGGTCGACGAGATGGAGCTGGAGTCGTTCCCGGCCAGCGACCCGCACCCGATGAGCCCGTCGTTCGTCGACGAGGACGCCGATTCCGCGGTGGTGGCCGCCCTGCCGTCGGCGGCCGAGGGCGCCAACGGCCGGCCGTCCAAGCCGACCAAGGTCAGCTCGTCCGAATACGGCGACTTCGAGTTGGACCACGGCGCCGTCGTCATCGCCGCGATCACCTCCTGCACGAACACCTCGAACCCGTCGGTCATGCTGGGTGCCGCGCTGCTGGCCCGCAACGCGGTGAACAAGGGGCTGGCGGTCAAGCCGTGGGTGAAGACCACCATGGCCCCGGGTTCGCAGGTCGTCACCGACTACTACGACAAGGCCGGTCTCTGGCCGTATCTGGAGAAGCTGGGTTACAACCTGGTCGGCTACGGCTGCACCACCTGCATCGGCAACTCCGGCCCGCTGCCCGACGAGATCTCGGCCGCGGTCAACGAGGCCGACCTGACCGTCGTCTCGGTGCTGTCCGGCAACCGCAACTTCGAGGGCCGGATCAACCCGGACGTCAAGATGAACTACCTGGCCTCGCCGCCGCTGGTGATCGCCTACGCGCTGGCCGGCACCATGGACTTCGACTTCGACGAGCAGCCGCTGGGCCAGGACTCCGACGGGAACGACGTGTTCCTCTCCGACATCTGGCCGACGCCGCAGGAGATCCAGGACACCATCGGCGCGGCGATCAACCAGGAGATGTTCTCGGCCAGCTACGCCGACGTGTTCGACGGCGGCGAGCGGTGGAAGTCGCTGCCCACCCCGGAGGGCAAGACCTTCGAGTGGGATCCGGAGTCGACCTACGTCCGCAAGCCCCCGTACTTCGAGGGGATGCCGGCCACGCCCGCCCCGGTCACCGACATCAGCGGCGCCCGGGTGCTGGCCAAGCTGGGCGACTCGGTCACCACCGACCACATCTCCCCGGCCGGCGCGATCAAGGCCGACACCCCGGCCGGCCAGTACCTCACCTCGCACGGGATCACCCGGAAGGACTTCAACTCCTACGGTTCCCGGCGGGGCAACCACGAGGTGATGATCCGCGGGACGTTCGCCAACATCCGGCTGCGCAACCAGCTGCTGGATGACGTGCAGGGTGGGTACACCAGGGACTTCACCCAGGGCGAAGGGCAGGCGGCGCCTCAAGCCTTCATTTACGACGCCGCGCAGAACTACGCGGAGCAGGGAATCCCGCTGGTCGTGCTGGGCGGCAAGGAGTACGGCTCGGGCTCGTCCCGGGACTGGGCGGCCAAGGGCACCGCGCTGCTCGGGGTGCGCGCCGTCATCACCGAGTCGTTCGAGCGGATCCACCGGTCGAACCTGATCGGCATGGGCGTCATCCCGCTGCAGTTCCCGGATGGTGAGACGGTCAAGACGCTCGGCCTGGACGGGGACGAGACCTTCGACATCTCGGGCATCACCGAGCTCAACTCGGGGACGACGCCGCGCACGGTCAAGGTCACCGCCACCAAGCCCGGGGCGGATGCTCCGTCGGTCACCTTCGATGCCAAGGTCCGCATCGACACCCCGGGTGAGGCGGACTACTACCGCAACGGCGGGATCATGCAGTACGTGCTGCGGAGCCTGCTCGGCGGCTCGGCCTGACCCGGCCCGGTGCCCAGGGTCAGTCCCGAACGCCTTGAGGCCCGGCGGCAGCAGATCCTCGACGGCGCCCGCGCCTGTTTCGCCCGTCACGGTTACGAGGGCGCGACGGTGCGGGTGCTGGAGGAGGCGACCGGCCTGTCCCGCGGGGCCATCTTCCACCACTTCGCGGACAAGGAGGCGCTGTTCCTGGCCGTCGCCGAGCAGGACGCGGCGGCGATGCGGCGGACCGTCGCCGAGCACGGCCTGGTGCAGGTGATGCGGGAGATGGTCGCCGCCCCGGACGCCGAGCGGATCGGCACCCAACTGGAGGTCGCCCGCCGGCTGCGCACCGACCCGGCCTTCCGGGTCTCCTGGCAGCCCCAGCTCGACGAGCTGGCCGCGGCCGTCCGGGAGCGGCTGCGGCACCAGCGGGCGCTCGGCGC
>JBDHZW010000268.1:0-7392 GCA_039812105.1 Nakamurella sp.
CGCCCCGTCGCGGGTGGCCGCGGCCCTGGCCGCGCTGCTCGCCGGCGACGAGGCGCTGGCGGTGCGGCTGGCCCTGCTGCGGTTCCCGGCCGGCCGGCCGGCCGCGCTGTCGGTGGCTCGCCTGCACCGGGCCGACGAGACGTTGCAGCGCTGGCAGTTCAAGGTCGCCTGTTGGGCCGATCTGCCGCCCGCGCCGGCACCGCCGGGGGTCGCGGGCGCCCTGCGGGCGGCGTTCGGGTCGCTGGACACCGCCGCCGTGCTCACCGTCCTGCACCGGCTCGAGGTGGACCTGCACGTCGCCGCCGGCAGCAAGTTCGACGCGTTCGCGCCGGCCGACCGCGCCCTGGGCCTGGACCTGCAGCACCTGGTCGGCAAGCTGCACCGGTAGGAGGGCGTCCCGTGAGTGCCTCGATCAGTGCCCCGGACGAACGGATCTCGACATGGTCCCCGATGCGGGAGCGGATGTGGTGGCTGCCGCGGCGAGGGATCGGGAACGGCCTGGACGCGGCCGGGTGGGCGCCGATCCTGGACGTCGACCCGGCCGGGGTCGGCGACCTGCTCGACGCGCTCGGCCGGCGGGGCATCGCGGCCTTCGCCGGCCGGGCCGCGCCCGGCGCCGCCGCGCTGACGTCGGGTGCGGTGACGTCCGGTGCGGTGAGGTCGGATTCGGTGACGTCGGATTCGGTGACGCTATGGGTGGCGACCGAGCGGTGGTCGGCGGCGGAGGATCTGCTCATGGCGCGCCTCCGCGGTCCGCGGCGACGGGACGCTGTGCGACGTCGTTGATCTCGGCCGGCGCCGGGCCGAAGGTCCGGCGGAACAGGTCCGCCGCGAAGCCGGTGGCCTGGGCGGGCGCGATCACCAGGCGGAAGGTGCGGCGGCCGTCCTCCAGGCGGACCGCCCGCAGGAACAAGGTGGCGTCGGCGTGGTCGCGGCGGAACCGGTCGGCGAGGTCGTAGAGGTGGGTGACCAGGACGACGGTGACGCCGGACCCGGTCATGGCCAGCAGGACGTCGGCGGCGATGTCGGAGGCCTCCCGCTCGTTGGTGCCGGCGAACGACTCGTTGGCCAGCAGCAGCGCGGGTGGGCGCATCCGATGAGCGATCTCGCTCATCCGGCGCAGTTGGTCGTCGAACAGTCCGCCGGCGCGGCCGGCGTCCTCGTCGCGGGCGAAGTGGGTGAAGACGGCACCCACGGTGGATGCGGTGAACGCGGCGGCGGCAACCGGCATCCCGGCCTGCATCATCAGCTGGGCCGCGCCGACGCTGCGCAGGAAGGTGGACTTGCCGCCCTGGTTGGCGCCGGTGACGACGATCAGCGGCCGGCCGTCGGCGGCCAGGTCGTTGGGCTGCACCGGGGTGGGCAGGCGCAGGGCCAGAGCGGGGTCGTAGAGACCCCGTGCGGACAGCACGCCGGTGCCGAGCGGCCGCGGCTCGGCCCGGCAGGTCCCCCCGAGGTCGCCGGTCAGCCGCTCGTGCAGGCGCAGGCAGCCGAGGTAGAAGGCGATCTCGGCCCGCAGGGCGACGAAGAAGTCCAGCACGTGTTGGGCGACCCGGGCCAGCGAATCGGCGGCCAGGTCCAGGATCCGATCCTGCAGACCGGCCAGGTCCTCCCGCCCCGCGCGGTCCTCGCGGTCGATGCGCCGGCTGTGCGCGGGACCCTCCACCGCCGGCCGTCGCAGCAGCCGGCCCGCCAGGTGCTGGGTCGCCGGCTTGCGTAGCACGTAGTCGATTCCCTGGCTCTGCCGGCCGAGCCGGGCGCCGGCCACGACGCCGTCACGGAAGCGCAGGGTGTCCAGGTGCTCCGCGACCTCGGCCAGGAACTCCTCGTCCAGGTCGGTGCGCACCTCGGCGAAGAAGCGGACGAAGGCGGCCGAGGCGAAGCCCGCCGCGTGCTCGTCGGCGATCGCGCGCAGCCGGTGCAGGGCAACCGCGAACATCCGCACCACGGTGACCGAGCGGTGCAGCAGCGCGCCGCTGCTGTGACTGAAGAAGGTGGCGCGGAAGGTCTTTCGCTCCTCGGAGGCCACCTGCGTGGCCAGCTCGTAGAGATCGTGGACGACCGCCGGATGGTTCCGGCAGTCGGCGAAAGCGTCCTGCCGGTAACCGATCCGGGCCGGGTCGGTCAGCGGCGCCAGCAGGGCCGTGCGAACCGAGGCCCGCACGACGGCATCGCCGTCGCCCGCCGCGGCCACCAGGGTGGCCAGATCGAGATCGCGGACCAGATCCTCGTCACCGGGCCGGTCGGCCCGCTCCGGGTCGAAGTCGCCGTCGGCGAACAGCAGCCTGGCCTTCACCGGGTCAGCACCCGAACCAGGTGATCGAACCCGAGCCCGTACTTGTCGGCGATGGCCGCGGCGTAGGCGTGGCCGTCGGCCGGCCGGCGGACGATCCGGTGGGTGCGCACCGCGGGGTCGTCCGGATCCACCGTGGCGACCATGCTGACCGTGCGGTCGTCCGGTCGGGCCAGTTCGTCGAGGAACGTCACGCACATGCACAGGGCGTCCAGGGCGGTGACGATCGCCAGCACCCGGCGGCCCAGGTCGAGGGCGTCGGCCGCGGTGGTCGACTCGAAGATCTCGTTGAGGATGATCACCGTCGCCGGGGTCGACGATTCGAGATCGGTGTGCAGCCGGTCGAGTTCGGCCTGCAGCCGGCCGGTCACGGTAGCCGCGTCGTCGGCTCGCGGGAAGTGGGTGACGATCCGGTCGCACAGCAGCAGCCGGGCGGTGGTGCCGGGAACCGGGCAGCCGAGCCGGGCCAGCCAGTGCACCTGCCCGAAGGCGCGGGCCAGCGTGGTCTTCCCGCCGTTGTTGGGTCCGGTGACCACCAGGATGCGTTCCCGTCCGGTCGTCGTGATGTCGTTGACGACCACCGGGATCCCGCCGGCGTGCAGCCGATGCGCGAGGGCGAGGTCGAAGGTGTCCAGGATCCGTTCGTCCTTGTCGGTGGCCGAGACGGTGGCCCGGCAGAAGCTCAGCCCGGCGTCGCGCAGCGGCCGGATGTGCGCCAGATAGGCCAGGTAGAAATGGATGTCGCGGTCCACATGGGCGATCACCGGGTCGAGGTAGTCCAGCCGGCGGGCACAGAAGGCGTCGAGCGCGGCGAACAGATCGGGGTAGAGCCGGGCCACCAGGTCCAGCACGCCGGTGGCGAGGTAGGCGTCCTGGTTCGACCGGCGAGCCGGAGCGGTGGTTCGCCCCCGGAAGCGGGCGAAGGTGGCGGTCAGCGCCGCGCCGTAGTCCGCTCCGTCGTCGTCGTGGGCCACGGTGATCCGGTCGGCGTCGATGGCCACCAGGTAGCGGACTTCGTCCAGCCGGCGTTCCAGATCGACCGTCTGCCGGTGCATGTCGCGGAAGGGTTCGGAATCGATGGTGGCGGCCAGGTAGTCGCGCACGGCGGCCAGGCCGCGGGAACCGACGCCCGCGGCGCGCAGGGCGGCCTCGAGTTCGATCAGCGCCGCGCAGTAGTCGTCCACCGCGTTGAGCAGCAGGCGGGCGCGGTGGAAGTGCTGCGGACCGCCGTCGTCCTCTCGCAGTTGGGTGGTGCGGTACCGGAACTGGGCCACCAGCCGCCGCTGGGCGAATTCCGCGACGGCCCGGAAGATCTCCGGAACCTCCAGATCGGCGAAGACCTCCTGCCGGTACTCGACCGCATCCGGATCCCGGAGTGGGCGGTGGAACAGCGGGGTCAGCCGGTCGTCGTCCCGTCCGGCGGTGACCGCGGCGACGACCAGGTCCAGGCCCAGGTCGGCGAAGCACGGCGGAGCCGTCGCTTCCTCGGCCCGGTCGAGGTACGAGTCGGGATACAGGATGGATGGTCGACGGCCCACGTGGTCCCTCCGGCACCAAGGCCCGGCCCGGTGCCGTGCCCGCTCGCAGGAGCCATCAGCCCGTCACGGGCGGTTCGATCGGAACGCGATCGGGCGAGCACCTTCGCCGATCCGATTGTCCGTCCGCCGATCCCGGCTGTCCACCTCGGTCTCACCGGTGGCGCGTGGATGTTCCGCGGGGATGCGTGGGGGCGGCCGCGGGTACAGGTTCGGGTCGGGTGCGGAACTTCCGGTTGCCGGGCGCGGCCGGGAGTGAGCACGAACCGGCGAAGACCGGGTGTCGACCGGCCGACGAACCGGCTAAGATGATCATGCTGCACGGCGGTGGGACCCGCCGAATCCGCGATGGTCGCCAATGGTCCCTGCCTTCGAGTTTCGGGGGTGCGATCGATGGGCGAACAGGCCAGGTCAGCGAAGTCGGGCTCGCAACGGGCGGCGGACGCCCCCGAATCGGAGCGGTGGCTGAACGCGGGAGTGCTCGGCATCGGTGGGGCGTCGCTGTGCAGCGACACCAGTCACGAGATGGTGACCAGCCTGCTGCCGACCTTCCTGACCTCGACGCTGGGCGCCGGGCCGGCCGCGCTGGGCGCGATCGACGGCGTCGCCGACGCGCTCACCGGGCTGAGCAAGCTGGCCGGCGGGCCGCTGGCCAACGACCCGCACCGGCGGGCCCGGCTCGCCGCCGGCGGCTACCTGGGCACCGCGGTGGCCACCGCCCTGATCGGCCTGACGGTGGCGGTGTGGCAGGTCGCGGTGCTGCGCGCCCTCGCCTGGGTCTCCCGCGGCCTGCGTTCGCCGGCCCGGGACATGCTGCTGACCGATCTGGCCTCGGCCGACGCCTACGGCCGGGCGTTCGGGGTCGAACGGGCCGGCGACAACGCCGGCGCCATCCTCGGGCCCTTGCTCGCCGCGGCCCTGGTGTCGGTCATCGGCATCCGGCAGACGATGCTGCTCTCGATCGTGCCCGGCGTGCTGGCGGCCGGGGCGATGCTGATCGCGGCCCGTCGGGTCCGCCGCACCCTGCGGCCGACCGCGGGACGGCGCACGCTGGCCCTGAACCTGGGCGCGCTGCGCCGGGCCGGGATCGTCCGGGTGCTCACCCCGATCGCCCTGTTCGAGTTGGGCAACGTGGCCACCACCCTGCTCATCCTGCGCTGCACCGACCTGCTGCAGGCCGGCGGGATGGCCGCCACCGCGGCGGCGAGCGCGGCCATCGTGCTGTATGCGGCACACAACGGCGCGGCCAGCCTGGCCGCGATCGGCGGCGGTCACCTGGCCGATCGGCTCACCCCGCGGCACGTCTTCGTCGCCGGGGCGGCCGCCTACGTGGCCGGGTACGCGGTGTTCGCGGCCGGCCCGACCGGCTGGCCGGTGCTGGCGGCGGGGTTCCTGCTGTGCGGCGTGGGGATCGGCTGCGCGGAGACCGCGGAATCCACCCTGATCGCCCACGGTGTCCCGGAGCATCTGCGCGGCAACGGGTTCGGAGTGCTGGGACTGACCCAGTCGATCGGTGACCTGGGCGCCACGCTGATCGCCGGGCTGCTGTGGTCGCTGGTCTCGCCGGCGGTCGCGTTCGGGTACGCGGCCGCCTGGATGGTCGCCGCCGTGCTGGCCGGCACCCGCGCGGGCGCGGGCGAACGGGTCAGCTGATCGCGGTCACCACCGCGAGGACCGCGATCACCGCGATCAGCATGTAGGCGAGGTAGGCGTCGAGCCGGCCCGACTGCATTCGGGTCACCTGGCGCGCGATCGCCTGTACCGCCCGCGCGGCCGGCCGGTACAGGTGCTGCTCCACCACCTCGACGACGTCCACGGTGTAGCCGAGCCGGACCGACGCGGCGGTGTGATCGGCCGGGTGACCGGCGCTCACGGGATCGCCGGCATCGGCGGTGCCCGGCAGTTCGCGGTGCAGCTCGCCGCGGGTCTGCAGCAGGTTGGCCAGCACCTTGCGCACCGGATTGGCGTAGCCGAACGAGGTGTACCCCACCCCCCGGTCCACACCCGGCGACGCCGACCCCCAGGCCGGCACCGTCCGGACCTGCCAGCGCCGGCCGTGCAGCATCGTCGCCACCAGCAGCGCCAGCCCACTCATCGCCGGGATGACGATCCACAGCCAGCTCGGGGACACCGCCGAGAACTCCGCGTAGACCGGTTGCAGCACCCAGGTCGGGACCAGGGCCCGCTCGGTGACGTCGCCGGTGATCGGGGCCAGACCGGCGGCGATGAGCCGGACGAGCAGCGGCGCGAAGGCGGCCGCTCCCAGGCATCCGGCGGCCAGCGCGGCGACCGCCACCCGCAGCCCGATCGCCCGATCGTTGCGGCCCGTCGGGGTTGGCGCCGCCGGCGACGGCCCGAACGCGGTGAGCCCGACCAGCCGGACGAAGGCAAAGCCGGCGATGCCGATCGACAGGGCCACCAGCGCGCCGGCCGTCGCCATGGTCAGCTGGATCGCCAGGTCGTCGATCCGGAACTGCTGCATCAACGCCTCGAGGGTCAGCCACTCGGCGGCGAACCCGGCGGTCAACGGCAGGCCGGCCAGGGTCAGCGAGCCCACCACCAGTCCCGCGGCCGTCCACGGCATCCGGCGGGCCACCCCGCGCAGCAGGTCCAGGTCGGTGGTCCCGGTGGCCCGCTCCACGGCGGCGGCGGCGGTGAACAGCAACGACTTGCCCAGCGCGTGCGCGACCACCTGGGCGGTGGCGGCGAGCAGCCCGGCGGCGACCAGCGCCGGCTGCCCGGCGGCGGCACCGGCCATGGCGGCGGCGAACCCGGCGCTGATCACCCCGGCGTTCTCCACGCTGGACCAGGCGATCAGGTACCGCAGGTCGGCGTGCACCGCTGCGTGGGCGATACCCAGCACCGCCGACGCGCCGGCCAGCAGCAGCACCACGATCAGCAGCCAGGTCGGCGGCGCCCCGAAAATCTGCAGGGTGCGCCACATTCCGTAGAAGCCCACGTTCACCGCGACGCCGGCGAGCACGGCCCGGGCCGGGCCGGGCGCGGCGGCGTACCCACGGGGCAGCCAGATCTGCACCGGCAGCAGCCCGACCTTGATCCCGAACCCGAGCAGCAGCAACGCGTAGGCGATCTGCCGGGCGGCGCCGTCCGGGCCCTGGCCCAGGCCGGCCAGCTGCCCGGTGCCGGCCGTGCCCGCGGCCAGCAGGCCGCCCAGCAGCACCGCGCCGCCGCTGGCCTTGCCGAACACGGCGGTGACCACCGACGCGGTCGCCGAACCCGGCCTGGCCCGGTCGAACCCGGTGATCAGGTAGAAGGCGACGGTCAGCAACTCCCAGCCGAACAGGAACAGGAACAGGCCGTCGGCGGTGAACACCAGCAACGCCGCGATCAGCACCAGGGCGACGGCCGCGCCGAGCCGGGGCCGGCTCGCCGCACCGGCCAGGCCGGCCAGCGCCACCGGCACCGCCACGCCGAACGAGACGATCAGGAACAGCCCGGCGAGCGGGTCGACCACCAGGGTGCTCGCGCCGACACCGTCGGCGGCGGTGATCGGAATCGTCAGCGACAGCGGGTGTCCGGCGGCCGCGGCGGCGCCCGCGGCCA
>JBDHZW010000269.1:0-7316 GCA_039812105.1 Nakamurella sp.
CGGCGGCGGGCCGGCGGCGGTGATCGGCACCGTGCGGGCCGCCGGCGCGCCGGCCAGCAGGCCCGCCGCGCCGGGATCGTCGACGACGGCCAGCGCGACGTCCCCGGCCAGCGCCCGGGCCTTGTCCCGCCCGTAGGCGGCCATCGACCCGTGCCAGTCCAGGTGGTCCTCGGCCAGGTTGAGCACGACGCCGGCGGCCGGCCGCAGGCCGGGCGCCCGGTGCAGCTGGAAGCTGGACAGCTCGACGGCGATGACGTCCTGCCGGGGGGCGTCGTCCAGCGCGTCCGGGCCGCCGGCCAGCACCGCCGCCAGCACCGGCCAGCCGATGTTGCCGCAGGCGGTCACCGATCGGCCCTCGGCTCGCAGGATCGACTCGAGCATGCCGGTCGTGGTGGTCTTGCCGTTGGTGCCGGTGACCACCAGCCACGGTCGGGGAGCAGCCCGGGAATCCGCGGCGGCGGACCGGTCGATCCGCCAGGCCAGCTCCACCTCGCCGATCACCTCGATGCCGGCGGCCGCGGCGGCGGTCAGCAGCGGGTCGGTCGGCGGGATGCCGGCCGAGCTGACCACCAGCGCGGTGTCCGGCGGCGGCTCCCCCAGGTCGCCGGCGAATGTCACGTCACCGGCGATCCCGGCCAGTGCCGGCGGCGCGGCGCGGTTGGCGGTGACCACCACCCGGCAGCCGCGCGCCGCCAGGTACCGGACCACCGGCAGACCGGTCACCCCGGCGCCGGCCGCGAGCACCAGGTCGCCGGGCCGCGGCAACGCCGTACTCATCCGAGGGCTCATCCGCACGTCCGCCGATCAGCCGCCGGTCAGCGACAGCCACTCGGCGTAGAACAGGCCGAGGCCCAGCGCCGCCGACATGGCCGCGAGCAGCCAGAACCGGATCATCACCGTGGTCTCGGTCCACCCGGACAGCTCGAAGTGGTGATGGAACGGCGCCATCTTGAACACCCGGACGTGCCGGGTCCGGAACACCGCGATCTGGATGACGACCGAGAGCATCTCGACCACGAACAGCCCGGCGATCACCACCAGCAGCAGCTCGGTCTTGGTGAGAATGGACAGGCCGGCGATCAGCCCGCCCAGGGCCAGCGAGCCGGTGTCGCCCATCATGATCCGGGCCGGGTGGGCATTCCACCACAGGAAGCCGATACAGCCGGCCAGCGCCGCCGAGGCGATGATGGCCAGGTCCAGCGGGTCGCGGACGTCGTAGCAACCGGCCTGCGCGGCCGTGGACAGCGGCATCCAGCAGGCGTTGCGGAACTGGAAGAAGCCGATCGCCACGTAGGTGCCCAGGACCATCACCGACGAGCCGGCGGCCAGCCCGTCCAGGCCGTCGGTGAAGTTCACCGCGTTCGACCAGGCGGACACCAGCAGCCAGCACAGGATGACGAAGCCGATCGCGCCGATCGAGAAGAACGTCAGGTCGCGCACATACGACACCGAGGTGGACGCCGGGGTGAGGCCGCCGACCCCCGGGAAGAACAGCGCGCCGATGCCGAAGGTGACCGCGACGAACGTCTGACCGAGGAACTTCATCCGCTTGTTCAGGCCCAGGTTGCGCTGCTTGCGGAGCTTGATGAAGTCGTCCAGGAAGCCGACCAACCCCATCCCGGTGGTCAGGTACAGCAGCAGCAGCCCGGAGGCGGTGAACCCGTCACCGCCCCCGCTCATCCAGTCGACGATCTTGGCGGCCAGGTATCCGCACCACATCGCGATCAGGATCGCGGTGCCGCCCATCGTCGGGGTGCCGCGCTTCTTCTTGTGGTGCTGCGGGCCGTCCTCGCGGATCTCCTGGCCGAAGCCCTGCCGGGAGAACACCTTGATCAGGTACGGGGTGAACAGGATGGAGACGGCGAGCGCGACGATCGCCGCGACGAGAATGGCCTTCACTTACGACTCGTCCCGCCCGCCGACGGTGCCGGCCGGCCCCACGGTCTCGATCAGGCGCAGCGCCACCCGTTCCAGGCCGGCCGACCGGGACGCCTTGACCAGCACCACGTCCCCGGCCTCGAGCTCGTCCAGGAGGATCGCCGCCGCCGCGTCGACGTCGGGCACCAGTTCCGACTCGCCACCCCACGACCCCTCCAGGTGGGCGCCCAGGTGCAGGGTCCGCGGCGCGGTGCGGCCGCCGACCGCGGCGCCGGTGGCGGCCCCGGGACCCTCGACGACCAGCAGCCGATCGATGCCCAACCGCACGACCAGCCGGCCGATCTCGTCGTGCGCGGCCGTCGACTCGTCACCGAGTTCGGCCATCTCCCCCAGCACCGCCCAGGTCCGCCGGCCGCGGCCGATGGTCGACAGCGAGTGCAGGGCGGCCCTCATCGAGTGCGGGTTGGCGTTGTAGGCGTCGTTGACGAGGGTGACGCCGTTGGCCAGTTCGGTGACCTCCATCCGCCAGCGGGACGCGGCGCCGGCCGCGGACAGCGCCTCCGCGACCTCATCGACGGTCATCCCGACGGCCCGGCCGACGGCGGCGGCGGTGAGCGCGTTGCCGACCTGATGCCCGCCGACCACCCGCAGCGCGACCGGCGCCGACCCCTCCGGGGTGACCAGGGTGAACCGGGCCCGGTCGGCGTCGTCCTGGCCGATGTCCTGGGCCCGGACCGTCGCGGTCGGGCCGGTGCCGACCATCACCACCTGGGCGTCGGTCAGCTCGGCCATCGCGGCGACCCGCGGGTCGTCCGCGTTCAGGATCGCCACCCCGCCGGCCCCCGCCTCGTCCGACGCGGCCGGCAGCGCCTGCACCAGCTCGGACTTCGCCTTGGCGATCGCGTCCACCGATCCGAACTCGCCGATGTGCGCCGACCCCACGTTGATCACCGCGCCGATCCGCAGCGGCGCCACCCGGGCCAGCGCGGCGATGTGCCCGACGCCGCGGGCGGACAGCTCCAGCACCAGGTAGCGGGTGTCCGCGTCGGCGCGCAGCGCGGTGTACGGGTGGCCCAGCTCGTTGTTGAACGACTCCGGCGGCGCGATCACCCGGGCCGGATCGTCGACCCCGGCCCGCAGCACTGCCGCGATCAGATCCTTGGTCGAGGTCTTGCCGGACGAGCCGGTGACCCCGACCACCTGCAGCCCGTGCTCCCGGACCAGTTCGGTGACCGACACCCGGGCCAGGGCGGCGAGCGCGTCCAGCACCCCCCGGTTGTCCGGCCGGTCGTCGACCCGCAGCAGCGGGATCGGCGCGTCGATCGGGGCGCTGCCCAGCACCGCCACCGCCCCCGCGTCCGCGGCGGCCGCGGCGAAGCCGTGCCCGTCGACCCGGTCGCCGCGCAACGCCACGAACAGCGCGCCCGGTTGCAACCGCCGGGTGTCGAACTCGACCGACCGCACCACGACGTCCGCCGATCCGGGCGGGGCGTACGCGCCGACCGCGGCGGCCACCCGGTCCAGCGTCATCTCGATCATGAACGGTTCCGATCGGAGGCGGCAGGGTCGGGGAGCGCGTCGGTCACTCGATGCAGGCTAGTCGGCTCGCTCAGGGCGGCCCGCAGCTCGTCCCGGTCGGAGAACGGGTGCACGACACCGGCGATCTCCTGCCCCTGCTCGTGCCCCTTGCCGGCGATCACCACCGCGTCGCCCGGCCCGGCCAGTTGCACCGCCCGCCGGATCGCCGCCCGCCGGTCGCCGATCTCCGCCAGCTCGATCCCGCGGTCGGCCGCCACCGGGCGGGCCCCGGCCAGCACCTCGGCGCGGATCTCGGCCGGGTCCTCGGACCGCGGATTGTCGTCGGTGACGATCAGCACATCGGCGCGGGCGGCGGACTCCGCGCCCATCAGCGGCCGCTTGCCGGTGTCCCGGTCGCCGCCGGCGCCGACGACCAGGATCAGCCGCCCGGTCAACCCGTTGCCGATGGCCTCGAGGACGGCGGCCAGCGCGCCCGGCTTGTGCGCGTAGTCGACGACGGCCAGGAAGTCCTGCCCGGCGTCCACCCGTTCCATCCGGCCGGGCACCACCACCCCGGCCAACGCGCCGGCCGCCTGCCGCACGTCCCGACCGAGCGCGTCCACGCAGGCCAGCGCCACCGCCGCGTTGCCCACGTTGAACGCACCCGGGATGGCCAGGTCGGCGGTCACCGTCCGGCCGGCCGGGCCGTCCAGCGCGATGTGCTGCACCCCGTTCGCGGCGACCTCGACCGAGCCGACCGACCAGTCGGCCGCGCCGGGCCGGTCGCTGACGGTCAGCGCCTCCGGATGGTCCGCGGCCAGCCGGGCGCCGTAGGAGGTGTCCACGTCGATGACGTGCCGCCCGGCCCGGCCGTCGAACAACATGCCCTTGGCCCGGAAGTACTCCTCCATGTGGTGGTGGAAGTCCAGGTGGTCCTGGGACAGGTTGGTGAACGCGCCGACGGCGAACCGGGTGCCGCTCACCCGGCCCAGGGCCAGCGCGTGCGAGGACACCTCCATGGCCACCGCGGCGACCCCGCGCTCCACCATCACGGCCAGCAGCGCCTGCAGGTCGGGCGCCTCCGGGGTGGTCAGCGCGCTGGGCGTGACCACGCCGTCGATCCTGGTCTGCACGGTGCCGATGACGGCGCTGCGCGACCCGTCGGCGGCCAGTGCCGCCTCCAGCAGGTAACAGGTGGTGGTCTTGCCCGCCGTTCCGGTGACGCCGACCACCGCCAACTTGCTGCTGGGGTCGCCGTAGAGCAGCCGGGCGACGGAGCCCAGGTGCTCGCGCGGGTGCTCGACGATCAGCACCGGAACGGCGGCGTCGATCAGATCGGCGCCCACGGCGTCGGTGAGCACGGCCAGCGCCCCGGCGGACACCGCCGCTCCGGCGTACTGGGCGCCGTGCGCCCGGCTGCCCGGCACGGCCGCGAAGACGTCGCCCGGCCGGACGTCCTGGGCCCGCAGGGTGATCCCGGTCAACCGGCCACCGTCCCCCGCCGGCCCGGCGCCGGTCACCCGCGCGGCGACCAGCGCGGCGACCTCGTCCAGGGTGGCGCCGACGGGATTCCGCGGTCGCGGCGGGGACGCGGCGGAGGTGACCACGGGCGGCAACGTTACCGTCACCGCCCCGGTCGGAACCGGCCCGAGACGGCGCCGGCGTCGGTACCCATGCGGATCAGTCCACGTACAGGTCGTAGATCGGCGCCTCGGTGGCGGACGGCGGGACGTCGGCCGCGCGCATGGCGTAGGCGGCGATGTCGTGGAACAGCGGCGCGCAACTGGTGGTGCCGGCCGGCGAGTCGCCCTTCGGGTTGTCCAGCATGATCGCGATGACGTACTTGGGGTTGTCGGCGGGCACGATGCCGGCGAACGTCGAGGTGATCGCGGTCTTGGAGTACTCGCCGGTGTCCTCGTCCACCTGCTGGGCGGTGCCGGTCTTGCCGGCCACCTGGTAACCGGTGATCGCCGCCTGCGGCGCCGTCCCGCGGTGGTAGTTGTCGCCGCCCTGGATCGGTCCGTGCAGCATCTGCATCAACGTCTGGGCGGTCTGCGGGCTCATCGCCACCGTCTGGTTGCCGGCCGGCGACGGCGTCGTCACCCCGTCCACGGTGGTCGACTTCACCAGGGTGGGCGTGATCCGCACCCCGTTGTTGGCGATGGCCTGGTACATGCCGGCCAGTTGCAACAGCGACTCGGACACGCCCTGGCCGATCGGCAGGTTGCCGAAGGTGCTGGACGACCAGCTCGACTGGGCCGGCAGCCGGCCGGAGGTCTCGGCCGGCAGCTGGATCCCGGTCTTCACGCCCTGGCCCAGCTTCTTGGCCATGTCCATGAAGGCGTCCGGGCCGACCTGCTGGGCGATCATCAGCGTGCCGACGTTCGAGGACTTGCCCAGGATGCCGGTGGCCGTCATGTTCTGCGGGCCGTGCGCCCAGGCGTCGTGGATGGTGGCGTCGCCGATGTCGATCTGGCCGTCCACGTTGAACACGGTGGTCGGCGTGATCAGGCCCTTCTCCAGGGCGGCCGCCATCGTGACGACCTTGTTCACCGACCCCGGCTCCATCGCGTCGGTGACCGCCCGGTTGCCGGTCTCCCGCGGCGACTGCCCCGGCTGGTAGCAGGCCATCGCCGGCACCTGGGCGTCGGCCACCTGCATGATCAGCACGCAACCGAACTTGGCCTGCGACTTGTCCACCCAGGACGACAGCATCTGCATCGTCGTGTACTGCAGGTCCGAATCCAGGGTGAGGGTGACGTCCATGCCGTCGACGGTCGCGGTCTCGTCCCGCGCGCTGCCCGGGATGACCAGGTGCCGGGCGTCGACGTCGACCACCCGTTCGCCGTCCTTGCCGGCCAGCTTCGTGTCGAACTTCGACTCGAACCCGGACAGCCCGTTGCCGTCGTAGTCGGTGTTGCCCACCACCGCGGAGGACGCGGCGTTGTCCGGGTACTCCCGGACGTCCTGCCGCTCGGCGACGACCGCGTCCTGGTGATCGGCGTCGAACAGCGGGCTGATCTTGTCCATCACGGCGTCCGCCTGGGCCGGCATCAGGCCGCGGGCCAGGTAGACGTAGGTCTTGCCGGAGGTCAGCTTGGCCATCAGGTCGGCCTCGGTGAGCCCGTCCCCGACCTCGGCGACCAGGATGTCGGCGACCGCCTTGCGCTGGCTGTCGTCGGTGAACAGGGCCGGTCGGGCGGCGACCGCCCGACCCTCCACGGTGAGGGCGAGCTGCACCCCGTTGCGGTCGGAGATGGTGCCGCGCTGCGCCGGCAGCGTGATGGTGCGGGTGCGCTGCGCCTCGCTCTTCTCCGCATAGCCCCCGAGGTCGACCACCTGGACGGTGACCAGCTTCAGGGTGGCCACGGCCAGCAGCACGAGCAGCGTCAGCAGGGCGATCCGGCTGCGCTGACGGGGATTGCCGACCGCCGAACGCGGGCGGCGGGTGCGCCGGCCGCGGACCGAGCGCGGCTTGCCGGACGGCTGTGGGCGGGGGGCGCCGGCATGCGGATCCCGGCGGCCGTCGGCCGGGGCGGCCGGACGGGCGCGGCGGCGCGGTCGCGGGGTGCGCCGGGCGGCCGACGCGGAGGCCGGGCGGGACCCCGGGGATCCCGTTCCCCGGGTTCCGCCCGCGCGGCGGCGGTCGGCCGGCGTGGCCCGCCGGTCCTGCTGATCGGTCACCGGGCGGCCCCGCTCCACGTCATGGGCGAAGGCTCGCGCATCGGATCGCTCCGGGCCGTGCCGACACGCCGGGCCGACCCCGATGGTGGGTCGGCGAGGGTCACTGGCCGGCGCCCTGCGGTTCGCCCGCCCCCGCCGGTTCGCCGGCTCCGGCCGGCTCACCGGTCGCGGCCGGTTCGCCGGCCGCGGAGGTGGTGGGCGCGGCCGCGGGTGTCGTTTGCGCCGCGGCCGGGGTC
>JBDHZW010000270.1:0-7309 GCA_039812105.1 Nakamurella sp.
GACGGTCGCCGAGATCGCCGACCGGGCCGGACTGACCGCGCGCACCTTCTTCCGGTACTTCACCGACAAGCGCGAGGTGCTCTTCGCCGGCTCCGAATCGCTGCAATCCGGGATGGTCGCTGCGGTGCGGGCCGCCCCGCCGGACGCGCAACCGTTGGCGGCCGTCGCGGCGGGCCTGGACGCGGCCGCGACCTTGATCGGCGGCGACCACGAATTCTCGGCGCGCCGGCAGGCGATCATCGCCGGCACCGACGAGCTCCGGGAGCGGGAGCTGAAGAAGCTGTCGTCGCTGGCTGCCGCCATGGCCCAGGGTCTGCGGGACCGGGGCGTCGACGACGGCGTGGCCCGTCTGGCGGCCGAGGCGGGCATCGCGGTCTTCCGGGTGGCCTTCGAACGGTGGGCCGATGAACCGGGGGACCGGTCGCTGAGCCAGGTCATCCGGGAGTCGATGGACCAGTTGCTCGCGCTGTCCGGCTCGATGAGTTCCGATGGCCCGGGCGGTCTGCCCACCGAGGAGGACTGACATGGAGCTGCAGCTGTTCGCCGGCCTGCCGGTCGACGACTACCCGCGCGCGGTGGCCTGGTACGAAGGATTCTTCGGGGAGCCGGCCACCTTCGTCGCCCACGACACCGAGTGCGTGTGGACGCTGGCCGACGGCCGGTCGATCTACGTCGAGCGCCGCCCGGAACACGCCGGGCACGCGATGGTCACATTCTTCCCGGACGACCTCGACGCGTTCGTCGGGGCCGCCGCCCAGCGGGGCGTCGAGCCGGTCGACCGCGAGCAGTACGGCGAGGTGCGGAAGATCGTCTATCGGGATCCGGACGGCAACGAGATCGGGGTCGGTGGTGGCCCTGCGGAGGTCATCGCCCCCGAAACCGCCACCTGAACACGCCTTCGTGCGACGATCGACGTTCGCGCATCCGGGTCCGCCCTGGGCCGGCCGGCCCGCTGGTCATCCTGGTCGCAATGGTGCTCGGGCTGGCGCTGCCGCTGTCGCCGGTGCAGATCCTGTGGGTGAACCTGGTGACCGCGGTGACCTGGGGGAGACGCACCCGCAGGCGCAGACCGCGGCGGTGACCATGATGGAGGCGGGCAAGGCGCTGGTCCGGCGGGCGTCGTGACGGACACCCTGAACCTCCACCGGTGGGGACCGTCGGGCGCGCCGACGCTGATCCTGCTGCACGGGCTCACCGACGACGGCACCGCCTGGCCGGACGCGGTCCGTCGGTGGCGGGACCACTACCGGATCGTCGCCGTCGACCTGCGGGGGCACGGCCGGTCGCCCAGGTTCGACGACCGGCAACTGCGCCGCAGCAGCGAGGTCTGGCTGACCGACGTGCTCGACGTGCTACGCGGCCTGGACACGCCGCCGGTCGTCATCGCTCACTCGCTCGGCGGGTTGCTCGCGTTGCGCGCGGCCGACGCCGAACCGACCCTGGTCCGTGGACTCGTGCTGGAGGACCCGGCCCAGCCGACCGGGCACCCGGAGCCCGTCCCGGAGTTCGTCGCCCATCAGGAGGAGTTCCTGGACCGCTTCGCCGACGGCGGTGCCGCCGAGGTGGCCCGGATGCGGACCGAGACCGCCTGGCGCGCCGACGAGATCGACGCGTGGGCGGCGGGCAAGCCGCTGGTGGACCGGCGGATGATCCGGGACGCGCTGGTGCTCGGCGCGCCGGAATGGGAGGCGGTGTTCGACCGCCTGAGCGTGCTCACCCTGGTGCTCGTACCTCGGGACGGCGAGATGGCACCCGACGAAGGGCTGATCGACAACCCGCTGGTCCGCATCCACCGCCTGGACGGGGTCGGTCACTGCATCCGCCGGGACGACCCGGACCTGTATCACGGCCTCGTCGACCCGTTCCTGGCCGAGATCACGGCGTCAGGTTGACCCGTCCCACCAGCGCAACACCCGCAGCGCCAACAGGGTCACCCACGGCGACGGCTCGCCGGGTCCGTCATCGAGGTCGAACCACGCCCGGCCCGGCCATCGACGGTCCAGCGGCCAGCGACCGTCGGGTCGGCGACGGGACCGCAGGTGCTCGACGGCCTCGGCCAATTCCGGCGCCGGGGGTGTCGCGTCCTGCCGGGACGCCGCCCGGAAGTAGTCGAGGGCCCGGAGCACGCCGTAGTGCCAGCGGGCCGGGTACACCAGATCGAGATAGCCCGCGTCGGCGACCTCGCCGGTGCTCAGCCGCCGGAAGAGCCTGCGGTCCAGCAGGAACCGCTCACCGGCCGTCCGGGCCGCCCGCGACTCGGCCGTGCCACCGGTCGCCTTCTCGTACTCCAGCAGCCCTTCCAGCACATTGATGGTCGTGTCGAAGGACGACCGGGCGGAGCCGTTGGCCCGTTCGCAGTTCCAGCCGCCGTCGGGTTGCCGTTCGCCGACCAGGCGCCGCACGAGCGCGGAGACGTCGACCCCGAAGTAGGCGCCGTCGGCGACGGTCCGGCCGTTGATGCACTCCTCGACCTCGCCGTCCCAGAACGGCTGGCCGTCGTGGTCCCAGCGGGAGCGGTCGCCGATCAGATCGACCGAGCGACGCATCCGCTCGGACGCCGGGTCGATGCCGAACTCGCGCAGTTGGGTGAGCGCGTAGGTCGTCGCCGTCCACGGCTGGCCCTCCCGCTGCCACAGGTCCGGGGTGAAGCCGGCCGGCACGAACGAGCCGCCCGCCCACTGACCGTCCGGATCCTGCCGGGCCAGCAGTTCCGCGCCCCAGCCCGCGTGCTCGACCCGCGCTCGCTCGGCCCGCCACCGCGGCCCGGGGGCGTCGAGCAGATCCCGGAGCACCGGCCAGCGGATCGCCGGATCGCCGGCCATCAGCCAGTCGATCGTCGGATCGGTCACGACAGCCCGAGGTCGGCGAACGCCGTGACCAGGCCCTCCTCGTGCGGACCCGGGGCGACGACGTCGGCCGCGGCCAGCACCCGGGGGTCGCTGCCGGCGATGGCCACGCCGACCCCGGCATACTCGAGCATCTCCAGGTCGTTGAGCCCGTCACCGGCGGCGACCACCTGCTCGCGGTCCACCCCGAGGTGGTCGGCGACCACCTGCATGCCGAGCGCCTTGTTGATCCAGGCCAGGTAGATCTCCCCGGCTCCGTCGCCCATGTCCGGGATCGAGCTGGGCAGCACGCCGACCTCCGGCCCGAGGTGCTCGACCAGCGTCGCGATCGGCTCCCGGGAGTCGAAGAAGGTCACCTTGCCGAACGAGGTGCTCCGCAGGTCGTCGGCCATCCGCAGCACCGCCAGGATGTCCAGCGGGCCCTCTCGTTCGGGACTGTCGGTCGACCGCAGATGCCCGGCCAGCAGGTCGGACAGGCGCCGGTCGACGCCGGGCGGCCCGTACACCGCCTCCGGCGCCTCGAGCAGGTAGGCCGCGTCGTGCTCGTCCATCACGGTGACCGTGCGGGCGGCCAGCTCGGGCGGGAACCGGTTGTCGGCCAGCACGTTTCCGGCGATCTCCACGTACCCGCCGGCGGCCGCGACGAACCCGTCGAATTCGGCCAGCACGCCGGCCGGGATCATCGACCGGGGCCGGCCGGTGCACAGGAACACGCCGTTGCCGGCGGCGCGCACCGCCCGCACCGCCTCGACGTGCGCATCCGGCACCACCCCGTGGTCGGCGTAGGTGCCGTCGAAATCCAGAAAGACGAGCCGCTTCACTCGAAGCACCCTATCGCGCGCCAAACGCAACCAAGGGTTGCGCACAGGCGGCGGCATCGCTACGGTGGAGTGCAACCAATAGTTGCAGGAGGATGACATGGAGTACGGCAGCATCGAACGGGAACTGTTCATCGAGGCGTCGCCGGAGATCGTCTTCGACGTGGTGAGCAGCCCCGAGCACGTCAGGCAGTGGTGGCCGGACGATGCCCGCTACGACCCGACGCCGGGGTCGACGGGGGAGATCGTCTTCGGCGACGATCCCGACAGCACGGTCGAACAGGCCTTCACCGTCCTCGATGTCGTACCGCCGCGGCTGTTCTCGTTCCGCTGGACGCATCCGGCCGGCGAACCGGCGGCGGTGGGCAACTCGTTGCTGGTCACCTTCGAGCTCACCCCGGCCCGCGGTGGCACCCGGCTGCGCATGGTCGAGACCGGCTTCCGCGAGATGGGCTGGGAAGCAGCTGTTCTCGAGGAGGAATTCGCCGGGCACGTCGAGGGCTGGGACTTCTTCCTGCCGCGAATCGCGCCGTACGTGGCGACATTGGCCACCCGATGACCGCGGCGATCTTGGTCGACGACGATCTGTGGTCGGCCGTCGGCGACCCGACCCGGCGCCGGATGCTCGACCTGCTGCTGACCGACGGCGCCGGCACGGCGACCACGCTGAGCCGGCAGTTGCCGGTCACCCGGCAGGCGGTGGCCAAGCACCTGGGGGTGCTCGGCCAGGTCGGGCTGGTCCGGGCGGCGCCGGCCGGCCGGGAGCGGCGGTACCGGGTGGACGAGGACCAGTTGGCCCGGGCCGTCGCGCAGCTCTCGTCGGTCGGATCGGCCTGGGACGCCCGCCTGCAGCGGATCAAGCGGATCGCCGAATCGATTCAACGTCAACAGGATTCACAAGCCACTTCGGATCAGTAGGAGGAACGGCAATGGTGGACATTCTGCATCGGATCGGGGTCAAGGACGCGACACCCGGCCAGGTGTACGACGCGCTGACCACCGTCGAGGGCCTGGCGGGTTGGTGGACGGACGACACCACGGGCAGCGCCGACGTCGGCGGTGTGCTGGAGTTCCGGTTCCCGCCGGTCGGCGGCTTCGACATGAAGGTGGTCGAGTCGGAGCCGGGGGAGCGGGTCCGCTGGCGGGTGGTCGACGGTCCGGACGAGTGGGTCGGCACCACCATCGACTGGACGCTGCGTCGGGACGGCGACTACACGATCGTACTGTTCGCGCACCGGGGCTGGGCCGAGCCGGTCGAGTTCATGCACCACTGCAGCACCAAGTGGGGCACGTTCCTGATGAGCCTCAAATCGCTGGTCGAGACCGGGACGGGCGCTCCGGCGCCGCAGGCCGTGCGGATCGACGACTGGGACTGATCACGAGCTCGTCAGCACGACGAGCTGCTGGGTCGCCCGGGTCATCGCGACGTAGCGGTCCACCGCGCCGACCACCCCGTCCTCGCCTGCGCCGAACGTCTCCGGATCGACCAGCACGACCAGGTCGAACTCCAGCCCCTTGGCCAGCTCCGGGGTCAGCGACCGCACCCGGTCGGTCCCCGCGATGACGGGATCGCCGATGACGCAGGCGATCCCGTCATCGTGCTCGGCCAACCAGCCGGCCAGGACCGATTCGAGTTCGGACGTCGGGCCGTATCGGACCGGGATGCCGGTGTGCCGCACCGATGTCGGCACGTTGGCGTCCGGGATCGCCGCCCGGATCACCGGTTCGGCCTGCTCCATGATCTCGGCCGGGGTGCGGTAGTTGATCGTCAGCGAGGCGTGCTCGATGCGGTCGAACCCGACCCGGGCCAGCCGGCCGGCCCACGACTCGGTGAAACCGTGCCGGGCCTGCGCTCGGTCACCGACGATGGTGAAGCTGCGGGACGGGCAGCGCCGCAACAGCATCAGCCACTGCGCGTCGGTCAGCTCCTGCGCCTCGTCGACGACGATGTGCGCGAACGTTCGGGCCAGCGGGTCGAGCTCGGCGCCGGGCAGCTCGTCCTCGTCGACCAGGGCGTTGCGGAAGTCCTGGCCGCGGAGCATCGACATCACGTGCATCTCGGAGTCGTCGGACTCGATCAGGTGGTCGACCACGCGGGTCATCTCGGCCTGCCGGGCGGTCACGGCCTGGTGACGCCGCCGGTCCCGGTCGGCCGTCGCCGAATCACCCAGCCGGTAGCGGGCGGCGTCCAGCAGCGGCAGATCCGCCACCGTCCATGCGTGCGGGTCGGCGCGACGCAGCAGGCGAACCTGCTCGGGCGTCAGCCAGGGCGCGCACAGCCGCAGGTACGCCGGCACCGCCCACAGGTCGCCGACCAGATCGGCCGGCTCGATCAGCGGCCAGGCCTTGTTCAGGGCGGCGGTGAGTTCGCGGTTGCGCCGCAACGATTCCCGCAGGGGCGCGGCCGGCGCGTCGGGGGCCTTGTCGGCCAGGACGGCGATCAGGGATGCGCGGATGTGCTCGCGGGCCTCGTTGTGCGGGGTGCCGGGCTCGGGCGCGTCGAACGCCTCGGTCCAGTCGTCGGCGTCGAGAGGGATGTCACACCAGGGCGTGTCGATGGTCATCGGGTCGGTGGGCGGTTCCTCGTAGAACCGGACCGCCCGCTCGATCGCGCCCACCATGTCCGCCGATGACTTGAGCCGGGCCACCTCCGGATCGGTCTCGGCAACGGCCGCGGCACCCTCCGGCACCAGCTCCCGCAGCGTGCAGGTCAGCACGCCCTCCTCGCCGAGGCTGGGCAGCACGTCGGACACGTAGGCCAGGTACGGCTGATGCGGGCCGACGAACAGCAGGCCGCCCCGCCGGTGACCCAGCCGCGGGTCGGCGTACAGCAGGTACGCGGCCCGGTGCAGCGCCACCACCGTCTTGCCGGTGCCGGGTCCGCCGTCGACCACCAGCGCGCCGGCCGACCCGGCGCGGATGACGGCGTCCTGGTCGGCGGCGATGGTGCCGAGCACGTCCCGCATCCGGTCCGAGCGGCTGGCGCCCAGGCTGGCGACGAACGCCGACTGGTCGTCCAGGGCGGCGTTGCCGGTGAGGCCATCCGGCGTGAAGACCTCGTCCCAGTAGTCGGTGATCCGGCCGCGGGTCCACCGGTAGCGCCGGCGGCTGGCCAGCCCCATCGGATGCGCATGGGTGGCGGCGAAGAACGGCTCGGCGGCGGGAGAGCGCCAATCGACCAGCAGCGGCCGGCCGGCGCCGTCCCGCAGGCCCAGGCGACCCACGTACACCGGCTCGCCGCCGGCGGACCCGTCACTCTGGGGGACCATCCGGCCCAGGCACAGGTCGAGGCCGTACCGGCGCAGCGTGCGCCGGCGGGCGGTCAGCCGGTGGATCTCCTGGTCCCGCTCCAACGCGACCTCGCCGGAGCGGCCGAACGACCGCCGGGCCGCGGCCAGCCGGTCGTCGAGCTCGGCGATCGAGGACGCGAGGTTCTCCGCGATGGCCGCGAAATGCCTTTCGTCGGCGGCGATCAGCGCCGGGTCGTCCTTGGCGGCCAGCCGCCCGGGCAGGTCGAACACGTTCCTGGTTGTGGCGTTCACGTCAGCAGCCCCCGTCTGTTTCGTCGTACGGCCGACGATTGTGCGACGGGACGGGGGTCTTGCCGCAAGACCCCCGGTGCGCTATACGTTGGAGTGGGAGATG
>JBDHZW010000271.1:0-7306 GCA_039812105.1 Nakamurella sp.
CAGGCCCCGGTAGAGGGTCTCGACGAGATCGGCGGCGGTGCAGTACTTGACGCGGTGTCCGGCGGCGACCGCGGCGTGTCCGAGGCCGATCAGGGTGTGGCTCTTGCCGGTGCCCGGCGGCGTGCCCGCCGTACGAGGGTGCTTACGACGACTGCATCCCGCACCTCACGGTGACCGAAACCGCACCTCCGCAGCAGGTGTCGGCCGCGCGCAGCGCCATCGAACCGGCCCTGCCGATCACCGCCGACGTCACGGCGCTCACGTTGATCGCGTTCGACGGCACCCGCTGGCGAGCCGCCGGGCGGTTCCCGTTGCGGACCGGTTGACGTCAGCGGGCGACCACTCGTGCCCCGTCCAGCACCAGCGGCCCCCAGCCCGGGGCTGGCCGCCGCAGGTGGCCCGGGTCGATGCCGATGATCCGGCGCTCCCCCACCGTCGAGATGGTGTGCCGGAGCCCCGGTTCCTCGACGAACGGGCCGACCCGGTCGGGCAGTCCGAGGTGCCGGCCGGTGGCCCAGTCCACCAGCGAGCTGTGTCCGTGCACCTGGTGGAAGGGCATCCGCAGGGCCGCCTCCCGCCAGGACGGGAGCAGCTCGTCCGGAGCCGACGCCCACATCGGCCCGGCCGACAGGTCGATCGCCTCGGTGACCATGACTCCCGGCCGGAACAACCACTTCTCGTGCAGACTGCCGATCAACCGGTTGAGCCCGTCGGCGGCCGTCGCCCCGCTGTCCGGCTGACCGAGGAAGTGCCGCCAGAAGCCCTGGGTCAGCCCGGCGTGGGTGACCAGGTAACTCGCGTCGGCCCCGTCGACCTCGACCGCCGCCGCGATCCGCAGCCGCTGGGTGGCCCACCACCGGTTGATCACCTCCTGGTCCACGCCGGGCAGCCGCTCCGGCCAATGGAACTGCGGCAGCCCCAGGTAGAGCGCCTCGTGGTTGCCGGCCAGCTGCACCCACTGCCCCGGCTGCTCCCGCATCCTCCGGTCGACCAGCTCGATCACCCCCGGCGAGTCGGGTCCGCGGTGCATCAGGTCGCCCACCTGCACCACCGTCAGGTCGTCCGGCAGGGTCAGCGTGACCGGGTCGGCCCCCAGCGCCACCAGCTGCTCGACGAGCGCCGCGAGCTGGCCGCCGACGTCACCGATGAGCGCGACCCGGCCGGGCCGGGACACCGGTGACGCTGACATCCGGTCAGTGCACCACACACGGTCGGGCGGCGGGCCGAGGCGCTCGCGGTCACACTGAAGCCATGCAGAAGATGTCGTTGCAGGCGTTGGCGCGTGAGCAACAGGAACGGGCGAGCAGGGCGAGCAGCGGCCGGAGCGCGAAGACCGTCTGGGGCGGCCACGAACACGTGCTGCGGCAGACGCTCATCGCGCTGACCGCTGGAGCCAGCCTGTCCGAGCACGAGAACCCCGGTGAGGCAACGGTTCAGGTGCTGTCCGGACGGGTGCGGCTGGACGCGGACGGGCACGGCTGGGAGGGCCGGCAGGGCGACCTGCTGCTGGTCCCGCCGACCCGGCACGCCCTGGCGGCGCTGGAGGACGCGGTCGTCCTGCTCACCGTGGCCAAGGTGGATCGGGCCTGATTCGGCCTTCGGTCCGGCCGTGCCGCTCGGTTGACGGTTCTGCCTGCGTGCACGCTGCCCATCGACCGGGCCGGCTTCCCCGCCCCACCCGTCGACGGGAGCTCCGGGACGGCCGACCGCATCACCGTCCGAGCGCCTGACGGCACCGGCGGGTGAAGGGTTCGGGGTCGTCGGGCGACGTCGAACCGTCACTCGCCGGCCAGGTAGACCCCCCGCACGAGCGGCCAGGTCCGAGCGAAACCTGAGTGCAAGGGCAGCATCTCGACGTCGCTAAGGACGACCCAGCGCAGCTCCGCGCTCTCCGCGTTCGCCCGCACCTCGATGTCGCGGACCGCGGTGGCCACCACCGTCACGTACTCCCAGCCCTCGTGGTCGTCGTGCCAGAGCCCGACCACCTCGACGTCCTCGGCGACGACCCCGGCCTCCTCACCCGCCTCCCGCAGGGCCGCCTGCCCGGGCGTTTCATGGCTGTCGCGGGCGCCGCCGGGGATGCCCCAGGTGTCGCCGTCGCTGGTCCAGGCGGCGCGGTGCTGCAGCAGGGCCTCGACCCGACCGTCCCGGCGCCTGGTCAGCAGCAGGCCGGCCGCGCCGTAGCGCCCCCAGTGCCGGTGACCCAGCCCGCACGTGGCCCACCCGTTGCCGTCGCCCTCCACCGGGTCAGTCTGGCGCACCGGCCGGCGCCGGCCGACCGCGGCCGCCGAAAATGGCCGCGTGCGGTCGGTGATCGGGAGGTGCTTCAGGCAACTCGCGAATGGCGATAGCCGTTGAACCGAAATAGCGACGCGCGCGACGGGGTACGCGGCCAGCTGGAAGCACGCCTACACGTTGAACCGGAACTCCACCACGTCCCCGTCGGCCATGACGTAGTCCTTGCCCTCCATCCGCACCCGCCCGGCGGCCTTGGCCGCGGCCATCGACTTGGCTGCCATCAGGTCGTCGAACGAGACGATCTCGGCCTTGATGAACCCGCGCTCGAAGTCGGTGTGGATGACACCGGCGGCCTGCGGGGCGGTGTCGCCCTTGTGGATCGTCCAGGCCCGGGCCTCCTTCGGCCCGGCGGTCAGGTAGGTCTGCAGGCCGAGGGTGTGAAACCCGGCCCTGGCCAACGCATGCAGGCCGGGCTCGGACTGTCCGACCGATTCCAGCAGCTCCAGCGCGGACTCCTCGTCCAGCTCCAGCAGTTCGTGCTCGACCTTGGCGTCCAGGAAGACGGAGTCGGCCGGGGCCACCGCCGCGGCCAGTTCGGCCCGGCGGGCCTGGTCGGTCAGCACCGACTCGTCGGCGTTGAACACGTACAGGAACGGCTTCGCCGTGAGCAGCGAGAGTTCCTTCAGGACGGGCAGATCCAGCTTGTCCCGGGCCGCGAACAGGGTCCGGCCGGAGTTCAGGATGTCGTTCGCCGCCTTGGCCGCGGCCAGCACCGGTGCCCGATCCTTGGCGTTGCGGGCCTCCTTCTCCAACCGCGGGATCGCCTTCTCCAGGGTCTGCAGATCGGCCAGAATCAGCTCGGTGTTGATGGTCTCGATGTCCGACAGCGGGTCGACCCGGCCGTCCACGTGCACCACGTCGTCGTCGGCGAACACCCGGACCACCTGGCAGACCGCGTCGGCCTCCCGGATGTTGGCCAGGAACTTGTTGCCCAGGCCCGCGCCCTCGCTGGCCCCCTTGACGATGCCGGCGATGTCCACGAACGAGACCACGGCCGGCACGGTCTTGGCCGAACCGAACACCTCGGCCAGCCGGTCCAGCCGCGGGTCCGGGATCGGCACCACCCCGATGTTCGGCTCGATGGTCGCAAAGGGGTAATTCGCGGCCAGCACGTTGGCCTTGGTCAGGGCGTTGAACACGGTGGACTTGCCCACGTTGGGCAGGCCGACGATGCCGAGGGTCAGACTCACGAGGCGTCAGTCTACGGTCGTCCGCCGCCCCACCCGGCGGTCACGGCCCGCTTCACCCCCGGCGCCTTCCGCGGGAACAGGGTGTCGCAGATCGCCACCACCGCCTCGATCGCCAGGATCAGACCGAGCAGATGCACGGTGGGGACGAAGGGCTCGAAGGGACCACCGGTGAACGCGGCGAGCCCGGCCAGCACGGCGACGGCGATGACGGCGGCCAGGCCGGTGCGGCCGACGTCCAGCCAGCTCGCGCGGGCCCGGTCGGCCCCGTACTTCTTCACCGGCGGCGGTCCGCCGGCGAACCGGTGCGCGAACCGGACGTCGGCCCAGCGGATCATCGCGTGCCCGTAGGCCACCGAGAAGCCCAGATAGATCGCGGCCAGGGCGTGCGCCGAACCCGGTTCCGCCCCGGACCGCAGATCCAGGGCGGTCGCCACGAGCAGCACCAGATCCAGGACGGGCGCCATGACGAGCAGGACCGCGCCCAGGGTCGGCCGGCGCAGCAGGTACCGGACCGTGAGCCCGAGAACGATCGCGACCCAGAAGCCGATCTCGCAGGCCAGGATCACCGAATAGATCATCGTCCCTCCCTTGTCAACACGAGCGTGCTAGTTAAGCTAGCACAGTTGTACTGCCATAGACTGGGCGGGTGCCACGATTGATCGACCATGAGCGGCGACGTGAACAACTCGCCCAGGCCCTGTGGCGGGTGGTCACCACCAGGGGCATCGGCGCCGTGTCGATCCGCGAGGTGGCCGCGGAGGCCGGCGTCTCGGCCGGATCGCTGCGCCACCTGTTCCCCACCCGGGATCAGCTGGTCATCGCGGCCGCCGAGCAGGTGCTGACCGGCGTCGAGCGGCGGGTGCTGGCCCTGCCCCGCGACGTCCCGCCGTTGGCGTTCGCCGAGCGCGCGATGTCCGAGGCGCTCCCGCTGGACGAGCAGCGGCGGACGGAGTTCGCGGTGAACCTGGCGCTGGTCGCCGAGGAGCCTGCCGTCCCGGCGCTGGCCGGCATCCGCCGACGGACCTACGACGAGCTGCGGCGACTGTGCCGGGTGGTCGTCCGGTCGTTACGGCCGACGGCCACCGGCGACCGGATCGAGGAGCCGGCCCACCGGTTGCACGCGCTGGTCGACGGGCTGGCCTTCCACCTGTTCCAGGACGACCATGACGTCGACTGGGCCGTGGCGACGATCCGGGCCGAACTTGTCGCCATCGCGGATCCGCCCGGCCGCTGACCCCGGCCGACCGGTCAGCCCGGCCGGCGCAGGACCGTCACGGCCCAGTCCGCTTCCGCCGTCCATTGGTCGAGATGCCAGGTGGCGAAACGATGCTCGACGACCAGACCGGCGGCGGAGGCGTCCGCGTCCAGCGCATCGACCCGATACTCGCGATCGGTGTGGAACCCGGTGACCAGCCGCCCGCCCGGTTTCAGCAGGCCGTGCACCACCCGGAGCACGTCCTGCTCGGTGCCGGGCGCCAGGTAGACCATGACGTTCCCGGGCAGGGCAACGATGTCGAACGAGGTCGGCTCCCCCGCCGCGGCCAGCGCGTCCGGCGCCAGCAGCAGATCGGACACCACGAACGGCGGTCCGGGGTACCGGCGGCGGGCGACGTCGATCAGCCCGGCGTCCCGGTCCACGCCGACGACCCGGTGGCCCATCCGGTGCAGCGCCGCGGTCACCCGGCCGGTCCCGCAGCCGCCGTCCAGGATCGTCGACCCGCGCGCGGCCATCATGTCGACGAACCGGGCCTCTCCCTCCAGGTCGGCACCCTCGGCGTACTGGCGGTCGAACCGGTCGACGTACCAGTCCCACTTCTCGCCGACGACGGTCAGTTCCCAGCGGGTCGGCGGCGCGGGACGGTCGGTCACCCGCGCATGATGGCACGAGTGAGCCCCGCGCTGCCCGACCCCGTCTCTGTCGACCTGCCCGTCACCGGCCCGTTCGCCGCCGACGACCTGCTGGCCTTCCTGTCGCGGCGGGCCGTTCCGGGCGTCGAAATCGTCCACGGTCGTGCGTACGCCCGAACCCTGCGCATCGGCTCGGGCGACGGGGCCGAGGTGGGCACGATCCGGCTGACCCTGCCCGCTCCGGGCGATGCGCCGATCGTGCGGGCCGAGCTTCGGTTCGCCGTCCGGCTGGACGAGGCCGCCCGCCGCTGCCGGCTGCTACTGGACCTGGACACCGACGGCGCCGCGGTCGATCGCGTCCTGCGCGCCGACCCGTCGCTGCGCGGATCGGTCGACGCGCACCCCGGACTGCGGGTGCCCGGCGCCGTCGACCAGGCGGAGACGATGGTCAAGGCGATGCTCGGCCAGCAGGTGTCGGTGGCCGGCGCCCGCACCGCGGCGACGCGGCTGGTGGCGCTGGCCGACGACCGGCTGTCGAAGCCGGTCGACGGCCTGACCCATCTGTTCCCGGAGCCGGCCCGGATCGCCGCGCTCGGGCCGGCGGTGTTCGCCGGACCACGGGCCCGCGCCGAGGCGATCGTCACCGCCGCCACCGCCCTGGCCGGCGGCACCCTCGCCCTGGATCCGGCCGATCCGCAGGCCCGGGGAAAGTTGCTGGCGCTGCCCGGAATCGGCCCGTGGACCGCCGACTACCTGGCGATGCGGGTGCTCGGCGACCACGACGTGCTGCTGGTCGACGATCTGGCCCTGCGACGCGGCGCGGCCGCGCTCGGCCTACCCGATCACCCCAGGGACCTGGCCGAACGCGCGCTGGCCTGGCGGCCGTTCCGGTCCTACGCCGGGATGCACCTGTGGCACGCCGGATGAGCCGGGCTCACCGGCCGAGGGCCAGGATTGCCGTGAACAATCCGGCTAGACTCCGCTCCGTGACGATGACCCCGGATGACGGCAAGCCGGACGAGCGCCCGGCCGAACCGGAGCACCATCGCTCCGCCGGCGAGGAGCTGGAATGGATCGGGGCCGAGGTCGAGGCGCGGCCCAAGCTTCAGTTCTGGATCTGGATCGGCGTGGCCGTCGTGCTCGTCATCGCGCTGATCTTCATCATCGTCACCGCCCTGTAGGACGGTCCGTCAGGCCGGCGTGACGGCCAGCGCCTCCAGATAACGCTGCAGCACCAGTTCGCCCAGCGCGACACCCAACGGCGCCGCCACCTCCGCCCCGATCTCCAGCGCCGAGCGGGTGATCTGGTCCAGCAACAGCCCGGGCGCCAAGAACAGCGGCACCACCCCGATCCGCCGCCCCTCCCCGGTGGCCCGGGCGAGCACGTCGGCCGCGGCCGGTTCGCCGACGGTGCCGAAGCCCGCCCAGACCGGCCCCACCCGCCGCTCGCTCCACCGCCGGGCCAGGTCGTGCACCGCAGCGTTGGCCGAGTCGTGGCTGGAACCGACGGCGTACAGCAGGACCGCCTCGTGCGCGGAGATGTGGGCGCGGGCGGCGGAGTCCTCCAGGGCCAGCAGCACCTCCTCGCCCATGCCGAGGATGCCGGCCAGGCGCAGCGCCACTCCGGTGTCCAGCTGGGCGTTGCCCACGCAGGTGGGCACGTCGACGGTGGCGTGGAATGCCTCGGTGAACAGCAGCGGCACCACGATCGCCGTGTCGAAGTCCGCCTCGGCCCGTGCCGCGTTGATCGCGGACACCAGGTCGGGCGCGCTCAGGTCCAGGAACGCCGGGATCGCCCGCAGGCCTGGTCGAAACGCGGCGGCGGCCCGCATCACCTCGCCGATCATCACCGCGGCCCGCGGGTCCCGGCTGCCGTGCGCGAGTCCGATCAGCGGTGGTAAGGGTCGGCTGGCCACCCGATCAGGCTAAGACGCGACGGCGAGCGCAGCGACCCGAGCCCGACCCCGCCC
>JBDHZW010000272.1:0-7252 GCA_039812105.1 Nakamurella sp.
CGAGCTGGAGCTGCCCGCCGACCGGCCCCGGCCCGAGCGGGCCGGCTATCGCGGCACCGCGCACACCGTGCCGCTTGCGGCCGAGACCGTCCGCGCGGTCGCCGCACTGGCCGCCGAGCACGGCGCGACCCCGCTGATGGTCGTGCAGACCGCGGTCGCCACCCTGTTCCGGGCGCTCGGCGCGGGCAGCGACATCACCCTGGGCACCCCGGTCGCGACCCGGGACGACCCCCGGTTCGCCCGCACCGTCGGCTATTTCGTGAACACCCTGCCGGTGCGGCTGGACGTGTCCGGCGACGGTGGGTTCGCCACGCACCTGGCCCGCACCCGGGACGCGGTGCTGGGCGCCGTCGACCACGCCGCCGTCCCGTTCGAAGAGATCGTCGACCTGGTCGCGCCGCCCCGGTCGCTGGCCCGGCACCCGCTGTTCCAGACCATGGTGGTGCACGACGCCACCCCGCCGGCCACCCTGGACCTGCCCGGCCTCACCGTCCGGGAACGGCCGAACCTGGTGGTGGCGGCGCGATTCGACCTGGCCGTCCGGTTCGGCGAGGCCGGACTGACCGTCACCGGCGCCCTCGACCTGTTCGACCCCGGCACCATCGACCGGCTCGCCCGGCGCCTGGCCGGCTGGCTGGGCGCCCTGGTCGCCGACCCGAGCCGCCCGGTCATCGCGCTGGACGCCCGGCTGCCGGACGAGCGCGCCGCCGACGACCACGTCCGCCGGACGACGCGGCCGCCGACCGTGCTGCGGCGGTTCACCGGGCAGCTGGTGTCCGGCCCGGACCGGACCGCGCTGGTCGCCACCGACGCCACCGTGACCTACCGGGAACTGGCCGCCCGGGTGACCGTGCTGGCCCGGGCGCTGCGGGCCCGCGGGATCGGCGCCGAGGACATCGTCGGGGTGGCGATGGGCCGCCGATCCGGGCTGCCCGTCGCGCTGCTCGCGGTGCTGTCCGTCGGCGCCGCCTACCTGCCGCTGGACGTCGACTACCCGGCCGCCCGGCTGGATTTCATGCTCGACGACGCCGGTCCGGCGCTGGTGTTGACCGACCGGGACACCGTCGGCGCCGGCCGGGGGCGGCCGGAGCTGGACGTCGACCGGGTGGTGGCCGGCGTCGTGGTCGGCGACCTGATCGGCGCGGATCCGGCGGCGATGGCGGCCGAGCTGGATCGGCCGGCCCCGGCGGCCGCGGCCGCCTACGTCATCCACACCTCGGGATCGACCGGCCGGCCCAAGGGCGTCGTCGTGTCCCGGGGCGCGATGGATGCGTTCGTCGACCACGAACGTGCCGCGCTGGGCATGACGCCGGACGACCGGCTGGTCGCCGTCACCACCGTTTCGTTCGACATCGCGGTGCTGGAGCTGTTCGTGCCGCTGGTCAGCGGGGCCGCGGTCGCGCTGGCCGACCGGGCCGCCGTCCGGGACCCGGAGCTGCTCACCGCGCTGGCCCGCCGGGTCGGTGGCACCCACCTGCAGGCGACCCCGTCGCTGTGGCGGCCGTTACTGGACACCCACCCCGAGGCGTTCGCCGGCGTCACCGCGCTGGTCGGCGGCGAGGCGCTGCCCGGTGACCTGGCCGCGGCGCTGGCCCGGTGCTGCCGGTCGGTGGTCAACCTGTACGGGCCGACCGAGGTCACCGTCTGGGCGACGGACGCGACCGTCGAGCCGGCCGAGATCCCGCCCGGAGTCAGCGCTCCCATCGGCACGCCGTTCCCCGACGTGGGCACCCTGGTGCTGGACGCGCGGCTGCGGCCGGTGCCCGACGGGGTGCCCGGGGAGCTGTACCTGGCCGGCGCGCAACTGGCCCGCGGCTACCACGACCGGGCGGCGCTGACCGCCGGACGCTTCGTCGCCCACCCGAGCGGCCGGCCGGGGGAGCGGATGTACCGCACCGGCGACATCGTCCGCCGGGACGGCCGGGGCCGGTTGCGGTTCCTGCGCCGCGCCGACGACCAGGTGAAGGTCGACGGGTTCCGCATCGAGCTCGGCGAGGTGGAGGCCGGGCTGCGGGCGGTCGACGGGGTGCGGCGCAGCGCCGCCGTCGTGCGGCCGGATGCCGCCGGCCGCGACCACCTGCTCGGCTACGTGGTGGCCGAGCCGGGCCGGACCCTGGACGGCGCCGCCGTGCGGCACGCCTGGGCCGCGGTCGCCCCGGCCCAACTGGTGCCGCAGCACGTCGTCGTGCTGGACACCCTGCCGCTCACCCTGAACGGCAAGATCGACCGGAAGGCGTTGCCGGAACCGGAGTTCCGGGTCGTGGTCGAGCATCGCCGGCCCGGCACGCCGGCCGAGGAGATCCTGTGCGGCGCGGTCGCCGCGACCCTCGAGCGGCCCGCGGTATCGCCCGACGACGGGTTCTTCGAGCTGGGCGGGGACAGCATCTCCGCCATCCGGCTCGTCGCGGCCTGCCGGGCGGCCGGCCTGACCATCACCCCCGGACTGGTGTTCACGCACGCCCGGCTGGCCGACCTGGCCGCCGCCGGCACGCCCGGCCGGCCCGGGCGCCCACCCGAATCAGCGGCCCGGCCGCCCCGGCGGACCCGGGTGCGGATCTCCGCCGACGACCTCAGCTCGATCGAACGACTCCTGGAGTCCGGACGATGACCCTCACCTCCACCCCCGCGGCCGGCCCGACACCGGGCACCCTGCGGGACATCTGGCCGCTCACCCCGCTGCAGCACGGCATGCTGTTCCATTCGCTGTGGGAGCGGCAGGCCGGCGCCCGGCCCACCTACCAGCTGCAGTTCGGGGTCGGCCTGACCGCCGCCGACCCGGCCGCGCTCGACCTGGCCCGGTGGCGGGCGGCCGTCGCCGAGGTGCTGGAGCGGCACCAGAGCCTGCGGGTCGGATTCTTCGCCGAGGGCCTGGACGAACCGGTGCAGTTCGTGCCCGACCACGTCGAGCCGGACGTCGCCGAGGTCCACCGGCCCGGACCGGCCGGGACGCCGGAGGATCTGGCCGCCCAGCAGTGGGACGCCGGCTTCGACCTGACCGCGCCGCCGCTGCTGCGGGTCCGGCTGGTCCGGTTCTCGCCGACGGAGGCATTCCTGCTGTGCACGGCGCACCACCTGCTGCTGGACGGCTGGTCCGTGCCGCTGCTGCTCACCGAACTGCTGACCGCCGCGGACGCCGCGCCGGGGTCCGCCCCGGCCGGTGCATCGGCCGACTACCTGGACTACCTGGATCACCTGGAGCAGGCCGATCCCGACCGGGCCGTCGCCGCGGTGCTCGGCACCCTGGCCGGCGTCACCGAGCCCACCCGGCTGGCCGTCGCGGCGGCCGGAACCGCCGCCGGGCAGGGTCGGATCCGCACCCGCGAACTCCGGCTCGACCGCGACCGCAGCGCCCGACTGCACGACGTCGCCCGCCGCCTCGGGGCGACGCCGGCCTCCCTGACCTGCGCACTCTGGGGGGTGCTGCTCGGCCGGCTGACCGACCGGCCCGACGTGCTCTGCGGGCTCACGCTGTCCGGGCGGTCGGCCGAGATCCCGGGCGTGGAAGGGATCATCGGCCTGCTGGGGTCGACGTTGCCGCTGCGCATCACCGCCCGGCCGGGTGACCGGTTGGCCGAGGTCGTCGCGGCCGTGCACCGGCGGCAGGGCGTGCTGACCGACGCGGCCGTCGCGGCGCTGCCCGCCGTGCAATCGGCCCTGGGCCTGGGCCCCCTGTTCGACACCCTGGTCGTGATCGAGAACTATCCCGGTGACGTCACCGGCTGGTCCGGCGGCTCGCTGCGGGTCACCCACACCTGGGCGTGGGACGAGGTGCATTACCCGCTGGCCGTGCTCGCCGAGATCGGCGAGCGGAGCCGGTTCCAGATCGTCGCCCGCCCGGACCTCCTGCCGGGCCTGGGGGAACCCGTGGCCGACCGGATCGCCGCCCTGTTCGGCCGGCTGCTGGACGCGCTGCTGGACGACCCGGACACCCCGGTGGCGGCGCTGCCGGTGCTTTCCGCGGCCGAGACCGCGGCAGCCCGGGCCGCGCTGACCGGGCCACCCGCCCCGGGCAGCGACCTGGACGAGCTGCTGGACGCCGTCCGGCGCCGCCGCCCGGAGGCGACCGCGGTGATCGACGGGACGCGCCGGTTCTCCGTCGCCGGCCTGCACCGGCACGCCGACGCGGTGGCCGGCGACCTCGGAGCCGGCCCGGAAACGGTGGTCGCGGTGCTGGCCGACCGGTCCGCCGAGCTGATCGCCGGTGTGCTCGGCGTGCTGCGCAGCGGGGCCGCGTTCCTGGCCCTCGACCCCGCCCAGCCGGTCGCGCGGCTCCGGGCGATGGTGGCCGACGCCGGCGTCGGGCGGATTGTCAGCACCCCGGCCCGGGCCGGCCTGGCCGGCGAACTGGTCGTCCAGCCGCTGGTCCTGGACCTGGATCGAGAAGCCCGGCCGGCCAGGGTGACCCGGGGCGGGCGAGATCCCCGGTCGGCCGCGTACGTGGTGTTCACCTCCGGCACCACCGGCCGGCCCAAGGGTTGCGTCACCACCACCGCGGGCCTGACGAACCGGCTGCGCTGGATGGCCGACCGGTACGACATCGGCCCGGACGACGTGATCCTGCACAAGACCCCGCTGGGCTTCGACGTGTCCGTGTGGGAGCTGCTGCTGCCGCTGGTCACCGGCGCGACCGTGACGGTGGCCCCGCCCGGCGCGCACCGCGACCCGGAGATCCTCGACGCGATCGTCGTCCGGGACCGGGTCCGGGTGCTGCACTTCGTGCCGTCGATGCTGGCCGGCTATCTGGACCTGGTGCCGACGCCCCGCTGGGACAGCGTCCGGCACGTCCTGTGCAGCGGCGAGGAGTTGCCCGGATCGCTGGCCCACGAGGTGGTCTCGCGGACCGGCCGGCCGGTGCACAACCTGTACGGACCGGCCGAGGCGGCCATCGACGTCACCGCCGGCGACCACGCCGAGCGGGTCGGGCCCACCCGGCCGGCCCCGATCGGCGGGCCGGTGCCGGGGGTGCGCCTGCGGGTGCTCGACCGGGCGCTGCGTCCGGTCGGCGTCGGCGGCACCGGCGAGCTGTACCTGGGCGGCGTGCAGGTGGCCCGCGGCTACGCCGGCCGCCCCGGCCTGACCGCGTCCCGGTTCGTCGCCGACCCCGGCGCGGCGGGGGAAAGGCTCTACCGCACCGGCGATCTGGTCACCCTGACGGCGGGCGGCCTGGTCTACCGGGGCCGGGCCGACCAGCAGATCAAGATCCGCGGCATGCGGGTGGAGCCGGGGGAGGTACAGGCCGCGCTGGTCGATCTGCCCTGGGTGGCGGCCGCCGCGGTGGTCGTCACCCCGGGTCCGGCGCTGGCCGCGGTCGTCCGGCCCGCCGATCCGGACGCCCACCCGGACGGCGACCTGGTCACGGCCGCGCTGCGGGACCGGCTGCCCGACTGGCTGATCCCGACCCGGATCGTCACCGTCGACGAGCTGCCCGTCACCGGCAACGGAAAGCTCGACCGGGCCGCGCTCAGCGCACTGGTCGACCGGGCGCCGGCGCCCGCGTCCGGTGCCGCGCCGACCGGGCCGGCCCGGGCCCTGGCCGACCTCGCCGCGCTCCTCCTCGGTGCCGACATCCCCCTGGATGCTGATCTTTTCGGGCACGGCTTGGATAGCATCAGCGCCATCCGGTTCGTCGCCCGGGCCCGCACCGAGGGCATCGAACTGACCCTGCCCGAGGTGTTCGAGCACCGCACCGTGGCGGCGCTGGCCGGACTGGCCCGATCGCGGTCCGCGGCGGCCGTCACCGGCCCGGCCGCCCCCGTCGCCGGCGACGAGCGCACCCGCCGGGTGCTCGACCGGCTCGCCCCGGACATCGTGGAGGTGCTGCCGCTGGGCCCGCTGCAGGAGGGCCTGTACGTGCACACCCAGCTCGGTGCCGGCGGCCCGGACGAGCTCGACGTGTACGTGGTTCAACACAAGCTCACCCTGGAGTCGGCGGTCGACGCCGCGGCGCTGCGCCGCGCGGGCGACGCGCTGCTGCGCCGGCACCCAAGCCTGCGGTCCGGGTTCGCCCACCGGGGACTGCCCGGTCCGGTCGCGTTCGTCACCGGCGACCGGCCGATGCCGTTCGGGACCGTCGACCTGACCGGGCTGGACGCCGCCGGGCAACGGCGGGCCCTGGACGAGCTGACCGAGCGGCAGGTGGTCGACGGGTTCGACCTGTCCGCGCCGCCGCTGATCCGGCTGGTGTTGGCCCGGCTGGCCCCGGACCGGTTCCTGGTCAGCCTCATCCATCACCACATCCTGACCGACGGGTGGTCCCAGACCCTGCTGCTGGAGGACCTTTTCGAGCTGTACGACCGCGCGTTGCGGCACCCGGCCGCGGGTCCGGAGGAGCTGACCGGCGGGCTGGTGCCGGTCGCCGATTACCGGCAGTACCTGGACTGGGTCGCCGGCCAGCCCCACGACGCGGCCGTCGGGATCTGGCGGGACCGGCTGGCCGGCCTGCCCGGCCCCACGCTGGTCGAGCCCCGCTCCGTCGGCCGGCCGCCGGTGCTGTCCGAATCGGTGCAGACCCGGCTCGGTCCGGCAGTGACCGACGCGGTGCGGCGGCTGGCCCGGACCAGTTCGGTGACGGTGTCCACCGTCCTGGCCCACGCGTGGGCGCTGGTGCTGCGCGCCGCCACCGGGCAGGACGACGTGGTGTTCGGCACCACGGTGTCCGGCCGGCCGGCCGAGTTGCCGCACGTCGACCGGATGGTCGGCCTGCTGATGAACACCGTCCCGGTCCGGGTCACCGTCCGGCCCGGCGCGAGCGTGCGCGCGGCGCTGCGGGAGTCGATGGCCGGCCAGGCCGCCGTGCTGCCGGCCCACCACCTGGGCCTTGGTCACATCCAGCAGGCCGCCGGCCACCCGCTGCTGTTCGACACCCTCTACGTGTTCCGGAACCTGCCGATCGACGAGGTCGCGCAGAGCGAGACGTTCCGGCGGCACCGTATCACCGAGGCGCAGGCGTACGACGGAACCCACTACAGCCTGGCGATGACGGTCAACCCCGGACCGGACCTGGAACTGGCACTGGCGTTCCGGCCGGACGTCGTCGACGTCGCCCGGGCCCAGGGCTATCTCGACCGGTACGTGCAGATCCTGGCGGCGATGGTGGCCGACCCGGACCGGCCGGTCGGCCGGCTGCCGGTCGCCCTGCCTGCGGAGCGGCCCACGATCGACCGGGTCAACCGGGAAGCGACCGGCGCGGGCGGGCCGGGGTTCCCCCGGTGCGCTGATCCAAGTCTCACGGAGTCGGGCATTTCGGGCGCGG
>JBDHZW010000273.1:0-7245 GCA_039812105.1 Nakamurella sp.
CGGCTGCCCCGCGGCCGAGGGCAGGGCCGCCCGGTCACGCTGGCGCATCGGCTGACCGACCCGAACAACCGCAACAGGAGACGCACGTGAGCACCGCACCCGTCGAACTGGTCCACGTCCACCGGTCCGGCCTGCACGAGGGCACCCACTACGGGTCGGTGGTGATCACCGCGGCGGACGGCTCGGTCGAACTGGCCCGCGGCGACGCGAGCACCCCGATGTTCCCCCGCTCGTCCAACAAGCCGTTCCAGGCGGTCGCGATGCTGGCCGGCGGTGCCGAGCTGGCCGGGGCGGACCTGGCCCTGGCGGCGGCGTCCCACTCCGGCGAGCCGATGCACGTCGACCGGGTGTTCGCGATGCTCGACCGGGCCGGGCTGACCGAGGACGACCTGGGCTGCCCGCCCGCCTACCCGCTCGACGAGTCGGCCCGGCGGGCCGCGATGCTCGCCGACGAGCGGCCGCGACGCATCTACATGAACTGCTCCGGCAAGCACGCCGGCATGCTGACCGCCGCGGTCGCCCGGGGCTGGTCGACCGACGACTACCTCGACCCGGCGCATCCGATGCAGCGGGGCGTGCTGGACGCGGTGGCCCGGCTCACCCGGGAGGAGCCGGCGGCGGTCGGCATCGACGGCTGCGGCGCCCCCCTGTTCGCGGTGTCGTTGACCGCGCTGGCCCGCGGCTTCGGCGCGGTGAACGCCGCCGCGGACGGGACACCCGAACGCGCGGTCGCCGACGCCATGCGCGCGTTCCCGGAGCTGGTCGGCGGTACCGGTCGCGACGACACCCGGTTGATGAGCGCGTTTCCCGGCCTGCTGGTCAAGGGCGGCGCGGAGGGCGTGCACTGCGCGGCGCTGCCCGACGGCCGCTGCGTCGCGGTGAAGATCGCCGACGGCGGCGACCGGGCGCGGATGCCGGTGCTGGTCGGCGCGCTGCGGTGGATGGGCCTGACGTCGCCCACCCCCGAGGCGGACCGGCTGCTGGACGAGTTCGCGGTCGGCGTCGTGCTCGGCGGCGGGGAACCGGTCGGCACCGTGACGGCCGCGCCCGGCGTGTTCTGAACGGCCGACGCCGCGGCGACACGCGGCCGCGGGGTGGCCGCGCACACGCCGGGCGGGTGTGGGAACAGCCCGACGAAGCCTGTACTGTTGGTACCACGAAACACACCTGATTCCGGGGCCGCCGCTCTCGGCCGCCCCGCTTCTTACTGCAAGGGGGTCCGCCATGGGGCGAGGCCGGCAGAAGGCTAAGCAGACCAAGGTCGCGCGGGAGCTCAAGTACCACACCTCGTCGATCGACGTCAACGCCTTGCAGCGCGAACTCACCGGCGGGACGCAGTACCAACCGAACCCGCCGGTCGTCGAGGACGACGACGAGGACGACGATCCTTACGCCTCGTACTCCAAGTACGTGGCCGAGGAGGACGACGACGCGGCATCCGGCTACGCCGGTCGTCGCCGCTGACACCAGCCCCAGCAGGACCGGGTGGATCGCTCGCGATCACCCGGTCTTGTTGTTGCGGTCCGACGATCCCCAGTCCTGGGAGGCGTGGCCCCACCAGCCCTTACGCCTGGACCAGACGAGCAGGGCGATCGACATCGCCAGCATGATCGCCAGCAACACGGCCAGCTGCCCGTAGTGGGTCTCGTCGTTGACGATCACGTTCATCCCGTAGATGGACGACAGCGCGGTGATCGGCAGGGTGACCGCGGCGATCACGGCGAGCCGCTCGGCCGCGATCGTCATCTTCGTGTTCGTGCGGGCCTGGTAGAACTCGATGGTCCCGACCAGATACTCCTTCTGGCCGTGGGCCATCGCCCGGAGCCGTTCGAACTGGTCGACGTTGTCCTCGACCAGGTACTCGCCGTGGTCCGGTCCGAACGCCTCGATCTTGGCCATCCGGGCGTAGACCTCGCGGCTCAGCGACGCCATCGTCTCCACCACCAGCAGGCCGTGCCGGGCCCGGAACATCTCCTCCAGGAACTTCTCCGGATCGCCCAGGTGGCCCCCGGTGACCCGCTGTTCCAGCGCCCAGACGTCCTGGGTCAAGGTGGCGATGAACGAGCGCAGCCGGCCGGTCAACGCCGACACCAGCCCGTGCGACAGTTCGTAGGTGGCCGTCGGCCGGAGCCGGCCCTGTTCCAGGCGGTGGATCAGCGACTCGGTCTCCACCGCGGTCGACGCCGCCGCCACCGCGGGATTCACCGGCCCGTGGGTGGTGACCAGGAAGTTCGGGCCGACGAACTGGTCGAGCTCGATGTAGTGGACGTGGCCGGCCCGGCCGAGCTGCGGGGCGTGCAGCACCAGGAACACGTGCCCGGGATACACGTGCACCTTCGGCACCTGGTTGCGTTCCCGGCAGTCCCGGATCGCCAGCGGGTGGAAGCAGAAGACCTCGGCCAGCACCCGCTCGGCCTCGTCGTCCCAGGTGGTGATGTCCACCCAGGTGATGCCGTCGTCCCGGGTCAGCAGCCGCGGAAGGTCGTCGACCGAGTGCGTGGCCAGCACGCTCTGCCCTTCGGCCGCCGACGTCCGTACGAACCTGACGTCCATCACGCCTCCCATTGCCCGCTTCCCGAATCCGGATCAGTCTGCTCCGCGGGTATCTGTGCCCGCCGGGCCCGGGTCTGCATCACGTCAGACCGGATCCGGCGGGGGGACATGTGGACAGGCCGACCTATCGATCCGCGCTGCGGGTCCGGCCCTTCCGGCTGCTGCTGACCGCCCACGGCACCGGCACCGTCGCCCAGCTGATGATCACCCTGGCGCTGGGCATCGAGGTGCTCGACCGGACCCGTTCCGGCTGGTGGGTGTCGGTCACCGTGGCCCTCGGCTTCCTGCCGTACGTGCTGGCGTCCGGGTTCGCCGGCCTGCTGGCCGACCGGCGCTCCCGCAGCGCGGTCCTGACGGGCTCGCTGCTCGCCCGAACCGGTTGCGCGGCCGGGTTGGCCGTCGGGCTGCCGCTGAACTGGCCGGTGCCGTTGCTGGTGGCGGTGGGCGCCACCGCCGCCTTCCTGGCCACCCCGGCCTACCCGGCGCTCACCGCGGCCACCGTTCAGACGGTGCCGCCGGCCGCCCTCCCGGCCGCGAACGCGCTGGTCACCGGGGTCGTCAACCTGACCTGGATGGCCGGACCGGGCCTGCTCGGGGTGGTTCTGATGGTGGGTTCCGGGCCGGCCGTCGGGGCCGCCGCGGCCACCGGCCTGTTCCTCGCCGGTGCGGCGATCGCGGCGCGGGTGCGGCTGACCCGTCCCGCGCGACCCGAGGTGACCGACCGGAACGCCACGACCGCGCTGCTGGCGGCCGGGCTGCGGGTGGTCGTCCGGGTTCCGGCCGCCCGCCGGGCGACGACCGTCGCGGTGATCGACAACTTCCTCTACGGCTACCTGACGGTGGCGCTGGTGCTGATCGCGGACGAGTCCCTGGGCGGCAGCCGGGCCATCGGGGCGCTGAACGCGGCCCTGTCGATCGGCGGCCTGCTGGCCGTCCTGGTCGCCACCTGGGTGGCCGCGCGCTGCCGCCCGCCGACGCTGCTCACGACCGCCGTCGCCGGGTTCGGTGCCGCCGTGCTGGGCGCCGGCCTGACGTCGGAGATCGCGGTGGCCCTGCCGATGGTCGGCCTGGCCGGGGCGACCGCCCTGCTCGCCGAGGTGACCGCGGTGACCATGCTGCAGGCGGCGACCCCGGGTGAGCTGACCGCCCGCGTATTCGGCGTGTACGACCAGCTCAACGTGGGTGCGATCGCCCTCGGTTCGCTGCTCGCGGGTCCGCTGGCCGATCGGCTGGGCAGCCGGTGGTCGATCGTCACGGTCGCCACGGTCTGCGTGCTGCTGGCGACCGTCGCGGCCCGCCGGCTGCGGACCCGGGGCCGCCACCGGGCGACCTCGAGGCCGGCCGGGAGTCCGTCGGCGCACCGACGCCGACCGGCCGGGGCCGGCCTTCCGTCCGCACCGCCGAGGTATCAGGAACGGGTCGCGGACGTCTGAACCAGCGCGAGCCAATCGGGCAGGGGGAGCGTATGGGACAGGTCGCCGTCGTGCCCGCCGGGAGGCCGCCGGCCCCGGCCGCGGATACGGACCGGACGCCGTTGCTGTGGTTCGACTGCCGGCTGGTGGCGGATCGCTACCGCCGGCTCCAGGAGGCGCTGCCCGAGGTCGAGCTGCACTACGCGGTCAAGGCGAACCCGCACCCCCGGGTGCTGCGCACCCTGGCCGACCTGGGCGCCCGCTGGGACGTCGCCAGTCCCGGCGAGATCGACGCGGTGCTGGCCGTCGACCCGGACGCGGGCCACCAGTCCTACGGGAACCCGATCAAGAAGGCGGTCGACATCGCCACCGCCGCGGACCGGGGCGTGCGACGGTTCACCGTCGACAGCCCGGCCGAGCTGGCCAAGATCACCGAGCGGGCGCCCGGCGCCCAGGTCCTGGTCCGGCTGGTCACCAGCGGCGCCGGTGCCGACTGGCCGCTGACCCGCAAGTTCGGTTGTTCGGAGCCGGAGGCCGGTGCCCTGCTGCGGGCGGCCCTGGCCGCCGGCCACGACGTCGGGGTGAGCTTCCACGTCGGCACCCAGCAACGCGATCCGCACGCCTGGGACGAGCCGGTGGCCGCCGCCGGCCGGCTGGACCGGGACCTGCGGCGGATCGGCGGCCGGCTGGCCACCGTCAACCTGGGCGGCGGATTTCCGGCCGGCATGCTGGGGCGCTTCGACGAGGCCTCCCGCTACGGCCGGATCATCCGGCGGGCGGTGCGGCGGGCATTCGGCGACGACCCGCCCGCACTGATGGCCGAGCCCGGCCGCTTCCTGGTCGCCGACGCCGGGACGCTGGTCAGCGAGGTGGTGCTGGTCAGTCACCGCGGCGGGCAGCGCTGGGTGTACCTGGATGCGGGGCTGTTCACCGGGCTGGTCGAGGCCTACGGCGAGAGCCTGCGGTACCGGCTGGCCGTCGAACGGGACGGCGAGCCCTTCTCCGGCGAGTTCGCCGAGGCGATCCTGGCCGGACCGACCTGCGACAGCCTGGACGTCCTGTACCAGCGGTACCGCTACCGGCTGCCGGCCGACCTGCGCCCCGGCGACCGGGTGCACTTCCTGTCCGCCGGGGCGTACACCCTGAGCTATTCGACCGTCGGGTTCAACGGCTTCGCCCCGCTCACGGTGGAGTTCCGGTGACGGCCGAGGCATCGGCATCGGAGTCGGCACCGGCATCGACTGCGACCTGGACTTCGCCGGCGGCCCGGCCGACGTACCGATCGGCGCTGCGCACCCGGCCGTTCCGCCGGCTGCTGATCGGACACGGCATCGGCACGATCGGCCAGCTGATGATGACCCTGGCCCTGGGCATCGAGGTGCTGGACCGGACCGGGTCCGGGTGGTGGGTGTCGGTGACGGTCGCGCTCGGCTTCGTGCCCTACGTGCTGGTGTCCGGCTACGCCGGTCTGCTCGCCGACCGTCATTCGCGCAGCACCGTGCTCACCGCCTCGTTCGTCGGCCGGGCCGGGTGCGCAACGGTCCTGGCCGCCGGGCTGCCCCTGCACTGGCCGGTGCCGCTGCTGGTGGCGCTGGCCGCGGTCGCCGCAGTGCTGGCCACCCCGTCCTACCCGGCGCTCGCCGCGGCCACCGTGCAGTGCGTGCCGGACGAGCAGCTGCCGCCGGCCAACGCGCTGGTCACCGGGGTGGAGAACGCGACCTGGATGGCCGGTCCGGGTGTCCTCGGGGTGCTGCTGCTGTTCGGGGCCGGCCCGGCGGCGGGCACCGCGCTCGCGGCGGTCCTGTTCGTCCTCGCCGCGACCGTCTCGGCCCGGGTCCGGCTGCCCCGACCGATTCGCCCGCCGGCCAACCAGGGACTGTGGCCGGAGCTGCGGGCCGGGCTGGTGGCGGTGGCCCGGGTGGCGGCGGTGCGCCGGCCGATGACCGTGGCGGTGATCGACAACTTCCTGTACGGCTACGTCGTCGTCGCGGTCGTCCTGCTGGCCGAGGAACGCTTCGCCGCGGAGGACGGGATCGGCTGGCTCAGCACGGCCCTGTCGGTGGGCGGGTTGCTGGCACTGCTGCCGGTCAACGCCCTGGCCGCCCGGTTCCGGCCGACGGCGGTGCTGACCGTGGTGCTCAGCGGCTTCGCCGGCGTGTCCGCGTTGCTCGGGGTATCCGGCACGTTGCCGGTGTCGATCGTGCTCGCCGGGCTGGCCGGGGCCGCCTCTCTGCTGGCCGAGGTGACCGCGGTGACGCTGCTGCAGCGGGCCGCCCCGGACGAGCTGACCGCCCGGGTGTTCGGTGTGTACGACCAGCTCAACGTGGGTGCGATCGCGGTCGGTTCGCTGATCGCCGGACCGCTGGCGGCCGTGCTCGGGCCCGGTGTGGCGGTGCTGGTCGTGGCCGCCGGCTGCCTGCTGGCCACCTGGGCATCGACCGCGCGGCTGCGCGAACCGGCGCGTCGGGGCCGGCACGCGGCCGCTCGACCCGCGCGTCGACGGCTCAGCCGGCGGGTCTGACCAACCGTCCCACCGCGGTGCGCACCGCGGCTCGCCGGGCCGTGACCTCGTCCTCGTCCGCCGGTGCCGGGCCGAGCAGGATGCTGCCCTGGGCCAGGCCGAGGACGAGCGGGATCAGCCGGGGCGGGGCGATGGACCCGTCCACCACCCCGGTCCGCTGGGCGTCCGCCAGCGCCTGCACCTTGCGCGCGGTCGACGTCACCGACTGCGGCAGGTCCTCCAATGACCCCGGCCGCTCCAGGCTGTACCACAGGGCCAGCCGGACCAGGTCGGGATGGTCCAGCGTGAAGTCGTACAGCCGGACGGCGTACCCGGGCAGGTCCAGCGCGTCGAACGGGACCGCGTCCAGCAGCTCCTCGACGATCGCCTCGACGGTCGCGTCGAACAGGCCCTCCTTGCTGCCGAAGTAGGCGTAGATCCGCTCCTTGTTGGCGTCGGCGGCGGCCGCGATCCGATCGACCCGGCCGCCGGCGAGGCCGCGCTCGGCGAACTCGCCGGTCGCCGCGGCCAGGATGCGGGCGCGGGTGTCCGCCGCCCGGGTGTCTGCCGCCCGGGTGTCCGCCGCGCGGGTGTCCGCGGCGCGAGTGCGTGCCGCGGGCCGGCGGGCCGGGCCGGTGGGCGTCATGGCTCCGAGAATAGCCAACCAACTGGTTTGTTGACATAGCGATCGCACCTGTCGTAGATTCGTTGCCAACCAACCAGTTGGATTATTGGAGGAGAACATGACGACTCCCGTCGCGATCGTCACCGGCGCGTCCT
>JBDHZW010000274.1:0-7139 GCA_039812105.1 Nakamurella sp.
ACCGCCGACCGGCGCACCACCGGTTCAAGTGGACCGGCCCCGCGCCACTCAACGGTTGCCACAGCACGTCGGGTCCCGGGCCGGCGGGCGACGCCGCCGACCGGCGCACCACCGGTTCAAGAGGACCGGCGGTGCGCCACTCGCCCCGGTGCCCACAGCATGCCGAAGCCCCGGCCGGCTGACCGGCCGCCCACTGGCGCATGACCGGCTCAAGAAGACCGGCCACGCGCCACTCGCGCGGTCAGCAGCTCGATCGCCTCGCGGATCTCACGAATGACCTGATCCGGGTACTGGATGAGCTGCCACCAGGTGAACCGCAGGACCATCCAGCCGTTCAGGACGAATTCGTTCTGACGGGCGCGGTCCCGAATGAATGCCTCGTGGTCGGTGTGGAACGCGAATCCGTCAATTTCGACCAGCAGCTTGAGTTTGACGAATACGACGTCGCCGACCCGGTTCTCCCGGCCGGGTCTGGCCAGCGTGTTCGCGGTCCATCCGGTGATCCCACCCGCTCGAAGGTGAGAATGCAGCACCCGCTCGGCCTCCGAAATCGCACCGCCCTCCGCGGCGCCGAGTATCCGCGCGCGCATGGCTGATCCGCGCCCGGGCGTCAACGACAGGTGGACCTGCGTCACCATCTCGACGCTGACCCAGCGCCGGCGGACGGCTTCGTCGAGCAGTGCCGGTCCCTCCGTCGCCAGGAGCTCGGCGATGGCGTACTCGGTCCGAGCCACCCAGATACCGTTCCAGTTCACCCGCCAGAAGTCGTCGACACGTGTGCGGTGGGCGACGATCTTCGGCGTGGTCGCGGGGACCCGGAGCCGGACTGTGGTCGCAAGATCGATCACATCGAGGGGCCGGTTCGTGCGGCGCTGCCAAAACAATGCCGCCGCGCCAGTGACCACCGTATTCGGCCCCGCCCACAGGGATGCGGCCCGGATGCGCTGGAAATCATCGGGCGGGCCTGCGTTCGTCAGGTAGACGCTCGGCAGAACCCGCAACCATTCGTGACGGCGCAGAAATCCTTCGATCTGCCATTCGGGGACGCCGACCGCCTTCAGCTGGGCGCGGGTGATCAGGCCGCCCTGCCGGCGCATCGACTCGGCCGCCTTGGTCGGCAACGGCGGGGGTTTGCGGGGCATGACCACAGTCCACCGGGTTTGAGGGGCCGGTGGGGACGCGACGGAGAAAATGTGGACAACCGACGACCTGGGTGTCGATCTGTGGATAACTCGCAGCCCAGCCCCCCGATTCCGTCTCCGTCGCGCGGGGTCCAGTGCCCGGGTCGGAGTGCGCCTGGGCCCGCTCGGCCGCGAGTGGCGCGTGGCCGGTTCACTTGAGCCGGTGATGCGCCGGTGGGTGGCCGGTCAGCCGGCCGGGGTCTCGGCATGCTGCGGCCACCCGGGCCGAGCGGCGCACCACCGGTTCACTTGAGCCGGTGGTGCGCCAACGGGCTGCATCGCACCCGGCCGGAGGACCCGACGTGCACCGGCCACCGGGCCGAGTGGCGCGTGGCCGGTCCACTTGAGCCGGTGGTGCGCCAATGGGCTGCATCGCACCCGGGCGGAGGACCCGAAAGCACCGGCCACCGGGCCGAGTGCCGCGTGGCCGGTTCACTTGAGCCGGTGGTGCGCCAACGGGCGGCATCGCACGCGGCCGGAGGACCCGACGCGCACCGGTCACCGGGCCGAGCGGCGCACCGCCGGTTCACTTGAGCCGGTGGTGCGCCAACGGGCTGCATCGCACCCGGGCGGAGGACCCGACGCGCACCGGCCACCGGGCCGAGCGGCGCACCACCGGTCCACTTGAGCCGGCAGTGCGCCACTGGAGCCCACGTACCCGGGCACAGCGACGCGGTCATACCCCCAGCCCGGAGTAAAAGGAACCCCCAGCCCGGAGGGCCAGGAACCGTCAGACCACGACGGCCAAGGCCGGCGTGCCGGCGACGGCGTCGACGCCGCGCGGGCCGTGGCCGTCGTAGACGGCGGAGGGGCGGACGATCCGGCCCAGCCGCTTCTGCTCCAGGATGTGCGCGCTCCACCCGGCGGTCCGGGCGCAGGTGAACATGGCCGGCATCATCACCGCCGGCACCCCGGCGAAGTCGAGGATGACGGCGGCCCAGAACTCCACGTTGGTCTCGATCGCCCGGTCCGGCCTCCGCTCCCGCAGGATCGACAGGGCCGCCTGCTCCAAGGCGGCCGCCGCCTCGTACCGCGGCGCGCCCAGCTCCTGACAGGTCCGGCGCAGCACCCGGGCCCGCGGATCCTCGGCCCGGTAGACCCGGTGCCCGAAGCCCATCAACCGCTCGTTGTTGTCCAGGATCCGGGTGACCAGGCCGTGCGGGTCGCCGCTGGCCTCGACCTCCTTGACCATCGGCAGCACGCGCGCCGGAGCGCCGCCGTGCAGCGGGCCGGACATCGACCCGATCGCGCCGGTGACGCTGGCCGGCACGTCCGCGCCGGTGGAGGCGACCACCCGGGCGGTGAACGTCGATGCGTTCATCCCGTGTTCGGCCGCCGAGACCCAGTACGCGTCGATCGCGCGCACCTGTTGCGGGTCGATCTCGCCCGTCCAGGCCAGCACGAACCGCTCGACCACCGTGGAACAGGACGCCAACTCCGCATCGGGCACGGCGGACCGGTCGCCGCGGGCCGACCGGGCCGCGTACGACAGCACCGCCGAGGTCGTCTGCGCCAGGTGGTCGCGGGCCTGCGCGTCGGTGATGTCCAGCAGCGGACCGAACCCGCGCGCCGGGGCCAGCAGCGGCAGCGAGGCCTGGACGTCGACCCGGACGTCGCCGGAGCTGAACGCCGGTGCGGCCGTCTCCACCGGCAGCCGGGCGCCGAAGGAGTCGTCGACCAGCAGCGCCCAGGCGTCCTCGAAGCCCACCCGGCCGACCAGGTCCTCGATGTCGACGCCGCGGTAGCGCAGTGATCCGCCGTTGCGATCGGGTTCGGCGATGGCGGTGTGGAACGCGACCACACCCTCAAGACCGGGGACGAAGCCATTCGTTGCCATCTGTACCTCCACGCCGAGGGTGAGCCGGAGCGTCGATGCGCCGGTGATGGGTCGTGCGGGAAAGCAATGGGTCCGCCTCGAAGACCTAGCAGTCGGTCGGGTCGGCGGGGCGGAGGGCCGGTGAACAGCTCCTCACGATCACCTCACAATGCCTGCCGCCGGGCCGCGAGGGCCAGACCCGAGGAGGTGGCCTTGGTCACGCCTTTACCTTTCGCCGGATCGGCGGCGGACGACGAAGGGGCGCCCGGCGTTCCGGCGTAGCGTGACGAGGCCGTTGCCGAACCTGGCGACGGTCGGCGGGGACCAGCGAGGACGGACATGGGCGACGACGGCACGGGCACGACGAGGATGGCGGCGATGCGCGAGGAGTACTCGCTGGCCGGCCTGTCCGAGGCCGACCTGGCCGCCGACTGGGTGAGCCAGTTCGATCGGTGGCTCGGCGACGCGATCGCCGCCGGGCTCCCCGAGCCGAACGCGATGGTGCTGGCCACGGCCCGGCCGACCGGCGAGGTGGCCAGCCGCACCGTGCTCTGCAAGGGCGTCGACGCCGCGGGCGTGGTGTTCTACACGAACCTGAACTCGGACAAGAGCCGGGATCTGCTGGCCAACCCGTGGGCGGCGGTGACGTTCCCCTGGATCGGCCTGCAGCGGCAGGTGCACGTGCGCGGCCGGGTCGAGCGGGTGTCCGACGAGCTGGCCCGCGCGTACTGGGCGACCCGTCCCCGCGGGTCCCGGTTGGGCGCCTGGGCCAGCCCGCAGTCGGCCGTGCTGCCCGACCGGGCCGCCCTGGAACGGCTGCAGGCACAGGTCACCGAGCGGTTCGGGGGACCGACCGACGACGGCACACCCGTTCCGCTGCCGGACTTCTGGGGCGGCTGGCGGGTCGTGCCGGAGACGGTCGAGTTCTGGCAGGGGCGGCTGGCCCGGTTGCACGACCGCCTCCGGTACCGCCGCACGGACCCGGGCTGGGTGATCGAGCGACTGGCCCCATGACCGACGGGGACGAACCGAGCGCGTCGAAGCGATCCTGGCGCAGCATCGGGCCCGACCTGAGCCCGCTGCGGGTACCGGCGTACCGGCGGCTGTTCGTCGGGCAGGTGTTCACCGTCCTGGGCTCCACGATCACCTCGGTGGCGGTGCAGCAACAGGTGTTCGACCTGACCGGCAGCTCCGCCTGGGTCGGCTTCGCCTCCCTGGTCGCGCTCATCCCGCTGGTCGTGTTCGGGCTGCTCGGCGGGGCCATCGCGGACACCTACGACCGCCGCAAGCTGCTGATCATCACGTCGGTGGGCGTCGCGGTGACCAGCATCGGGCTGTGGCTGGCCGCCCTGGGCGCGACCGAATCGGTGTGGACGGTGTTCGCCCTGCTCGCCCTGCAGCAGGCGTTCTTCGCGGTCAACCAACCGACCCGCAGCGCGGTCATCCCGCGGCTGGTGCCGATCGAGATGGTGCCCGCGGCGAACGCCCTGGGCATGTCCGTGTTCAGCATCGGGGTGATCGTCGGCCCGCTGCTGGTCGGCATCCTCATCCCGCTGGTCGGGCTGCCCTGGCTGTACTTCCTGGACGCCTGCACGCTGGTGGCGATCCTGTACGCGGTCATCCGGCTGCCGCCGGTGCCGCCGCTGGGCGACCGCCGCGGCCGGGCCAAGGTGCTGGACGGGCTGGCCTACCTGCGGCTCAAGCCGCTGCTGCTGATGACGTTCGTCGTGGACATCATCGCCATGGTCTGCGGCATGCCCCGGGCGCTGTTCCCGCAGATGGCGGAGGAGACGTTCGGCGGCCCGCCGGGCGGCGGCACCGCCCTGGGACTGCTCAACGCCGCCCTGGCGATCGGCTCCCTGCTCGGCGGGCTGACCGGCGGGTGGATCCACCGGGTGCACCGGCAGGGCATCGCGATCGTGGCGGCGATCGTGGTGTGGGGCGCGGCGATGACCCTGTACGGCACCACCTCGGTGCTCTGGCTGGCGGTGATCTACCTGGCCATCGGCGGCTGGGCCGACCTGATCAGCGCGGTGTACCGATCCACGATCCTGCAGGTCAACGCCACCGACGAGATGCGCGGCCGGATGCAGGGGGTGTTCACCGTGGTGGTGGCCGGCGGCCCGCGGGTGGCCGACCTGGTGCACGGGCTGGTCGCGTCGGCGACGTCGACCGCGTTCGCGACGACGGCCGGCGGCATCGCGACGATCGTGCTGACCCTGCTGGCCGCCACCTTCGGGCGGTCGCTGATCCGCTACGACACCCGCGATCGGGATGACGAGACCGACCTGGCCTCGTCATCCTGATCGGTTCGGGCAGAATCCTCGGGCAGGAGGTCCGGCACCCATGATCGCTCCCCGCCCGCACGCGCCGCAGGACTGGGCGCCCTACCTGCGGCTGGAGGACGCCGTCCGGGCCTACATCCGCGACCCGGACGCCGCCCTGGACGAGTTGGCCGGCGTCATCGACCCGGCCGACATCGTGTCCTTCACCTGCGAGCTGGTCGTCGCCGCGCAGCCGTGGGGCGAATCGCTGTGGCAGGAGGTCGCCGTCACCGACGGGCACCGGCTGATCCTGTGGCACGGCGACGACGAGGTCGACGAGGAGGCGCCGGACACCCTGATGTTCACCTCGTCGTTGCGCACCATCCCGCTGGCCGCGGTGGTCGACCAGGGACTGCGGCAGCGGTTCCGCACCGAGCCCGACGGCTCCCGGACGATGAACTCCGTCCTGCTGTACCTGTCCACCCAGACCCCGGAGAAGGCCGTCACCGAACTGGCCGACGCGAACCAGACTCGCACGGTGACCTACGTGGAGACCTACCGGTTCTCCAAGTCGGTGACGGACGGCGGGCTGGCCCAGATGCAACGGCTGCTGCAGTTCGGCCGGGCGCTGTCCCGCTCGGTCCGAACCCTGAAATGATCATGACGATCTCTGCTCGACACACCGGCGACACGCCGACCGCACCAGCAGAGTTCGTCATGATCAACTTCGGAGGAGCGGCGGCGGGTGCGATCAGCGCGAACGGTTCTCCCACCGGCGCAGCGCCTCGGCCCGCTCGTCGGCGTGGTCGACGATCGGCTCCGGGTACCCGTTCGGCACGCCGCCGGCCAGCTCCCACGGCCGGTGCACCCGCCGGCCCGGCACGTCCCGCAGTTCCGGCACGTACCGGCGGACGAAATCCCCTGACGGGTCGAACTTCTCGCCTTGGGTGAGCGGGTTGAAGATCCGGAAGAACGGCGCCGCCTGCGGGCCCGACCCGGCCACCCACTGCCAGCCGTGGTTGTTGGACGCGTAGTCGCCGTCCACGAGGTGGGCCAGGAAGTGCTCGGCCCCCCGCTGCCAGGGCAGGTGCAGATCCTTGATCAGGAACGACGCCGTGGTCATCCGCAACCGGTTGTGCATCCAGCCCTCGGCCAGCAGCTGCCGCATCCCGGCGTCGACGAACGGGTAGCCGGTGCGGCCGGTCCGCCAGGCCTCGAACCGTTCGTCCGCAGCCGCGCCGGACGCCCAGGACATCCGGTCGAACACCGGGTCGACCGACGTCCACACCGACTCCGGCAGGTGGAACACGGTGTCCGCGTAGAACTCCCGCCAGGCCAGCTCCCGCCGGTAGGCGGACGCGCCGGTCGATCGGTGGCCGGCCAGCTCGGCCAGCAGGGTGCGCGGGTGGATGCACCCCCATTTCAGGTACACCGACATCCGGCTGGTGCCGGGACGATCCGGCCGGTCCCGGTCGGTGTCGTACCCGTCGATCCGGTCGGCCAGGAAATCCCGCCAGGCGGCCGCGGCGGCCCGCTCCCCGGCTGCGGGCAACTCCGGTCCGTCCGGCACGGAGCGCGCGTACTCGGCCGGATCGTGGGACATCACCCCGTCGACGTCGGCCGGCCGCACCCAGTCCACTCCTGATCCGGATCGGGCGGGCGACCGCCAGCCGTGGTGCGTCCAGGCCCGGAAGAACGGCGTGAACACCGCGAATCGCGAGCCGTCGCCCTTGCGCACCCGGCCCGGCGAGACGGCGTAGGGGGAGCCGGTGGCCACCCAGTCGACCCCGGCGCCGGCCAGCGCGTCGCGCACCCGGTCGTCCCGGTGCCGCCCGTACGGCCCGTAGTCGCCGGTGACGTGCACCGCCTGCGCCCCGA
>JBDHZW010000275.1:0-7135 GCA_039812105.1 Nakamurella sp.
CCTCGCCGAGGGTCGCGGTCACTAGGGTCACCCGCGCACCGGCCGCGGACACCGTCGCCAGCGTGCCGGCCATCGACAACGACTCGTCGTCCGGGTGGGCATGAACGGCGAGCAGGCGAACGGGCACGCGGCAACCCTACGCGCGAGCCATGGCCCGGCCGGGCCGTTCCGGTCAGGCCGCCGACCCGGCCACCCGCAGCGCCGCGCTCGCCGTCTCGGCGGCTGGATCGGTCACCGGGAAGTGGCACGCCACCAGGTGACCGCCACCGTGGTCGACCGGCAGCGGCTCCTCGGTCGCGCACTTCTCCTGGGCCTTCCAACACCGGGTGCGGAACCGGCAGCCGGACGGCGGGTTGAGCGGGCTGGGCACGTCGCCGGTGAGCATGATCCGCTCACGGACCCGCTCCGAGTTCGGGTCGGCCTCCGGTGCCGCGGACAGCAGCGCAACCGTGTACGGGTGGGTGGGCCGCTCGTACACGTCGTCCCGGGAGCCGGTCTCCACGATCTTGCCCAGGTACATCACGGCGATCCGGTCCGAGATGTGCCGGACGATCGACAGGTCGTGGGCGACGAAGAAGTAGGCCAAGCCCAGGGTGTCCTGCAGGTCCTCCAGCAGGTTCACCACCCCGGCCTGCACCGAGACGTCCAGGGCCGACACCGGCTCGTCGAGGATCAGCACGTCCGGTTCCAGGGCCAGTGCTCGGGCGATGCCGATGCGTTGCCGTTGGCCGCCGGAGAACTCGTGCGGATACCGGTTGCCGTGTTCCGGCGACAGTCCGACCAGCCGCAGCAACTCTCCGACCCGGTCCAACCCGTCCTTGCTCCACAGTCCGTGAATCTTGTAGGCCTCGGCGATGATGTCGTTGACCGGCATCTTGGGATTCAACGAGGCGTACGGATCCTGGAAGACGATCTGCAGGTCACGTCGCACCGCCCGGAGTTCCTCGGCGCCCATGGTGGTCAATTCCTGGCCCCGGAACTTCACCGATCCGGACGTCGGTTTGTGCAGCTGCAGGATCGCCCGACCGGTGGTCGACTTGCCACAGCCGGATTCGCCGACCACGCCGAGGGTCTCGCCGGCATCCAGGTACAGCGACACGGACGACACGGCCTGCACCTTCCCGACCACCCGGCGGATGATGCCGCCGCCCTTGACCGGGAATTCCTTGACCAGGTCGGTGACCTGGAGCAGGTGTTCGTAGTCCGGCGGCGGATCGGCCGCGATCGGCTTGTCCGTGCTCGTGCTCATTGCCGGGCCTCGCTCTCGGTCCGGAAGAATGCGGTGGCATCGGGCGCGGCGGCCAGTTGATCCCAGCGATGGCAGGCGGCGTGGTGGTCCTCGGTGTCCGTCGGCGCCAGTTCCGGCTCGGTCTCCCGGCACACGTCGATGGCCAGCGGGCAGCGCGGCGAGAACGGGCAGCCGGTGGGCAGGTTGATCAGCGACGGCGGCGCCCCGGTGATCGGCCGCAGCCGGCCGGTGTCGCCGGCCGTCGGGATGGATCCGAGAAGCCCGGCGGTGTAAGGCATTCGCGGATGGTAGAAGACGGTGTCGGTGGCGCCCAGTTCGACCGGGCGGCCCGCGTACATCACCAGGGTGCGGTGCGTCATGCCGGCCACCACCCCCAGGTCGTGGGTGATCAGGATGATGGCCGCGTTGAACGCGTCCTTGACCTCGATCAACTTCTCCAGGATCTGCGCCTGCACGGTGACGTCGAGCGCCGTGGTCGGCTCGTCGGCGATGATCACGTCCGGGTTGTTGATCACCGCCTGGGCGATCATCGCCCGCTGCCGCATGCCGCCGGAGAACTCGTGCGGGTAGGAGTTGAGTCGTTCCTTCGGCTGCGGGATGCCGACCAGCGCCAGCATCTCCTCGGCCCGGGCCATGGCCTGCTTCTTGGGCATCATCTCGTGCGACAGCACGGCCTCGGCCAGCTGGAAACCGATGGTGTACACCGGGTTCATCGCCGTCATCGGGTCCTGGAAGATCATCGCGATCTTCCGTCCGCGCAACGAACGCTGGTGCGCCTTGCTCATCGAGAGGACGTCCTGCCCGCGGAAGGTGATGGAGCCGGTGATCCGCGCGCTCTTGGGCAGCAGACCCATCACCGCCATCGACGAGACCGACTTGCCGGAGCCGGATTCGCCGACGATGCCGAGCACCTCGCGCTCGTGCAGGGTGTAGGAGACCCCGCGGACGGCCCGGACCAGGCCGTCGTCGGTGGGAAAGCCGACGGTCAGGTTGTCGACCTTGAGCACCTCGGTGGAGCCGACCGGACCGAGCATCTCGGCCCGGTGCTGCTCGACCTCGGCGCCCGTCGACGGTTCGTACACCTCATACAACTCGACCGGTTCCTCGCGGGCCGGTCCGTACAGGCTGCCACCAGGCGTCTCGTTGGGCGGAGTGGTCGGGGGAACGGTCATCAGGCACGCACCCGGTTCTGCCGCGGGTCGAACGCGTCCCGCAAGCCGTCGCCGATGAAGTTGATGGACAACGCGATCACGATGATGAACAGGCCGGGCCACCAGAACAGCCAGGGCCGGGTGGCGAACGCGTTCTGGTAGGTGGAGACCAGCAGGCCCAGCGAGGTGTCCGGCGCGCGGACGCCGAAACCCAGGTAGGACAGAGCCGTTTCCAGCAGGATCGCACTGGCGATGGCCAGCGTCGCGGCCACCGTGATCACCCCGACGGTGTTCGGCAGGATGTGTTTGAAGATGATCCGCCGGGGCTTCGCGCCGAGCGCCCGCGCAGCCTCGACGAACTCCTTCTCCCGCAGGGAAAGGAATTCACCGCGGACGAGCCGGGCCAGCGACGTCCACAGCACGAAGCCGAGCACGATCGCCAGCACGAGCGGCCCGGCGCCGCCGAATCGCTGGCCGAGCACGGCGGCGATCACCAGCACCGGGATGGTGATGATGACGTCGGTGAATCGCATCAGGGTGCTCTCCACCCAGCGGCCGTAATAACCGGACACCGCACCGATGACGACCCCGATCAGCGTGCTGACGATGCCCACGACGAAGGCGATCAGGATCGAGATCTGCGCTCCGCGCATGGTCAGCGCGAAGTAGTCCCGACCCAGGTCGTCCTGGCCGAACGGATGATCGCCGATGCTGAATCCGTCGCCGCCCAGGAACGTCGGAACCACCGACAGGGTCGGCGCGCCCCGGTTCACCACGACGCCGGGGGTGACGTAGTCGTACTTCCACCACCCGGGGATGCCGGCGAACCCGATCGAGGTGAACGCCAGCAGGATCACGAAGATCAGCACGGCCAGCGAGATCATCGCCGCCTTGTGCCGGAAGAACCGGCGCCGCACCAACTGGCCCTGGGTGCGGGCGACGATCGCCATGCCCTGCGCGGCGGTGCTGGTGCCTTCGGTCGCGGTCGCCTCGGCCGGCTTCTCGTCGGGAACCTGTTTGGAATCGGTGCTCATCGTTGCCCTCGCCCTGCCTTGGTCATGACAACCGAATCCTCGGATCGAGGAACCCGTAGGCGATGTCCGCTGCCATGTTGGCCAGCACGATCGCCATGCCGGTGATGAGGAAGAACCCCATGACGGCGTTGGCGTCCGGGATCTTGAGCGCGTCGTTGAAGAACTTCCCCATACCGGACCAGCCGAATACGGTCTCGGTGATGATCGCACCGCCGATCAGACCGCCGATGTCCAGCGCGACGATGGTGGTGATGGGGATCATCGCGTTCCGGAAGCCGTGCCGCACCACCACCGTCCGCTCGGTCAGGCCCTTGGCCCGGGCCGTGCGGATGTAGTCCTGGTTCATCACCTCGAGCATCGAGCTGCGGGTGTACCTGGTGTACGACGCGATCGAGATCAGGACGATGGCGATCGTCGGCAGGATCAGGTGACCGAGCTGGTCCAGCGTGGTCTCCCAGAAGTTCCCCTGGAAATTCGGGGTGGTCGCGCCGATGGTCGCGATGACCACCCCGTTGACCTTGGCGGAGTAAGCCGGCACGGCGTCCAAGAGGTGGCTCATGAACACCAGCAGGGAGCAGCCGAACGCGGTCAGCATCGACGCCCGGATCGCCTGCGAGCGATACAGCCCACCCATCCCGGCACCGATGGCCGCCCCGATGACCAACGCCACGACCAGCAGCCCGAGCAGGAACAGGGTGGTCGGGTCGGCCAGCAGCGAGTCGAGGACGAAGTAGCTGACGACGCCGACCGCCGCGGTCGCCAGCGTCGCGTACAGCACCACTCGGGAGCGGAACCCGGCGATCAGCGCGGTCGACGCGAGTGCGGTCAGCGCCGACATGATGATCATCGTCACCGGTCCGATACCCGGCGAGGCGAACCAGTCGGTCAGGCTCAGGAACGTCATGATAACGGCCACCACCACGGCGCCGACACCGGCCGCGATCAGCCGGTTCCGGCGGTCACCGCCGACGACGCCGGCTGCCAGCAGAGCGGCGACCAGTGCCGACACCACGATCACCCAGGGCGGGATCGACGGATCCTGCAGCCAGCTGTTGAACTTGATCGCCAGGAACTGCTTCATCAGGACGGCGATCCAGAACACCGGCAGGGAGAAGAACAGGAAGGCCAGGAACGTCACGCTGTAGTCCAGGCCGGAGTACTGCCGCAGGGCGGTGACCATGCCGACCGCCACGCCCAGCACCACGGCGATGATGAGGGCGAAGACCACGAGCCGCAGCGTCGACCCGATGGCGACGCTCAGCCCGCCGATCACCGGCGCCCCGGTGGACATGTTGCCCAGATCGCAGTTCCCGACGAAGCAGCCAAGCACCCCACCGAGCCAACTGAAATAGCGCGGGATCAGCGGGACGTCCAGGCTCAGGTTCCTGGTCATCGCGGCGATCTTGGCTTCCTTGCCCGGATCGGCCGATTCGTACAGCGCCGAACGGGGATCCCCGGCGTTGGCCACCAGCACGTAGACGATGAACGTCGCGGCCAACAGGACCAGAATCGATATCAGGAATCGCCTGACGATGAACGATGCCACCGTGCCTCCAACCCGTCGGCGTCGGCGTGGCGAGCCGCGGCGGAGGCGCGCCACTGTCCGGGAACGACGACGGGCCGGGAAGTCGGGGACTGTCCCGGCCCGTCATCGGATCGGCGTCAAGATCAGTGTGATCCCTGCGCCGATGTCGTGCCAATCAAGAGGTTCGTCCGGGTCGGGCGCACCCGACCCGGACGTCGGTCAACGGCCGATCAGGTCCGCTGCCAGTCCTGCATGTTCCAGGTGGCCTGGGTCTGCGTGGCGTTCAGCACCGGCCCCTCGATGTTCGACTTCATCGCGACGACACCCGGGAAGGTGAAGATCGGGAACGAGTAGTAATTGGCCGCGAGCCGCTGGTCGACGGTCTGCAGCAACGGCAGCGCCTGTGACGGATCGGTCAAGGTGGCCAGGCTGTTCAGCGCGGTGTCCATCTGCGGGTCGTTCCAACCGGAGTAGTTCTGGCCACCGGTGGACAGGTACTCCGACGGGATCGAGCCGAGCAGGCCGGAGCCGGCCCACGCGAACAGCGCGATGTCGTAGTCGCCCGTGGACAGCTGGGGCCCGAACTTGTCGCTGGACAACGGCACGTCCTGGATGTTGAACCCGGCCGGGTCGCAGGACGCCTTGAGCAGGGCAACCTCGTTGGTCCGCCGCGGGTTCGGGTCGATGTGGATGACCCGGATGGTCTTGCCCTGCGCCTCGCCGGAGGCCGCGTAGGCGGCCTTGGCGGCGTCGAGGTTGACGTCCGCGTAGTTGGCGAAACCGGAGTTCTGCGCCAACTGGTCGTAGCCCTCCTGGAAGTCCATCAGCATCAACGAGTTCAACAGCTTGGCGTCGGGGTTCGACGGAACGATCAGGTTGTCCACGATCTGCTGGCGCGGGGCGCACTCGAACAACGCCTCGCGCAGCTTCTCGTTGGCGAAGCCGTTCTTGACCGACAGGTCCATGTGCTCGTAGGTGAACTGCGAGCCGTAGTCGGCCTTGACCGAGTTGCCCAGGTTGGTCAGCGCGGCATTCACATCCGGATTCGGCTGCGGCTCGATCACGTCGACCTCACCCGAGGCCAGCGCGGACACCTGCTGATCCTGCGAGATGTAGCGGATGACCACGGTGTCGGTCTTGGCCGGGGTGCCCCACCACTTGTCGTTCTTCTTCAGCGTCACCGACTGGCCCGGATCCCACGCGGCCACGTAGTAGGGGCCGGCGGACGGGATGGTCGTCGCGGCCGGCAGACCCTTGGACTTGTCCAGCGTCCAACCGCTGTTCCAGAAATCGGCGATCTTGGTCAGGGTGGCGAAGTCGTCGGTCTCGACCGCCTTGACCAGCCCGGCCGTGTCGGTCCCGGCCGCCTGCGCCGCCACATGGGCCGGCAGGATGCTGGAGCCGGCGGAGGTACCGATCGCGACCTGCCAGTCGACGAACGGCTTGGTGTAGGTCATGGTGACCGACTTGTCGCCGTCGGCGCAGGTCGGTTTCTGCGTCTGGTCGATGCCCGAGGTGGACGCGGTGTCGAAGATGTAGGCCGGCTCGGCCGGGACGTTACCCGGCTGGTTGATCGTGCCGTCCTTGTTGTAGCGGCCCGAGTTCGCCGCCCAGGCCAGCAGGAAGTCGGCGCAGCCGATCGGCTGCCCGTCCGACCACTGCGCCTTGTCGTTGAAGGTGTACTTGACCGTCAGCGGGTCGTCGGAGACCTTCTCGATGGTCCCGTAATCGGTGTCCATCTGGATGGTGCCCTTGTTGTCCACGTAGGAGAACCCGCGCAACACCTGGTTGAGCACCACCTGGTTCGCGGTGGCATTGCCGGAGCTGGAGCCGGAGTTGTAGTCGTACCACTCCTGCTCCTGGGCGTACGTGATGGTGCCGGAGTCGCCCGAGGAACCGCCACCACCCGCCGCGGAACTCTCAGCCCCACCACCACCGGCGCCGGACGTGGCGCTGGTCGTGCTCCCGGAGCTGCCGCTGCTTCCGCACGCTGCCACCACCAGTGCCGTGGCCGCGGCGAGAGCGGTGATGGCCACCGCCCGCGTTCTCCTCATTGACATTCCTCCTTGTGGAACGACTGCCGTCCTCCGGCCGGTCCTGGTCGACCGACCATCACCCCGAGCCCACGCAGACATCACGCAGCGTCAGATTCCCCGACTCTACGAGCGGACTGTGC
>JBDHZW010000276.1:0-7018 GCA_039812105.1 Nakamurella sp.
AGAGCGGGGTCGGGTTGCAGGAAACGAACCGCGACGAGCACGGCGACCGCCATCGCGGCGGCGACCACCGACAGATGCGCGACCACGGGCACGCCGAGGTGCTCGGCGAGCGCCCCGGCGCCCGCGCCGACGATCGTCCCGGCGCTGAACATCGCGTGGTAGATCGGCATGACGGTGCGACCCAGCGCCCGCTCGTTGGCGGCGCCGTCCACGTTCATCGACACGTCGCACACGCTGTTGCCGAGGCCGAACACGATCAGTCCGCCGATGACGACCGGGATCGAGGCGAGCGTGCCGCCCATACCGGTGATCATCATGCCCAGCGCGGACATGATCATGGTGACCCGGATCGTGTTCGCCGGACCGAACCGGGCGAGCACGTGGCTGGACAGCACCAGGCCGACCATCGATCCGGCGGACAGGCCGAACACGATCAGCCCCATCTGCCAGGTCGACGCGCCGACCGAGTCCCGGATCGCCGGGGTGCGGGCCACCCAGCTGGCCATGGCGATCCCGCACAACGCGAAAATCAGGAACAGCGCGTTCCGCCAGGCCACCACCTCGCGCCGGGTCAGGGGTGGCGGCGTGACGGGTGGGGTGGCGGTCGGGGCGGCGACCGGGGTGGCGGTCGAGGCGGCCGTTGGGGCGCCGACCGGAACGGCCGTCGGGGTGACGGTTGGGGCGCCGACCGGGGTGGCGGTCGAGGCGGTCGGGTCGGACATGGCTCCAGGCTCTTCGTGCTCGTTCGCGGCGGGTGGGTCGGGCGCTTCGTTCAGGTGGTCCCGCGTCGGTGCCCGTGATTCCGCGGCGCGCCCGCAGCCCAACCCGGTCGAAACGATTCGATCGAATCGTTTCGACCAGGCTATGGGCCGCTGCCGGGAAGGTCAAGGGTCACGCGGATCACTCGACCGTCGCCACGCCGCGTCCGCGCGGGCCTCGTGGCCGGCGAAGCGGCAGGTGCGACCGTGCCCGCGGGCAGATCCGGCGCCGGCCGGATGAACCCAGCCCCATTGGGCGAACCCAGCGCCACCAGGGCGAACCCCACGCCACTAGGGCGAACCGAGCACCCGATCGACGTGGCGCGGGGTTCGCCGCAGTGGTGCGGAGATCGCCGCAGTGGCGCGGGGTTCACCGAAGCGGCGCGGGGTTCACGGAAGCGGCGCGGGGTTCACCGAAGCGGCGCGGGGTTCACCGAAGCGGCGCGGGGTTCACCGAAGCGGCGCGGGGTTCACCGAAGTGGCCCGACGACCCGCCGCCTGCGCACGAACCGAGCCGGCGCCGCACCGGCGACGCGAACAGCAAGGGCACCCGCCGCCACTCAGCGCCACCGGGGCCAACCTCGCACCGGTCGGGCGAACCCAGCACCACCAGGGCGAACCCAGCGCCACCAGGGCGAACCTAGCACCCGATCGACGTGGCGCGGGGTTCACCCGGATGGCGCTGTGAGAGACGACCCGTCGCGAGAGTGAACCGCCGGGGCTGCGCACGGACTGCGGGCGCAGGGATACACCTCGAATCCACACTCGTGCCTCGCGCGGCCGGACCCAACCCGGCGTCGGCCGAGCCGGGCGGCACCGGCGACGCGAACAGCAAGGGCACCCGCCGCCACTCAGCGCCACCGGGGCCAACCTCGCACCGGTCGGGCGAACCCAGCGCCACCCAGGCGAACACAACGCCCGACCGACCCAGCACCACCAGGGCGAACCCAGCACCACCCGGGCGAACCCAACGGCCGATCGACGTGGCGCCGGGATCCCCAGAGTGACGCTGCGACGGGATGGCCCCTGCGCGCCCTGCGACCCCGTCGGCCGAGCAGCGGCTCAGGCGCTGACCGGAGCCGACCGCGTCTCCAGCGGCACCGCCCCGGGCGACACCCGCGCGTACAGCGTGGTCCGCTGGTACGCGGGACGCCCCTCGGCGGCGGCCAGCGCGCGTAGGCCCTCGGCGTCCAGACCCTGCCCGTGGGCGGCGCCGGCGGCCCGGGAGATGTTCTCCTCCATCAGCGTGCCGCCCAGGTCGTTCACCCCGGCCCGGAGCAGCTGCCGCGCCCCGACCGGACCCTGCTTGACCCACGACGTCTGGATGTTGTCGATCGACCCGGCGTAGACGATCCGCCCGACCGCGTGCATCAGCACCGATTCCCGCCAGGTCGGGCCGCGCCGGGCGCCCCGCTTCAGGTAGACCGGCGCCGCCATGTGCACGAACGGCAGCGGCACGAACTCGGTGAAACCACCCGTCTCCCGCTGCAACGCCCGGGTCCGCAGCAGGTGCCGGGCCCAGTGCTCGGGCCGTTCCACCGAGCCGAACATGATCGTCACGTTGCTGCGCAGGCCGATCGAGTGGGCGGCTCGGTGCACCTCCAGCCATTCGTCGGTGGTGATCTTGTCCGGGCAGATCACCCGGCGGACCTCGTCGTCCAGGATCTCGGCGGCCGTGCCGGGCAGCGTCTTGAGGCCGGCGGCCTGCAGCCGGCGCAGGTAGTCGACCAGCGGCTCGCCCAGTCGCTTGGCCCCCTCATGCACCTCCAGCGCGGTGAACCCGTGGATGTGCAGGTCGGGCACGGCCTCGTGCACCGCGCGGGCGACGTCGACGTAGAAGTTGCCGTCGAAGTGCGGGTGGATGCCGCCCTGGAGGCACACCTCGGTGGCACCCAGCTGCACCGCCTCCCGGGACCGCTGCGCGATGTCGTCCAGCGTCAACAGGTACGGCTTGCCGCGCAGGTTCAGCGACAACGGACCCTTGGAGAACCCGCAGAACGTGCAGCGGAACGTGCACACGTTGGTGTAGTTGATGTTCCGGTTGACCACGTAGCTGACCTCGTCGCCGACCAGGTCGCGGCGCAGCTGATCGGCCAGCTCGGCGACCGCCGGCACCTCCGGCCCGCGGGCGCCGAACAGGGTGACGATCTCGTCCTCGCCGAGTTCCTGGCCGGCCCGCGCACCGTCGAGCACCTCGGCCACCCGGCCGCGGGCGAAGGACCGGCCGGGGATCAGCACCGGCGGCGTCACGTCGGCCCCGGAGTACCAGGCGGTGGACCGCCGGCCGATCTGGATCACCTCGGCCCCGGTGCCGACGTTGGCGGCGGCGCCGTGCTTCTCGGGCCACACCGCCCCCGGGTCGTCCCGGCACAGGCCGGCGGCGTCGGACCGGTCCAGCACCGGGAACCGGGTCGCCGGGTCCAGCCACCGGTCGGGGTCGAGGGCGAACTCCGGATAGATCGTCATCCGCGGGGCCAGTGTGTGTCCCGCGTCCTCGGTCGCCGCCCGGAGCACCCGCAACGCCGGCCACGGCCGCTCCGGATTGACGTGATCGGCCGTCACCGGCGAAACCCCGCCCCAGTCGTCGATGCCGGCGGCCAGCAGATCTCCGAGCTGGTCGGCGTCGGTCAGGTTCGGCGGCGCCTGCAGGTGCACGTCCGGCGGCAGGATCAGCCGGGCCAGTGCGATCGCGCGGATGTGCGCCTCCGGCGGGCAGGCCGGCGCCTCGCGCATCGCGGTGCCCGGTTTGGGCAGGAAGTTCTGCACGATCACCTCCTGCACGTGCCCATGTCGGCGGTGCGCCTCGGCGATGGCCAGCAGGGCCTCGACCCGGTCGACCTCGGTCTCGCCGATGCCGACCAGGACGCCGGTCGTGAACGGGATGGCCAGCTCGCCCGCCGCGTGCAGGGTGGCCAGCCGCCGCTCGGGGGTCTTGTCCGGGGCGCCGCGGTGCGCGGCCAGATCCGGCCGCAGGGACTCGATCATCATCCCCTGGCTCGGCGCGACGGTGCGCAGCCGGGCCAGCTCGGCCCGGGAGATCGCGCCGGCGTTCGCGTGCGGCAGCAGGCCGGTCTCCGTCAGCACCCGTCCGGCCGCGGCCACCAGGTAGTCGACGGTGGAAGCGAAACCGTGCTCGTCCAGCCACGCGCGGGCCTGCGGATAGCGGCGCTCCGGCCCCTCCCCCAGCGTGAACAGCGCCTCGGCGCAGCCGTGGGTGGCCCCCTGCCCGGCGATCGCCAGCACCTGGTCCGGCGGCAGGTACGCGTGCGGCAGGTGCCGCGGCGCGGTGGCGAAGGTGCAGTACCCGCACCGGTCCGCGCACAGCTTGGTCAGCGGCAGGAACACCTTGGGCGAGAACGTCACCCGGGTCCCGAACGCCGCATCCCGGATCTCGCGGGCCCGGGCGGTCAGCGCTCCCGTTGACACCTCCGTCAACGCCCGGGCGGCGCCTCCGGTGACCGGGTGGATGCCGAGGTCGGTGCTCGAAACGGTCACCGGCGGTCCTCGCTTTCGGCTGCCTGACTGGTGGGTCGTTCGCCACGGTACGGATCGCCCCGGACGGGGCGGCGGCGGGTCCGGGCGAGCAGGTACGCCTGCGGCGTCTTCTCCCACCGCCCGACGGCCCCGCGCACCTGCCGGACCAGTACCGTGAATCCGGCATCGGACAGCAGCCCGGCGATCTCGTCCGGGTCGAGCCGGTAGGCCGTCGCCGAGATCTCGTGACCGTAGGCCTGATCGATCTCCACCGGCCCGTTCCCGACCTGGAACGCCAGCTGCAACCGGCCGCCGGGCACCAGCACCCGGGCGAGCTCGGCGAACGCGACCGGCAGCTGGTCCGGCGGCAGATGGATGATCGAGTACCAGGCGACGACGCCATCGACCGATTGGTCCGGGACGTCCAGCGCCGTCATGGTGCCGACCCGGAAATCCAGGTCCGGACATCGGCGCTTCGCCTCGGCCACCATTGCCGGCGACAGGTCGATGCCTCGCACGGCCAACCCCAGCTCGCGCAGGTGGCCGGTGATCCGGCCCGGCCCGCAGCCCACCTCGAGCACCTCTCCCCGCACTGCGGCGGCGAACCGGGCCAACACCGACCGGTCGGTGGGGTTGGCCGCGAGTTCGTCCTGCAGCAGCCGCGCGTAGTCGACGGCGACCGTGTCGTAGGCGATCCGGGTCCGGTCGAGATGGTTGACGAGCATGCCGCGGACGGTAGCGGGTACCTACGACACCGCCCCCGCGGCGCCTACGGCACTGCCCCCCGCGGGCGCGCAGACCTCCGGGGTCGCCGGGCGGGCGCCGCTGCGTTCGGCGCCGATCCCGGCGGCCACCACGCAGGCCAGCCCGAGCACCGGCAGCGCGCCCGGCACCTGCCCCAGCACCACCAGGCCGACGACCAACGCGATCGCCGGCTCCAGGCTCATCAACGTGCCGAACGCGGCCGCCGACAGCCGGCGCAATGCCAGCATCTCCAGCGCGAACGGCAGCACGGGCACCAGCAGCGCCAGCCCCAACCCGATCAGCACCAGCTGCCAGTCCAGGGACGGCAGCGTGGCCGGCCCGGCGATCAGCGTCGCGACGACCCCGGCCACCGGGATCGACACGGCCAACCCGCGGATGCCCGACACCTCGTCACCGACGCGCTGGGTGAGCAGGATGTACGCCGCCCAGCACAGTGCGGCGCCCAACGCGAAGGCCACCCCGACCGGATCGACCGCGCCCTGCCACGGCTCGGTCAGGAGCAGGACGCCGACGCCGGCCGGCAGCACCCACAGCCGCGCGACGCCCCGCCCCCGCCAGGCCGCCACCGACAGCGGGCCGAGGAACTCCAGCGCGCTCGCCGTGCCCAGCGGCAGCCGCGCGGCCGCCGCCATGAACAGCATCGTCATGGCGGCGGTGACGATCCCGAGAGCAACGCACGCCAGGAAGCTGGACCGGTCGAACCAGGACCGCCGCGGGCGGACGAGCACCAGCAGCAGGACCCCGGCCCAGGCCAACCGCAGCCACGCGGCGCCCTCCGGACCGACCCGGTCGAACACGCCCACCGACGCGGCCAGGCCGAGCTGGACGAAGACCATCGCGGACACCGCCATACCGGCGCCGGCTCGAGTGCTGTTCCCCATGACCACGATGAGATCAGGCAACGATCGTTCGCGTCCACGTCAGGATCACGAACCAACCATTCATGATTCGTGGATAATCGGCACGATGGACCCGCGGCGGCTGCAGTTCCTGTCCGAACTCGCCCGGCTCGGCTCGATGCAACGCGTGGCCGACGAGCTGAATGTGACGACGTCGACGGTGTCCCAGCAGATCGCCGCGCTCGGCCGGGAGGTGCGGCAGCGGCTGATCGAGCCGGACGGCCGCCGGGTGCGGCTGACGCCGGCCGGCCGCCGGCTGGCCGAGCACGCGGTCACCATTCTGGCCGCGGTCGACGCGGCGCGGCGGGATCTTGGCTCGGACGATCCGGGCGGCACCGTGGTGGTGGCCGGGTTCGCCACCGGCATCCGGCAGGACCTGCTGCCGGCCATCGGCCGGCTGTCGCAGGAGCATCCGCGGATCACCCTGCACGTCCGCGAGCACGAGCCGCCCGAGGCGATGGCCGCGCTGACGGCGGGCACGGTCGACCTCGCCCTGGTCTACGACTACTCGCTGGCCCCGCTGCGGTTCGACCGGTCGCTGGAGGTGGCGCCGCTCTGGGCCACCCGGTGGAGCCTGGGCGCGCCGGCCGGCTCCGGGGCCGACCCTGGTGCAGATCTCGCCGGCCTCGATGCACCCGAGGTGGTGCGAGGATTCGCCGACCGCCGGTGGATCGTCAACTCCCGCAACACCGCCGACGAGGACGTGCTCCGCATCCTCGCCTCGATGGCCGGATTCGAGCCCGAGATCGCCCACCGGGCAGACAGTCTCGACCTCGTCCAGGACCTGATCGGCTCCGGCCACGGGATCGGCCTGCTACCCGCCGACCAGCCCACCGGTGACGGGATCGTGCTGCTGCCGCTGGACCACCCGCCCGCCCTGCTGCGGGCCTTCGCGGTCACCCGACGCGGGCACGCGAGGTGGGCTCCGCTGGCGATCGTCCGCGACCTGTTGACCCGACACGCGGCCGCCCGGCGAACCACCGCGGCCGACGCCTGATCGGGCCTTGCCCGGCGCCCGCCGGGCGGATCGGCCCGCGCCTGGCGCCGGCTTCGCCAGTTCGGCCTTCGGGCGCGCGCCGAGGAACGGGCTGTGGCCACCCGAGGCGGCCCGGCCGGCCCCGG
>JBDHZW010000277.1:0-7011 GCA_039812105.1 Nakamurella sp.
CGGGTGCGGCTGACCCTCGACGAGGTCGACGGGGGTCGGACTCGGATCGGCATCGTCGAGGACGCCGAGTCCGGACCGGGCCGGCTGGTTCCCCGCCCGGTGCGGCAACTGCTGATCCGGCCGCGGAACCGGGAGTCCCTGCTGCGGCTGGCCCTGCTCGCCGAGGGGCGGACCGCGTCGTCGGCCGGGCTGTCGGGCCCTGACCGCCCGTGACGAACGAGACCGTCGACGCGGTGGTGATCGGCGCCGGACCCAACGGGCTGGTGGCGGCGAACGCGCTGGCCGACGCCGGCTGGGAGGTGCTGCTGCTGGAGGCGGAGCCGACCGTCGGCGGGGCGGTGCGCAGCGGCGTCGTCACCGCCGACGGGTTCAGCACGGACCTGTTCAGCGCCTTCTACCCGCTGGCCGCGGCGTCCCCGGTGATCCGGGATCTGGAGCTGGGGTCGCACGGCCTGCGCTGGGTGCACGCCCCCGAGGTGCTCGCGCATCCCCTGCCGTCGGGTGACAGCGCGGTCCTGTCAAGGGATCTGGAGCGGACCGCGGCCAATCTGGACGGCTTCGCGGCCGGCGACGGTCAGGCCTGGGTGGACATGGCGGCGCACTGGGACCGGCTGCGCACGCCGCTGCTGAACGCGCTGTTCACCCCCTTCCCGCCGATCCGTTCGGTGCTGCGGCTGCTGCGCACCGTCCGCCCGGCCGGCGCGATCGACCTGGCCCGGCTCGCGCTGCTGCCCGTTCGCCGGCTCGCCGAGGAGTCGTTCTCCGGCGCCGGTGCGGCACTGCTGCTGACCGGGAACGCGATGCACAGCGACATCCCGCCGGTCGCGGCCGGCAGCGGGCTGTTCGGGTGGCTGATGTCGATGCTGGCGCAGGACGTCGGGTTCCCGGTGCCCGAAGGGGGCGCCGGGCGGTTCACCGAGGCTTTGGCCGCGCGGTTCACCGCCGCCGGCGGGAGTGTGCGGACCGGGATCCCGGTGACCGCCGTGCGGATCACCGGCGGCCGGGCGTCCGGTGTGCAGACCGCCGACGGGGGCACGGTGGTCGCCCGCCGGGCCGTGCTGGCCGACGTGTCCGCCCCTGCCCTCTACACGGAACTGGTCGGCCTCGACCGGCTTCCGCCCGCCCTGCGCTCGGCCCTGGCCCGATTCCAGTGGGATCCCGGCACGCTCAAGGTGAACTGGGCGCTGCGGGCACCGATCCCGTGGTCGGCCGCCGGGGTTCGCGGCGCGGGCACGGTGCACCTGGGAGTGGACGTCGACGGGTTCGTCGGATACGCGGCCGACCTGGCCGTCGGCCGGCCGCCCGGGACGCCGTTCCTGCTCCTCGGCCAGATGACGACGGCCGACCCGACCCGCTCGCCGGCCGGCACCGAATCCGCCTGGGCCTACACCCACGTTCCCGCGCAGGCGCCGCCGGACGCGCTGGCCCGGCAGGTTCGTCGGGTCGAGCAGGCCGTCGAACGGCTGGCTCCCGGGTTCGGCGACCTGGTGGCCGCCCGGCACGTGCAGACCCCGGACGACATCCGCGCGGCCGATCGAAATCTGGTCGGCGGGGCCACCAACGGCGGCACCGCCGCCCCGCACCAGCAACTCGTCTTCCGCCCGACGGTCGGCCCGGGCCGCCCCGACACGCCGATCGACGGGCTGTTCCTGGCCAGCGCGTCGGCCCATCCGGGCGGCGGCGTGCACGGCGCCTGCGGGTGGAACGCGGCCCGGGCCGCGCTCACCGCGAACGGCCGGCTGGGGTGGGCGACCCGCCGGTTGACCCGGACCGCCTGGCGCCAGTTGCTGCCGGCCGGCTGACCACTGCCGGCCGGCCGACACTGCCGCCGGCGCCCACGCGACCACCGCGCTTCAGGGCCGTCGCGCATCCTCCAGCAGGGCCCGGTCGACCCGGCGGTGGAACCGCATGCCCCACAACCCGCCGAGCGCGGCGCCGACCAGGGCGGTGGCCACGGCGACCAGCACCCCCAGCCACGCCTGGAGACCGACGGCGCCGTCGAGCAGGGCGGGGAGGTCGAGGCCGGGCAGAGCGCCGTAGCCGCTGACGGCGGTGACGAGGGCGATGACCGCGGCCATCAGCACGCCCCACAGCCACACGGCCAGCCCCTGCAGGATGCCCCGGAACCGCGCCATCCGCCCGGCCACGTACCCGCCGGCCAGGTAGGACACGAACAGCACGACCAGCACGACGATCCCCGCGGCCAGGCCCAAACTCCGGGCCTGCTCGGTGCCCGGCTGCCGGGCCGTGCTGAGCACGGAATCCTCGTCGATCCAGCCCATTCCGACCCCGACCGCGGCCAGCAGCCCGACCAGCAGGACCGTCAGGCCGGTGGCCGTCAACCAACCGAAGAACGCGGACCCGACCTTGATCCCGTCGAACCGGCGCGGCGACGGCCGGCCCGCACCCACTCCTGGTTCCGGCGGTTCGCGATCGGCCGGTGCGGATCCACTCTCGAACGGACCGGGGGAATGGTCGCCCACCACGCCGGCGGCGGGTCGGAGATCGGCGCCCGCCGGCGCGATCGGTTCGGCGCCGGGGGACGTTCCGTCCGTTCGCCGGTCGGCCGGGGCCGGATCGGGAGGTGTCGCACCGGCGCCACCGGCACCGGGTTCGTATGCCGCAACGCCGTTGTCGTGTTCTGGATGGAGCGGTCTGCTCACCGGAATCTCCTCACTGATGTGCGACCGGGCCGAAGGGCCGTCGTGGCGACCCTCGCCGGCGGCCGGCCGAGGCGGGTGGCGACGTGGTCATTCGTTCGATCCAGTACCCCGAACGGGGCGGAACGAACCATCGGTGGTGGACCCGACACCGAGTGCCGGGTGGCCGGACCGACCGGCTGGGGGAATTCACCCGTGAGGATGAATCACTTCTCGGGTCGCGGGGAACCCAACTCGCGACGTCGAGGTCGACCCGGGTGACCACGGCGTTCAGGCCCGGCCGGTTCAGCAGCGAGCCGGCCGGGCCGCCTGATCAGCGATCGGCGGTCAGCGACCGTCGATCGGCCCGGGCGGCTCGAACCCGCTCCCCGAGATCGTCGGCAGGACACCGTTCTCGACCAGATCGAGGGCCAGGGTGGCGATCCGGACGTTCCGGTGCTGCGAGACCCGGCGCAGCAGCCCGAAGGCCCGACCGCTCGGCAGTCTATAGCGATGCATCAGGATGCCGACGGCCTCACCGATCGTCGTGCGGGTGTCCAGGGCCCGTTCGAGGTGATGCCGGGTGTCGGCGGCGTCGACCAGGATCGACAGCTGCGCCGCGATGGAGCGGACCAGCGGGAGATCGGAACGGCCGGTCGTGACCGGTTCGGACGAGTAGAGGGTCAACGCCCCGACCGGACGTCCGACGTGCAGCCGGATGGCCATCGCCGCCTGCACGCCGAGTTCCCGGGCCGCCGGCGTCCACCGTGGCCACCGGGGATCGGTCGCCGTATCGGCCGCGATCTCGGCCGTCGCGCCGGTGGCCAGGACGTCGTGGGTGGGACCCTCGTCGTGCTCCCACTGCAGGTGGTCGGCCAGGTCGGCGAGCGGCCCGCTGCCGGCCCGGGTCCGCAGCGGGGCGGAGGCGGTCGAACCGGCCACGGATCCGGCCGTCCACCCCCCACCGGCCAGCGCCAACTCGATCAGCAGCCGGGCGCCGTCGGGCAACGGCAGGCCGGCCGCGCTGCGGGCGGCCTCCGCGATCACCAGCGGGGAGATCCGCGGGCGGAGGCGCACCTCGCCGTCCGGGGCCGGGTGCTCGGCACCGAGAGCCGTTGCGGCGCCGTCGATCTGGACGAAATCGGTCACCGACACCCGCCCGTCCCGCCCGCGGTCGACCGAAGGGCCCGATGGCGCATGGCATCCGCCTTTCGGCCGCGGCGGTCGCCCGCCAGTTCGTCGACGTCCAGGCAACCAGCCCTAGGGGTGGTGCGGTACACCCCTAGGGCTGGTTATCGTGCCGGGGTGAGCGAAGCGGAGCCCGTCCAGGTCGCCCTGGTGGACGACTACGAGGTGGTGGTGTTCGGCCTGGCCCAGATGCTCGCGCCGTACCGGGACCGGATCGCGGTGGTGGAACTGGACGCCGGTCAGCCGGTCAGCCGGGACGTCGACATCGCGCTGTACGACACGTTCGCCCAACCCGAATGCGACCGGGACGACATCCGCGCGCTGGTGGACAATCCGCACGCGCACCGGGTGGTCATCTACACCTGGAGCTTCCATGCCAGCCTCATCGAGTCGGCCCGGCGGTTCGGCGTGCAGGGTTACCTGGCCAAGTCGCTGCCGGCCCGGCAACTCGTCGAGTCGCTGGAGGCCGTGCACGGCGGGCAGGTCGTCGTCAGCGAACCGCCCCGCCGGGCGCTCAGCGCACCCGGCCTGAACTGGCCGGGTCGGGGCGAGGGGCTGACCGAACGCGAATCGGAGATCCTCGCGCTGATCACCCAGGGTCGCAGCAATGCCGAGGTCGCCGAGCTGAGCTTCCTGAGCCCCAACACCGTCAAGTCCTACATCCGGGCGATCTACCGCAAGATCGGGGTGCGCAGCCGGACCCAGGCCGTGCTCTGGGGCGTGGACCATGGGTTCGCGCCCGACGTCCAGTCGATCGACCTGTGGCGCGGACGGTGACCCCCGCGCCACCACGTTCCCGACGGATCGGATATTTCCCCCGGAACTGCGGTAGGTCGGCGCCGCGGTGGGTACTCGGCGGGCGAGTGGTCGACGACCGAGCGGGCAGGTGAGAACGATGGCGGATCAGGTCGCCGGTGGTGCGGCCGATCTGGCGGCCGAGTTCCGGGCGCTGTCGGATCGGCTGGTCCGGACCGGCGACGGGCCGGACGCGCTGGACCGGCTGGCCGAACTGGCCCGAGCGGTGGTGCCCGGCTGCGAATGGGCGGGCATCAGCCACGCCCCGCCCGGGCAACCGCTGCGAACGCTGGCCGCCAGCGACCCGGTCGTGGCGACGCTCGACGAACTGCAGAGCCTGGTGCGCGAGGGTCCCGGCCTGGACGCGCTGTCCCAGGACGGCACGGTGCGGGCGGACGATCTGACCGCGGATCCGAGGTGGCCCGAGTTCGGCCTGCGCGCCGTTTCGGTGACCCCGGTCCGGTCGGTGCTCGCGCAGGGCGTCGGCCGGTCCGCCCCGCGCGCGGCGCTGAACCTCTACAGCAGCCACGTCGGGGCATTCGCCGCCGATACCGAACGGATGACCGTGCTGGCCGCGCACGCCCACGTCCTGCTGATGTACCTGCAGACCGCCGACAAGGTCGCCCAGCTGGAGCGGGCGCTGACCACCAGCCGGGCGATCGGCGCCGCGATCGGCATGCTCATGTACGCGGACCGGATCACCGCTCAGGAGGCGTTCGACCGGCTGACCCGGGCCAGCCAGCAGTCGAATCGCAAGCTCGTCGACATCGCCGAGGAGATCACCGGGACGGGTGCCCGGCCGGTGGGCCGGATACCGGAGCGGGTGGTTGGCCGGTCCCCGAAACGGGCACCGCAGGAAGGAGATCACCTCCGCTGATCGCGCATCGGATATCCGCCGATCGCCCGGCGGACCGAACGATGGGAGCAGCCCGGGTGCCCGACGATCCGCCCACCACCGACGCCCATAGCGCTCCGGACCCGGAGGATCCGCGCAAGCCGGACGGGCCGACCGAGTTGCGCCGGCAATCGTGGACCTACATCCTGCGCAAGACCGTCCGCGAGTTCGGCGACGACCAGTGCATGGACCTGGCCGCCGCGTTGACCTACTACGCCGTGCTGGCGCTGTTCCCCGCGCTGCTCGCCCTCGTCTCCCTGCTGGGCCTGGTCGGCCGGCAGGGCGCCAGTGACGAGTTGGTCGACATGCTCTCGCAGGTCGGCGCCGGATCTGTGGCCGACACCCTGCGCGAACCGCTGGACCAGCTGAGCCAGTCGCCGGCGGTGGGTTTCGGCCTGGTGGTGGGCATCGTCGGTGCCCTGTGGTCGGCCTCCGGGTACGTCGGCGCGTTCGGCCGGGCGATGAACCGGGTGTACGAGATCGCCGAGGGCCGGCCGTTCTGGAAGCTTCGCCCGCTGATGATGGTGGTCACCCTGGCCGCGGTGGTGCTGGCCGGCCTGGTCGCGATCGGCCTGGTGGTGTCCGGCCCGGTCGCCCGGGCGGCCGGCGACCTGATCGGGGTGGGCGACACCGCCGTCACCGTCTGGAGTGTGGTGAAGTGGCCGGTGCTGCTGGTCCTCGCGGCGCTGGCCGTCGCGGTGCTCTACTACGCGACCCCGAACGTTCGCCAGCCCAAGTTCCGCTGGCTGAGCATCGGCAGCGCCGTCGCCGTGCTGACCTGGGTGGTGGCGTCCGCGCTGTTCGGACTGTACGTCTCGCAGTTCGGCCACTACGACAAGACCTACGGCTCGCTGGCCGGCGTCATCGTCTTCCTGCTCTGGTTGTGGATCACCAACCTGGCCCTGCTGTTCGGCGCCGAGCTGGACGCGGAGATGGAGCGAGGGCGGCAACTGCAGGCCGGGATCGCCGCCGAACGCGACATCCAGCTGCCGCCCCGGGACACCCGGGTGATCGACAAGCAGGAACGCAAGGAACGGCAGGACATCGAGGCCGGCCGGCGGCTGCGGGAGGCCAGCGGCAACGCGCCGGCCGACCACTGACCGCCCGACCGGCTCACCCGGCCGACCGCCGATCCCATGAGGCTCAGCGAGCCAGGGCGTTTCGCGCCGCGGTCGCGACCTGGTCGACGGTGATCCGGGCCAGGGCCGGGTCCAGCCGGTGCCCGTGCGGATCGCCGGGCCGGCGTCCGGCGCCCGCCCAGAGCACGGTGTGCCGGTCGGCGTCGACGGCCGGGCCCCACCGGCGGGGCGAGACCGGACCGAACAACACGACCGAACGGGTCCGGTAGGCGGTGGCCAGGTGGGCCACGCCGGTGTCACCGCACACCAGCAGCCGGGCGGCGGCGACCCTGGCCGCCAGCTCGGGCAGGGTGAGCCGGCCGGCCAGGCTCTCCGGCGCCGCGCCGCTGGCCAGATCGGCGGTGGCCGCGGCGAT
>JBDHZW010000278.1:0-7003 GCA_039812105.1 Nakamurella sp.
TCGCCGCGGCCCGGCGCCCGGGCGAACTGTGTTACCTGGGGCACACCCGGGACGACCAGGCCGAGACCGTGCTGCTCGGGTTGGCCCGCGGGTCCGGGCCGCGGTCGATCGCGGGCATGCGGCCCTGGCGTCCGCCGTGGGGTCGCCCGCTGCTGGCGGTGACCAGGGCCGATACCGAGGCGGCCTGCTCGGAGGCGGGGCTGCGGCCCTGGTCGGACCCGCACAACGCGGATCCGGCGTTCACCCGGGTGCGGCTGCGCCGTGAGGTGCTGCCGCTACTGGACGAGGTGCTCGGCGGCGGCGCCCGGGACGCGCTGGCCCGCACGGCCGAGCTGCTGGCCGACGACCTGGACGCGCTGGACGCGATCGCCGCCGACGCCCGCTCCGCGGCCGAGGACGGCGGCGCGCTGTCGGTGGACTCGCTGGCCGGGCGGCCGGTCGCGGTGCGCCGGCGGGTGCTGCGATCCTGGCTGGCCGCGGCGGGAGCCGGACCGCTCACCCACGACCACCTGGTCCGGCTGGACCGCCAGCTCGCCGACCCGCGGGGCCCGGCCCAGGTCCGGGTGCCCGGCGGCCTGGACGTCTGGCGCCGCGCCGGCACGCTGCAGGTCGAGCCCACGGCCTACCGACGCAGTTGATCATGGGCGAGTGGCCCTTTTGAGTCGCTCAGAAGGGCCACCAGCCCATGATCAACTGCGCGGAGGGGGCACCCGGCGAGCCCGAGCGGGCCGACGGGTGGCACGCTTACCGGCAGACCCGTCAGGACCCGCGACCGACCAGGGAGAGCCCGTGACCGGCAGCAGTCAGACAGGCGTCGGGGCCGCCCCCGGTTCCGAACTGGCCACCCTGACGACGGTGTTGACCAGCGCCGACGCCGCGCACGCGACCGACACCTGGGATCCCGGCGCCGCCCACGGCTACGTCGGTGAGGTCTCGGCCATGCTGATCGGCGCCGAGGCGCTGCAGGCCAAGATCAGCGAGCTGGCCCATGCGGTGGCCGCCGAGCACACCTCGCAGAGCCCGCCGCTGCTGATCTGCGTGCTCAAGGGCGCGGTGATGTTCGTCACCGACTTCGCCCGAGCCATGCCCATCCCGTCCGAGCTCGAGTTCATGGCCGTCACCTCCTACGGCTCGGCCACCTCCTCGTCCGGGGTCGTGCGCATCCTCAAGGATCTGGACCGGGACATCACCGGCCGCCGGGTGGTGATCGTCGAGGACATCATCGACTCCGGCCTGACCCTGTCCTGGCTGGTGAAGAACCTGTCCACGCGCGGGCCCGCGTCCATCGAGGTGGTCGCGCTGCTGCGCAAGCCGGAGGCGCTCAAGGTCGAGGTCGACGTGCGGTACGTGGGCTTCGACATCCCGACGGAGTTCGTCGTCGGCTACGGCCTGGACTACGCGGAGCGTTACCGGGACCTGCCGTTCGTCGGGCTGCTCGGCGAACACATGTACCGCTGACGCGCGCCGGCAATCCCCGGGGAACCCTCAGCCGGTCCCGGGCGTTCCTGCAGGTGGCGGGCGCTCACTCGGGGAGTGTCGGGGTCCGGCGGTAGGCTGAGCGGCACTGGTCGTGCCCTTGCGCCGCCCGGATGTGCGAGGCCGCCCGAGTTCGACGGGTCATCCGTCGGTTCGCCGGCCGCCGCACTCGAGAACCGTCAGGGAGGTCGAGGCCGTCGCCGGCCCGGAACCATATGGACAAGAAGCGTCTTCTCCGCTCACCGCTGGTGTGGATCGCGGTGGTGCTGGTGCTGTACCTGATGTACAGCTACTTCGCCGACGACACCCGCGGCTACGTGCAGCAGGACACCTCGGTGGCACTGAGCCAGCTCAAGGACGGCAACGTCACCGAGGCGACCATCGACGACAAGGAGCAGCGGCTCCGGCTGACCCTGGCCAACGCGGTCGACGGCAACACCAAGATCTACGCCAACTACCCGGCGTCGGCGGGCGAGCAGGTCTTCGACGACGTGCAGGCCGCCAACATCTCCGGCGGCTACAACACCGTCGTCACCAGCGACTCGACCCTGTTCTCGCTGCTGATCTACCTGATCCCGGTCGGCCTGATCATCCTGTTCCTGCTGTGGATGATGAACAACGCGCAGGGCGGCGGCAACCGGGTCCTCTCGTTCGGCAAGTCCAAGGCCAAGCTGCTGACCAAGGACATGCCGCAGACCAAGTTCACCGACGTGGCCGGCGCGGACGAGGCGGTGCAGGAACTCGACGAGATCCGCGACTTCCTGCAGAACCCGGCCCGCTACCAGGCGCTGGGCGCCAAGATTCCCAAGGGTGTGCTGCTGTACGGCCCGCCCGGCACCGGAAAGACCCTGCTCGCGCGGGCCGTGGCCGGTGAGGCCGGGGTGCCGTTCTACTCCATCTCCGGTTCCGACTTCGTCGAGATGTTCGTCGGCGTCGGCGCCAGCCGGGTCCGCGACCTGTTCGAGCAGGCCAAGGCCAACGCCCCGGCGATCATCTTCGTGGACGAGATCGACGCCGTCGGCCGGCATCGCGGCGCCGGCATGGGCGGCGGTCACGACGAGCGCGAACAGACCCTCAACCAGCTGCTGGTCGAGATGGACGGGTTCGAGGCCAAGGGCGGCATCATTCTGATCGCCGCCACCAACCGGCCGGACATCCTGGACCCGGCGCTGCTCCGGCCCGGTCGCTTCGACCGGCAGATCCCCGTCGGCCAGCCCGACCTGAAGGGCCGGCAGGCGATCCTGGCCGTGCACGCCAAGGGCAAGCCGTTCGCCCCGGACGTCGATTTCCTGTCCCTGGCCAAGCGGACCGTCGGCATGTCCGGCGCCGACCTGGCCAACGTGATCAACGAGGCCGCGCTGCTCACCGCCCGCGAGCACGGCACGGTGATCACCGGCCTCGCGCTGGAGGAGTCCGTCGACCGGGTGATCGGCGGGCCGGCCCGCCGCGGCAAGGTGATCTCGGAGAAGGAGAAGAAGATCACCGCCTATCACGAGGGCGGCCATGCGCTGGCCGCCTGGGCGATGCCCGGCCTCGAGCCGGTGTACAAGGTGACGATCCTGCCCCGCGGTCGCACCGGCGGCCACGCCCTCGTGGTGCCGGAGGACGACAAGTCCCTGATGACCCGGTCGGAGATGATCGCCCGGCTGGTCATGGCCATGGGTGGCCGGGCGGCCGAGGAGCTGGTCTTCGCCGAGCCCACCACCGGTGCGTCCTCGGACATCGCGCAGGCGACCAAGATCGCCCGGGCGATGGTCACCGAGTACGGCATGTCGGCCAAGCTCGGTGCGGTCAAGTACGGGCACGGCGACGACGAGCCGTTCCTCGGCCGCACCTACGGCAGCGGGCCGGAGTACTCCATCGAGGTCGGCAGCGAGATCGACGGCGAGGTGCGGGCGTTGATCGAGGCCGCGCACACCGAGGCGTGGACGGTGCTGAACACCTACCGGGACGTGCTGGACAACCTGGCCGCGGCCCTGCTGGACAAGGAGACCCTGGAACGCAAGGACCTCGAGGTGATCTTCGCCGAGGTCGAGAAGCGCCCGCGGATCACCGCGTTCGACGAGTTCGGGACGCGGCTGCCGTCGGACCGGCCGCCTATCAAGACTCCGGGCGAACTGGCCATCGAGCGGGGCGAGCCGTGGCCGCCCCCGTCGGACAAGCCGGTCCCGGACAATCCCGCTCGCAACGAGCCGCAGCCGGTGCCGGTGGGCGTGGCCAGTGATTTCCCCGGTCAGGGTGGCTACAACACGCCCAAGCAGGAGCCCCAGCTCGGTGCTCCGCAGGGGCCGCCGCCGAACTGGACCGGCGGTGTGCTGCCCGGTCCGCTGGGCCCGTACGACCCGGGTCCGTACGGCGGCGCCAACGGCAGTGGACCGAACGGCAATGGACCCAACGGCAGCCCGCCGAACGGCCGGCATCATGCCAACGGCGGGGGCGCGCCGGCCGGTCCCGGCTGGGGTCAGGCGCCGCCACCGCCTCCGTCCGGGCCGGTCAATCCGGACGACCCGTGGGCGCCGCCGCGGGATCGCCGCTCGTGACCGACGGGCCGGTCCCAGGCGGGCTCGCCGCCGGCAACGGATCGGCGGCCACCGCGCCGATACCAACCGCGACGACGGTGTTTGACCAGGCGCGGGCCGAAGCGGCGGTGCGTGAGCTGCTCATCGCGGTCGGCGAGGATCCCGACCGGGACGGGCTGCGGCAGACCCCGGCCCGGGTGGCCCGGGCCTACGCCGAGCAGTTCGCCGGCCTGCACACCGATCCGAGCACGGTGCTGCAGACCTCGTTCGACGAGAACCACAACGAGATGATCCTGATGCGGGACATCGACCTGTACTCGATGTGCGAGCACCACCTGGTGCCGTTCTTCGGCAAGGCCCACATCGGCTACATCCCCGGCCCGGACGGCCGGATCACCGGACTGTCCAAATTGGCCCGGCTGGTCGACGGCTACGCCAAGCGGCCGCAGGTGCAGGAGCGGCTCACCACCCAGATCGCCGACGCGCTGGTCCGCCGGCTGCAGCCCGCCGGGGCGATCGTCGTCATCGAGGCCGAGCACCTGTGTATGGCGATGCGGGGCATCCGCAAGCCGGGCGCGGTCACCACCACGTCCGCGGTCCGGGGCATCTTCCAGTCCCAGGACCGGACCCGCGCGGAGGCGATGAGCCTGATCACGGGTCGGTGAGCGAGGCTTGCCGAGCGAGGGATCAGCACTGCCGCCGCGCGGTCCGGGGCGGGACGGCCGAGTCGGCGAGGCGTCCCGCGGCGGGGCGCGTGAGGTGATCCGGTGACCGGCGAAGTGACCACGGGTCCATCACCGGCCGGCTGGCCGACCGGCCGGGCGGTGATCATGGGCGTGGTCAACGTGACCGCCGATTCGTTCTCCGACGGAGGCCGCTACCTGGACGTCGACGCGGCGATCCGGCGGGGCCGGGCGCTGGTTGCGGCGGGTGCCGACATCGTGGACATCGGCGGCGAATCGACCCGGCCCGGCGCACACCGGGTGCCGGCGGAGGTCGAGGCCGGCCGGGTCGTCCCGGTGATCGCCGACCTGGCCGCCGGTGGGGTCGTGTGCAGCGTCGACACCACCCGGTCCCACGTGGCCGCCGCCGCGCTCGGCGCGGGGGCGCGGATCGTCAACGACGTGTCCGGCGGCCTCGCCGATCCGGAGATGGCCGGGGTGGTCGCCGACGCCGCCGTTCCCTGGATCCTGATGCACTGGCGCGGGCACAGCGTCGCCATGGACGCGCTGGCCGTCTACGACGACGTCGTCGACGACGTCCGGCGCGAGTTGGCCGACCGGGTGGACGGCGCGCTGGCCGCCGGGGTCGACCCGGAATCGATCGTGCTCGACCCCGGGCTGGGCTTCGCCAAGACCGCCGCCCACAACTGGGCACTGCTGCGCGCGATGGCCTCGATCACCGGACTGGACGGACCGGGCTGGGGTTTCCCGGTGCTGGTCGGGGCGTCCCGCAAGCGGTTCATCGGGTCGCTGCTGGCGGACGCCGACGGGCCGCGCCCACCGGACGGTCGGGAGGTCGCCACCACGGTGATCTCCGGTCTGGCGGCCGCCGCCGGGGCCTGGGGGGTCCGTGTGCACGAGGCGGCGGACTCGCTGGACGCGGTCCGGGTGGCCGCCGCGGTCACCGGCCGCGGACCGGTTCGCGTCCTGCGGCCCCCGGCCGTGTGCCATGATGCCCCGGCCCCGCCGTTCCCGGGCGGCGCGGAGCGGGGGTTCGTCAGATGAGCGATGCCAAGCCTCACTGGCGTCGGCCGCACCCGGATGGTCCGCTCGGACCGGCGCGTCGGGCCGTGCCGAGCGGTTCTGCGGGTCGCGCGGAACGTCCGGTCGTCGGGGCCGGCTCGATGGTCCGCCCGGACCGGCGCGTCCGGCGGAACCTGTCGGCGAGCACGACCGGATCGGCCGCACGGGTTCGGGCACCGAGTCCGGGATCGGCCATCTGAATGGCCGACCGGATCACGCTGACCGGCCTGGAGCTGTTCGGTCACCACGGCGTCTATCCCGCGGAGAAGCGGGACGGGCAGCCGTTCGTCGTCGACCTCACCGTCTGGCTGGACCTGACCGAGGCGGTCGGCACCGACGACCTCACCCGGACCGTCAACTACGGCGAGCTGGCCCAACTGGCCGCGCGGGTCGTCACCGGCCCACCCCGCGACCTGATCGAGGCGGTCGCCGGGGAGATCGCCGACGCGATCATGCGGGACTACCCGGTGCACGCGGTCGAGGTCACCGTGCACAAACCGAAGGCGCCCATCCCGCTGCCGTTCGCCGACGTGGCCGTCACGATCCGCCGGTCGGTCCGTCGGGGCGGGGGCGAGAGATGAGCCGCGCGGTGCTGTCGCTGGGCTCGAACATCGGGGATCGCACGGCACATCTGCAGACGGCCGTGAACAGTCTGGGCCGGCTGGTCCGGGCGGTTTCGTCGATCTACCGCACGCCGCCGTGGGGCGGTGTCGAGCAGCAGGACTTCTACAACATCGTGGTCGTCGCCGAGGACGACGGGGTCGATCCGCACCGGTGGTGGGCACGCTGCCAGGAGCTCGAGCGGCAGGCCGGTCGGGAGCGGACGGTCCGCTGGGGTCCCCGCACCCTGGACGCCGACGTCGTCACCGTCGAGGTGCACGGGCACACGGTGATCAGTGACGAACCGGACCTGATCCTGCCGCACCCGCGGGCGGCCGAGCGGGCGTTCGTGCTGCGGCCATGGGTGGAGGTGGATCCGACCGCCGAGCTGCCCGGCGCCGGGTCGATCGCCGACCTGCTCGACGAGCTGGACACCACCGGCATCGTCCGGGTGGGGCACGTCCACTGATGGTCGACGACGGGCGGATGGGCCTGACCCGCTGGCGCGACATCGCCGTGGTCTGCCTGGTCGCCGCGGTCGCCGGTTACCTGCTGGTGCGGGTCAGCTACGCGCGGATGCCGCCGCTGCCCCGGCTGGCCGGCCTGTTGGCGGCGCTGGTCGGGGTCGGCGAAGCCGCCGCCGGCCTGGGGCTGCGCCGCCGG
>JBDHZW010000279.1:0-7003 GCA_039812105.1 Nakamurella sp.
ACGTCGAGCGAGCCGTCCAGCGCGCGCACCAGGTCGGCGCGCAGCGTTGCGGCGGCCGGCGCCTCACCGAACTGCGGCGCGGCGATCCAGGTCTGCAGCGCCGTCCCGTCCACCGTGCGGATCGTCGCCGACCGGACGGTGAGCCGGTGCATGGTCAGCACCGCGGCCGACGCGGCCAGCAGCCCCGAGCGGTCCGGCGCGCAGATGGTGATCCGCAGCGCGGCCGGGATCTGTTCGATGACGATGCCGACCGCCCCGTCGGCGGCCCCGGCCTCGACGAGTTCCTGTTCGACCTGCGTCATGGCCGCCGGCTCGGCCGGCCGCTCCCCGGCCAGCGCCCGGCGCACCCGGGACACCAGGTGCCGGATCTGGCCGGCCCGCCAGCTGGTCCAGGCGGCAGGCCCGGCCGCCCGGGCGTCCGACTCGGTGAGCGCGGCCAGCAGGTCCAGGGTCTGCACGTCGCCGACCGCCTCCACCACCGCGTCGATGGTGGCCGGGTCGTCCGGGTCCCGCCGGGCGGCCGAGTCGCCCAGCAGCAGATGGTGCCGGATCAGCCGCTCGACGACGTCGACGTCGGCCGCCGGGAGGCCCATCCGGCGCAGCCAGGGCCGGCACAGGTCCGCCCCGGCGACCGCGTGGTCGGCGTGGTCGCGTTCGTCCTCCCGCGGGCCCTTGCCGATGTCGTGCAGGATCGCCGCCAGCAGCAGCAGGTCGGGCCGGGACACCCGGCGGACCAGGCCGGAGGCGTTCACCGCGGTCTGCATCAGGTGCCGGTCGACGGTGTAGACGTGGATCGGGTCCCGCTGCGGCAATGAACGCAGCCGCTCCCAGCCCGGCAGCAGGGCCGAGATCAGCCCGGCCTGGTCCAGGTCCTCCCAGGCGGCGATCATCGGCTCGCCGGCGCCGAGCAGCGACAGGAAGGCGTCCAGCGCGACCGGCGGCCAGGGGTCGGGCAGCGGCGGGCAGGTCCGGGCCAGCCGGAGCACGGTGGCCGGGGACACCGGCAGCCCGGCCTGGGCGGCCGCCGCGGCGGCGCGGACGACCAGGGTCGGATCGCCGGCCGGATTCACCGCCCGGGCCAGCACCGCCTCCCCCTCCTGCTCGACGATGCCGTCGGCCAGCGGGGTGCGTTCGATGCGGCGGGTGATCCGCCCGCCCAGGTCGGTGATGGTGCCCTGCGGCCGGGACAGCGCCCGGTCCACCCGGTGCCAGGTCAGGTCGCTGGCGTGGTCGACGGTCCGGGCGATGCCGGCGACGTGCTTGAGCAGGGCGTCCCGGTCGTCCAGGCCGAGCAGCCCGGCGACCGCGTCCTGGTCCTGCGGTTGCAGCCGGTCGGTGGCCCGGCCGGCGACGGTCTGCATCACGTCGCGGACGTCTAGCAGCGCGGACCGGGCCTCCTCCAGGCCCTGGTGCGGGCAGTCGGCCACCCAGGAGGCGGCCACCGCCCGCATCACCACCAGGTCGCGCAGGCCGCCGCGGGACTCCTTCAGGTCGGGGGTGGTGGCGAAGGCCAGCTGCCCGGACCGTTCGGCGCGTTCGCCGCAGGACTCGCGCAGGGCGGCCAGCCGGTTCTTGGCGTCCGACCGCCAGTCGGCCAGCACCCGGCGGTGCAGGGTGACGGCCAGATCGGGGTCGCCGGCGATGTGCCGCAGATCGAGCATGCCGAGCATGGCCGGCAGGTCGGTGCGGGCGATCTGGCGGGCCCCGCCGACGCTGCGCACCGAGTGGTCGAGGCGGATCTTGGAGTCCCAGATCGGGTACCACAGCCGCTCGGCCAGCATGCCGGCGTAGGAGGCCGGCGTCTCCGTGGAATGGAGCAGGACCAAGTCCAGATCCGAATAGGGCGACAGTTCGCCGCGGCCGTACCCACCCACCGCCACCAGGGCGACGCCGCCGACGTTGACCCCGGCCTCCTGGGCCAGCTCGCCGAGCCAGCCGTCGGTCAGCCGGGCCAGGGCCTTGCGCCGAGCCGGACCGGGCACCCCGGTCCGGCTCAGCAGCTGGGCCCGCACCTGCGCGAAACCGCCCGCCATCCCCACAGGCGAATTCCGCATTCGCCTAGAGCGCTTCCTGGCCGCGCTCACCGGTGCGCACCCGCACCACCGTTTCGACCGGCATGGTCCAGACCTTGCCGTCACCGATCTTGCCGGTGCGGGCGGCCCGGACGATGACGTCGACCACGTCGTCGGAGTCCTCGTCGTCGACCAGGATCTCCAGGCGGACCTTGGGCAGCAGCTCCACCGTGTACTCCGCGCCGCGGTAGACCTCGGTGTGACCGCGCTGGCGGCCATACCCGGAGGACTCCGAGACGGTCATTCCCTGAACCCCGAAGGCAAGCAGCGCTGCACGCACCTCGTCGAGCTTGAACGGCTTGATGACGGCGGTGACCAGCTTCATGCCTTGACCTCCTGGGCGCGGTGCGCGGGAAGATGGGAAAGGGATCCGGAGGTGGCACCGGCCGACGCCTCCAGGTCGTACGCGGCCTCACCGTGGGTGGTGACGTCGACGCCCTCGACCTCGTGTTCGTCAGGAATGCGCCAGCCCATGGTGAACTTCAGCGCGTAGCCGATGATCAGGGTCATCACGCCCGAGATCAGCACGGCGATGAGGGCCACCAGCGTCTGGGTGCCTAGCTGGGTCCAGCCACCGCCGTAGAACAGCCCGTTCAGGGCGCCGTCCGGGACCCAGGTGTACGAGGTGACCGCTCCGTCGGCGTCCCGGGTGACATTGGCGAACAGCCCGATCAGCACGGTGCCGACGATGCCGCCGACCAGGTGGACGCCGACCACGTCGAGCGAGTCGTCGTAGCCGAACTTGTACTTCAGGCCGACCGCGAGGGCGCAGACCGCGCCGGCGATGACGCCGATGAACATGGCGCCGATGATGTCGACCGCACCGGCGGCCGGGGTGATGGCGACCAGGCCGGCCACGATGCCGGAGGCGGCACCCAGGCTGGTGGCGTGCTTGTCCCGGATCCGCTCGACCAGCAGCCAGCCGAGGGCGGCGACGCAGGTGGCCACGCAGGTGTTCAGCCAGGCCTGGCCGGCGGTGCCGTCGGCGGCGAACTCGGAGCCGGCGTTGAAGCCGAACCAGCCGAACCACAGCAGGCCGGCGCCGAGCATCACGAACGGCAGGTTGTGCGGCTTCATCGGATCCTTCGCGAAGCCCCTGCGCTTGCCGATGATGATCGCCAGCATGAACCCGGCCATACCGGCGTTGATGTGAACGACCGTGCCGCCGGCGAAGTCGATCGGGGTGGACAACCAGTCGGCCACGAACCCGCCGCCGGACAGCGCCCCGCCGCCCCACACCATGTGCGCGATCGGCGAGTACACCAGGGTCAGCCAGATCGCGCTGAACACCAGCCAGGTCCCGAACCGGGCCCGGTCGGCGATCGCGCCGCTGATCAGGGCGACGGTGATGATGGCGAACGTGGCCTGGTAGCCGACGGCCACCGTGGCCGGCACGCCGGTGGCGGCCATCAGGCCGCTCTCGTCGTTCAGGCCGTGCAGCGCGAAGTACTCGAACGGGTCCCCGATGATGCCGCCGACGTTCGAGCCGAACGTCTCCGAGTACCCCCAGAGCATCCAGATCGGGCCGACGATGGCCATCGCGCCGAAGCTCATCATCATCATGTTGAGCACGGACTTGGATCGGGTCATGCCGCCGTAGAAGAACGCCAGTGCGGGCGTCATGAGCAGGACCAGTGATGCTGCGGCCAGCATCCAGGCGGTATTGCCTGCGTCCAGTTCGAAGGTGGAATCCATCAAGCCTCCAGGGGCTCCTGTGGGACGAGTGCGGGGATGTCCCAGGAAGGTTCGCGTCCGCGTGTTGCGCGGGGCGCTCCCGGAGGTTTCGCCGATGTGAACTCGGTTCGGAAAGTGTTTCCGGACTATTTCTTCGGCGAAGACAACGTGTGACGCTCAGTCACCCAACAGTGCGTCCACGAACGCGGCCGGTTCGAACGGGGCCAGATCGTCCGCGCCCTCACCCAGGCCGACCAGCTTGACCGGCACGTTCAGGGTGCGCTGCACGGCGACCACGATGCCGCCCTTGGCGGTGCCGTCCAGCTTGGTCAGCACGATCCCGCTGATGTCCACCACGTCGGCGAACACGGTGGCCTGCACCAGGCCGTTCTGCCCGGTGGTGGCATCCAGCACGAGCAGGACTTCGTCTGCTTTCGCCTGTTTCTCAACGACCCGCTTGACCTTGCCCAGCTCGTCCATCAGGCCGGTCTTGGTGTGCAGCCGGCCGGCGGTGTCGATCAGCACCGCGTCGGCGCCGTCGTCGATGCCCCGCTTGACCGCGTCGAACGCGACCGCCGCCGGGTCGGCCCCGGCGTCGGCCCGGACCACCGCCGCGCCGGCCCGCTCCCCCCAGGTCTGCAGCTGGTCGGCCGCGGCGGCGCGGAACGTGTCGGCCGCGCCGAGCACCACGTGCCGGCCGTCGGCGACCAGCACCCGGGCCAGCTTGCCGGTGGTGGTGGTCTTGCCGGTGCCGTTGACCCCGACGATCAGCAGCACGGACGGGCGGCCGTCGTGCGGCAGCGCCCGGACCGAGCGGTCCATCGTCGGGTCGACCGCGTCGATCAGCACCCGGCGCAGCAGGGCCCGGGCGCTGGCCGCGTCGGTCACCCCGTGCGCGGCCACCTCGGCGCGCAGCTTCTCGGTGATCTCCGCCGCCGCGGCCGCGCCCAGGTCGGCCATCAGCAGCGTGTCCTCGACCTCTTCCCAGGAGTCCTCGTCCAGGGTGCCGGCGCCCAGCAGGCCCAGCAGCGACCGGCCGAACGCGTTCTGCGACCGGGACAGCCGGCCGCGCAGCCGCTGCAGCCGGCCGGCGGTCGGGGCGATCTCCTCCCGGGCGGGGGCGGTCTGCAGCTCCGCGACCAGCTCGTCCGGCACGGTGTCCGGCACCGTGACGGGCTCGGGCTCGGCCGCGGGCTCGGGTGCCGCCGCGGGCTCGGGCTCGGCCTCGGGCAGCGGGACCTCGACGATGCTGCGGGTGGGCGAGTCCCGCGGCACGGCGGTGTCCTCGCCGACCAGCGGGCCCTCGTCGACCGGGATGACCGGCATCGGCTTGGTGGGCGGCGGCGCGGGCTTCGGCTCGGTCGCCTTGGGCGGCTCGGCCGGCTTGGGCGGCTCGGCGAGCGCCGTGCCGGATCCGCCGGAGGAGAACGAGATCGAACCGCCCGCCTTGTATCCGCCCTTGGCGGGCGGGCCCTCCGCGGTCCCGGTGACCTGTTGGGGCGGTTCATTCCGCAGCGAGACGCGGCGGCGCCGCGCGCGGACGGTGCCGAGGACGAGCGCGAGCGCGACGACCACGACGACGGCGATGACGATCCAGATCCAGGTTGGCACGCCGCCAATCCTGACAGATGCCGTGGCCCGATCAGCCCGCGTCGAAGACCCGGTCCACCACCTTGCGGGCCCGCCGGGTGGCCCGCCGGTAGTCGTCCACGAACTCGCCGGGATCGCCGCCGGCCGGATAGCCGCAGGCCCGGGCGATCGCGGACAGCTCCCGGCCCTGCCGCGGTATCTGGTCGTCCGGCTTGCCGCGGACCAGCATGATCGCGTTGCGGGTGCGGGACGCGACCAGCCAGCCGTTGGCCAGCGCCTCGGCGTCCTGGTCGCTGATCAGTCCGGCCGTGGCCGCGGCCGCGATGGCCGGCAGGGTGCTCGGGGTACGCAGGTCCGGCACCTGGAACGCGTGCTGCAGCTGGAGCAGCTGGATGGTCCACTCGACATCGGCCAGCCCGCCGCGGCCCAGCTTGGTGTGGGTGGTCCGGTCGGCGGTCCGGGGCAGCCGCTCGGTGTCCACCCGGGCCTTGATCCGGCGGATCTCGACCACGTCCCGCATGGACAGGCCCCCCGGCGGGTACCGGAACTCCTCGGCTGCCCGGACGAACGCCTCGCCCAGTTCCCGATCGCCGGCGATCGGGCGGGCGCGGAGCAGCGCCTGCCGTTCCCAGGCGACCGCGGTCCGCGCCCAGTAGGCCTGGTAGCCGCTCAGCGGGCGGACCAGCGGGCCGTTCTTGCCCTCCGGGCGCAGGTTGGCGTCGATCTCCAGGGGCGGGTCGGGGGACGGCCGGCCCAGCAGCCGGGACATCAGGTCGGCCAGCGCGTGGGCGTCGGCCCGGGCGGCCGAGTCGTCCTCGCCCGGCAGCGGCTCCATGACGAACATCACGTCGGCGTCGGAGGAGTAGCCCAGCTCGCCGCCGCCGAGCCGGCCCATGCCGATCACCGCGAAGCGGGCGCGGAACCCGCCGCGCTCCTTGGTCAGCTGCCGGACGGCGGCCCGGTAGGCGGCCTCGATGGTGATCTCGGCGACGCTGGTCAGCCCGCGGGCGATGTTCTGGACGGTGATCAGGCCGAGCATGTCGCCGCAGGCCAGCCGGAGCATCTCGTGCCGGCGCGCGGACCGGGCGACGTCGACCGCCTCGCGGGCGGATCCGGCCCGGCCGGCCCGGGCCATCAGCGTGCTGGCCACGGTCTCCGGTTCCGGGGCGAGCAGCGCCTCGTCGTCGACCAGCAGTTTGAGCACTTCGGGCGCGCGCGGCAGCAGGTCGGCCACCAGCCGGGACCCGCCCAGCAGGGCGGCCAGCCGGTGCGCCACCGACCCCTCGTCCCGCAGCAGCCGCAGGTACCACGGGGTGTCGGCGAGGGCTTCGGACACCTGCCGGTAGGCCAGCAGGCCGGCGTCCGGGTCGGGGCTGGTGGAGAAGTAGTCGAGCAGGACCGGCAGCAGGTGCCGCTGGATCGCCGCCCGCCGGCTGACCCCCTGGGTGAGCGCGGCCAGGTGCCGCAGGGCGGCGTCCGGGCGGAAGAAGCCCAGCGCGGCCAGCCGCTCGCGGGCCGCCTCCGGGCTCAGCCGGGATTCGTCAACGTCGACCGCGGCGACGGCGTGCAGCAGCGGCCGGTAGAACAGCTTCTCGTGCAGCCGGCGGACCGTGGTCGCGTGCCGCAGCCGCTCGGCCACGAACACGTCGGCGGCGCTGGAGGTGCCG
>JBDHZW010000280.1:0-6909 GCA_039812105.1 Nakamurella sp.
GGCGCCGGTTTGGCGCCGGCCTTCGTCGCCGCCGGACGGTCCGCCGGGGCCGCAATCGGCGCCGAGACTGTGGTCGCAGACGTGGCGGCGGGGGTGGCGCCGACCTCGGCCGGAGCCGCCTTGGCCGGGGTCGCTCCGGTCCGGGCGATCGGGTCACCGTCGGCGTCCACCACGATCCCCTCGGCCTTGCGCTTGGCCAGCACCCGCGCGGTGTGCGCCTTGATCGCCGGGTCGCGCAGCTTGAGGTCGACGGCGAACGGCACCGCGATGAACACCGACGAGTAGGCGCCGACCAGCATGCCGATGAGCATCACCAGGGACAGGTCCTTGAGCGTCCCGGACCCCAGGATGACCACCCCGGCGACCAGCAGCCCGGCCACCGGCAGCAGGGCGATCAGCGACGTGTTGATCGACCGCATCAGGGTCTGGTTGATGGCCAGGTTGGCCGCCTCCGCGTAGGTGCGGCGGTTCAGCGACGTCAGGCCCTTGGTGTTCTCCTGCACCTTGTCGTAGACGACGACCGTGTCGTACAGCGAGAAGCCGAGGATGGTGAGCAGTCCGATGACCGTCGCCGGGGTGACCTCGAAGCCGACCAGCGAGTAGATGCCGGCGGTGATGATCATGTCGTGCAGCACGGAGACCACCGCGCCGGCGGCCATCCGCTTTTCGTACCGGATCCACAGGAACGCGGCGACGGCGATCAGGAACACGATGACGCCCAGCAACGCGCGTTGCGAGATCTCCGAGCCCCACGTCTCGGACACCGCCGAGTCGGACACCCCGCCCGACGGGCTGAACGCCGAGTTGATGGCGGCCTTGGCGGCGACGACCTGGTCGACGGTCAGCGACGGCGACGTCACCTGGACCTGCGATCCGACCGTCTGCACCGCGTCGGTCTCCACCCCGGTCGCCGACGTCACCGTCTCCGCGACCTGCGACGTGGACACCGACGCCGCCCCACCGGCCGGCTCGAACGTCAGCGTCGTGCCGCCGGCGAAGTCGATGCCGTAGTGGAAGCCGCGCACGACGATCAGCAGGATCGAGCCGACCACCAGCACGGTCGAGACGATGTAGTAGATCCGGCGGGGACCCAGGATGTTGAACGCGCCGGTGCCGGTGGACAGCCGGGCGAAGAAACCGGCCTGCCGGCCGTACTGCTTGTCCCCGGTCGCCGCGACGGAGACCGCCGCCGTGGTGACCGAGTCGTCGCTTCGCGAGCTCATACCGACACCTCCTTGGTGCCGAGCTTGGCAGCGGCGGCCCGTTGCTGCGCCCCGGCCTTGGCCACCCCACCCAGACCCGACCAGAGCGGCGACTGGAACAGCTTCGACCCGGCCGCCAGGTGCACCAGCGGGTGCGTCACCAGGAACACCACCACCAGGTCGAGCACGGTGGACAGGCCCAGCGTGAACGCGAAGCCCTTCACCTCACCGACGGCCAGGATGTAGAGGATGAACGCGGACAGGAACGAGACCGCGTCGGCGGACAGGATCGTCCGGCGGGCCCGCACCCAACCCCGGGGCACGGCCGAGCGGAAGGTGCGGCCCTCCCGGACCTCGTCCTTGATGCGTTCGAAATAGATGACGAACGAGTCGGCGGTGATGCCGATCGCGATGATCAGGCCGGCCACGCCGGCCATGTCCAGGCTGTAGCCGATCCACCGGCCCAGCAGCACCAGCACCGGGTACACCAGCCCGAAGGACAGGACCAGGGACAGGATGGTGATCAGCCCGAGCAGCCGGTAGTACAGCAGGCAGTAGATGACCACCAGCAGCAGCCCGATGCCGCCGGCGATGATGCCCGCGACCAGGTACTGGGAGCCCAGTTCGGCGCTGACGTTGACCGACTCGGCCCGGTCGAAGGCCAGCGGCAGCGCGCCGAACTTCAGCGAGTTGGCCAGGGCCAGGGCCGACGCCTGGGTGAACGACCCGGAGATCTCGGTGGTTGTCGTGGTGATCGCGCCGCTGATGCTGGGGGCCGAGATCACTTGGCCGTCCAACGTCATCGCGGTCAGCGTGCCGACGTGCGACGCGGTGTACGACGACCAGGTGGAGTAGCCCTCGGACTTGAAGGTCAGGTTCACCACGTAACCGGCGCCCTGGGAACTCAACCCCGACGTGGCGTTGGAGATCTGGGTGCCCGCGATCAGCGTCTTGTCCAGCAGGTACAGCGCGTCGCCGGTGTCCGAGCACGCCAGCAGCGGCTTGTTCGGGTCGTCCAGCCCCCGGTACGGCTCGAGGTCGGCGCAGCTGATCGTGGACATCACCGACTGCGCCGACGTCTGCCAGGCGTCGAAGGCGGTCTGGTCGGTGCCGAGCGGCTGGGTCGGGTTCTCCGGGTTGCTGCCGGTCGGCCAGGTGACCGTCGACGCCGCCGTCGTGGTCGGCGCCGTGGTGGCGGCCCCGGTATCGGTGGCGGCCCCGGTATCGGTGGCGGCCGGAGTGTCGGTGGCGGCGGGTGACGCGGCCGTGCTGGTGTCCGTCGCCGCCGGCGTCGTCTCGTCGGTCGCCGCGGCCAGGGCGGCCGCCTCACCCCGCAGCCCGGCCGGGGACGTGGCGGGGGTCTCGGTGGCGGTGTCGCCGATGGCCGGCACCGTGGACGGAGCGGTCGAGGGCGCCGGCGTCGCGGAGGCCGTGTCGCCGATCGCCGGCACCGTCGTGGGCGCGGACGAGGCGGTGGCACCCGATTCGCCGGTGGTGGCGGCCGTGCTCTCCCCCGTGGTGGCCGACGGCGGCGTGTACCCGGCGGGGTAGACGATGATCGGGTTGCTGCTGGAGTCGGTGAGCACCGGCCGGATGTTCAGCTGGGCGCTGCGGGTCAGCCCGGACAGATCCTCGTTGCCGGGGACGGTCACCACCAGCTGGTTCGCCCCGTCGATCTGCACCTGGGCGCCGACGACGCCGGACCCGTTGACCCGGCCCTCCATGATCGTGCGCGCCTGCTGCATCTGATCCCGGGTCGGATCGGAACCGTCCAGGGTGCGGGCGGTCAGCGTGATCCGGGTGCCACCCTGCAGGTCGATGCCCAGCTTGGGGGTGTTGCTGCCCGGAGTGAGGAACACCAGCCCGTACAGCACGACCACGATGCCGATGAAGGTCCAGATCAATCGCCAGGGCCGGAACTGCCCCCCGGGGGTTGTTGCCACGCGTCGCGCCAATCTTCATTCGTGCCCGGCGCTCAGCCCCGCACCGGAGCGCGGTGTGCAGCGCTCCGGTCGGGCCGAGACCGGCGGCAGTGGCGGGCGATCGTCACGCCCACACGATGATGCCCCGTCCCCTGATGGGGCCGGGGCATCGGGAAGCCTAGTTCAGGTCGTTGGACTTGCGGATGTTGACGCCGCCGTTGTTGCTGCCCGGTTCCGGGTCGGCGTCGACGATCTCCGGCGTGGAGTCCTCGTCCTCGTAGTAGGTCTCGTCGGTGGGTCCGGGGACGACGACCTCACGGACGGCCGCCCGCACCCAGGTGGTGCGCATGCCCGGGGCGATCTCCAGCTCGATGGTGTCGTCGGCGACGGCGGTGACCGTGCCGTGCAGGCCGGAGGTGGTCATCACCCTGGCACCCGGCACCAGCGAGTCCTGCATCTGCTTGACCGTGGCGGCCTGCCGCTTCTGCTTCCTCATGCTGAAGAACATCAGCGCGCCGAGGGCGGCGAACATCAGGATCGGTAACAGCATGCTTTCCATGGATCAGACTCTCCTCGTCCCGGCTTCCCGTGACATCTCGTCGGCGACCCGTTGCTGCTGAGTTCCGCGCCGGGCCGGGTCGCAGCCTGACGCGTTCAGTTGTCGTCGTCCGCGCAGTGAACGAGGCGCGGCGGCCGGTGGTTCCCCTGCCGCTGACCGGGCGCAAGGAATGCCTGGTCGGTAGCGGTCACGATACCGGACAGGGCAAGTAGGTCCCGGTGCTCGACGCGAGGCGGCTCAGGCTTCGTCGGTGGGGCCCACGGTCGGCGGGCGGGCGGACCTGGCCGCCCGCATGATGTGCTCGACCCCGGTGGTGGCCGCCCGCCGCCACGGGAGCACTCCCTCGATCTCGATCTCCAACGAGAAGCTGAGCACGGTCCGGATGATCACGATAAGGCCCAGCACCCCGACGTTCTGCAGGCTCGGCTCGACCGCGACGGTGTGCACGAGATCGGCCGCCACCAGCACTTCCAGGCCCAGCAGCAGCACCGCGCCGATCGATCGGCGCAGCGCGCGATAGGCGTGCTCGCCGTCCCCGGTCCGCCGCCACACACCGATCGACAGGCCCGCGCACCAGACGATCCCGACCACGAGCACGAGGGCGCCGAGGATCTCGAAGCCGCGGGCGACCCACTCCATCGTCTCGGAGAAGTGCAACACGAACAGATCCTGTCCTACCGGCCCGCGTCCGGACTCACCCGGTGCCGACGAGGCCGGCGAACCCGCGGCGGATCAGAGCCCGTCGAACAGGGTGGCCTCCGCGGACCGCGTGTCCTCCTGCAGCTGCGCGAGCCCCAGGTGGTCCCAGGCCGCGGGCGTCGCCACCCGGCCCCGCGGGGTGCGGGCGAGCATGCCGACCCGGACCAGGAACGGCTCGCACACCTCCTCCACGGTGGTCGGCTCCTCCCCCACCGCGACGGCGAGAGTGGTCAACCCGACCGGGCCGCCGCCGAAGGAGCGGCACAACACCCCCAGCACGGACCGGTCCAGCCGGTCCAGGCCCAGCTCGTCCACGTCGTAGACGGCCAGTGCCGCCCGGGCGACGTCCCGGGTGACCGAGCCGTCCGCCCGCACCTGGGCGTAGTCGCGGACCCGGCGTAGCAGCCGGTTGGCGATGCGGGGGGTGCCCCGGGAGCGGCGGGCGATCTCGGCGGCGCCGTCGGGACGCAGGTCGATGCCCAGGATCACCGCGCTTCGGCTGATCACCGTGGTCAGCTCGTCGGCCGAGTAGAACTCCATGTGCGCGGTGAACCCGAACCGGTCCCGCAGCGGCCCGGTCAGCTGCCCGGACCGGGTGGTCGCGCCGACCAGGGTGAACGGCGCGATGTCCAGCGGGATCGACGTCGCGCCGGGACCCTTGCCGACCATGACGTCGACCCGGAAGTCCTCCATCGCCAGGTACAGCATCTCCTCGGCCGGCCGGGCGATGCGGTGGATCTCGTCGATGAACAGCACGTCGCCCTCGACCAGGTTGGACAGGATCGCGGCCAGGTCGCCGGCCCGTTCCAGCGCCGGGCCGGAGGTCAGCCGCAGGGCGGCCCCCAGTTCCGCGGCGATGATCATGGACAGCGACGTCTTGCCCAGTCCGGGCGGCCCGGCGAGCAGCACGTGGTCGGGCGGGGTGCCGCGGAGCTTGGCCCCGGCGAGCACCAGTTCCAGCTGTTCCCGGACCTTTTCCTGGCCGACGAACTCGCGCAGCGACTTGGGCCGCAGCGACGCCTCGACGTCGGAGTCACCGGGCACCTGGGTCGGCGCGACCAGGTCGTCGTCGTCCTCGGGGCTCATTTGTTCCGTCCCAGCAGGGCCAGCGAGCGCCGCAGCAGCACCCCGACGTCGCCGCCGGTCACCGCGGCGTCCTCCTGGGCGGCGACCGCGACCACCGCGTCGTCGGCCTGCTTGGCGGTGAAACCGAGGCCGACCAGGGCATCGGTGACCTGCGGGCGCCAGGCGGTCGACCCGGCCGATCCGTTGACCGTCGCCGACGGGCCGGCCTGGGTGGTGGCGACCGGCCCGACCTTGTCCTTGAGTTCGAGCACGAGTCGCTCGGCGCTCTTCTTGCCGATCCCGGGGGCCCGGCACAGGGCGGCGGTGTCGCCGGTGGACAGCGCCCGGCGCAGGTCGTCGGGGTCGAGGACGGCGAGCAGCGCCAGCGCGATCTTCGGCCCGACCCCGGACACGGACTGGACCAGCTCGAACAGCTCCTTGCCGGAGGTGGTGGTGAAGCCGAACAGGGTGAGCGAGTCCTCCCGGACGACCAGGGTGGTCCAGAGCCGGGCCTGCTCGCCCCGGCGCAGTTCGGCCAGCGTGGCCGGGGTGGTGCGGACGGCCAGGCCGACCCCGCCGACCTCGATGACCGCGTGGTCCAGGTGGACGGCGAGCACCTCGCCGCGGACGGAACTGATCACCGGCCCATCCTCGCGCCGGGCACCGACAGTGCCGGCGCCGACCGGGCCGCGGCCGCCATCCTGGACTGCATGGGCGAGCGCCACAGGTGACACAGTGCCAGCGCCAGCGCATCGGCGGCGTCGGCCGGTTTGGGCGCCTCCGGCAGCTTCAGCAGGCGGGTGATCATGGCCGTGACCTGCGCCTTGTCCGCGTTGCCGTGCCCGGAGACGGCCGCCTTCACCTCGCTGGGGGTGTGCCAGGCCACCGGGATGCCGCGCCGCGCGGCGGCCAGGGCGACCACCCCGGACGCCTGGGCGGTGCCCATCACCGTGCGCACGTTGTGCTGGCTGAACACCCGCTCGATGGCCACGGTGTCCGGCCGGTGGCGGTCCATCATCGCCTCGACCCGTTCGGCGATCTGCAGCAGCCGTTGGGCCAGCTCGGCATCGGACGGGGTGCGGACCACCACGACCTCGACCGCCCGCGGAGCCATTCCCGGACCGCCGTCGATGACGCCGATGCCGCACCGGGTGAGTCCGGGGTCGACGCCGAGCACGCGCACCCCAACCTCCCGCGTCTAGGCGACGAACAATTGTCCAGAACGCTACCTGGGAGCGAGTGGCCGGCCGCGCTCGGCGCGCCGAGAACGGCCCTACTGGTGGCGGCCGCGGCGGCCCACCCGGCTGGCCGCTATCAGCGAGGCGCCGGCGGCCAACAGCGCGGCGGCGACGAGGAGCCCGCGGTCCACATTTTCGCCGGTGGAGGCCAGCTCCGACGAGCCGCTGGTCGAGTAGGTCGCCGCAGAGGTCGACGTCGCGGGCCGCACCACGATGATCACGCC
>JBDHZW010000281.1:0-6901 GCA_039812105.1 Nakamurella sp.
CCCGGACACGCCGGTGCCGATGCGGGCCCGCTGCCCGGCGCGCAGCACCGCGGCCGGCGCGCCGCCGGCCAGCCGGCCGACCTGCTCGATAGTGGCGACGACGCCGAACGTGGCGTACCGGTCGGTCAGCCGGGGAGCCAGCAGCAGCTCGCCCTTCGCGCCGGAGTCCTGAGCCGCGGACTGGGCGGCATCGATGGCGGCCTTCGCCGGTTCGTCCAGCTCGATCGGCACGACCATGCCGGGCAGCACCACGACGTCGGACAGGGACAGCACCGGCAGGCGGCGGATATCAGTCATGTAGAGCACCCTTCAAGAGTTGAGTCTGAAGCACTCAAGGCTCTTGAGCGTGGGTTTGTTCCCCGGATCCTCGACGGTTCGCCCCGGGCGAAATCAGCGGGCCGATCGGGCCAGGTGGCGGGCCAAGCCGACCAGCGAGTCCGTGAGGCCCTGCGCGTGGTCGAGCGCGCCGACGCCCGGTGGGACGTCGTCGGCGCGGAACGTCACCAGGGTCGCTCCGTCGCGGGGCGTGAGCGCCCAGGTCATCATCATGGTGCCGGCGACGTCGGGGTCGTCGGAGACGAAGTCGACCGCCTGGACGAGCCGGCGGCCGGCGAGCACCTCGACGAACCGGCCCTCGACGACATCGGAGTCGTCGGTCGACTTCCCGGCGCCGGGGTCGCGGTAGGTCAGCACGATCCGGTAGGTGCCGCCCGGCCGTGGGTCGAAATGCTCGACCCGGCCGGTCATTCCGGTCGGCGGCAGCCAGGCCGTCAGCGACCCGGGGTCGACGAACGCCGCCCAGACCCGTTCGGCGGGAGCGTGGATCAGCAGCGACGCCTCGTCCGTGCGGCCCATGGGCCCCGACCCTACGCACCTCGGGCGCGGGTGGGGCCGCCCTCCGCCCCGGCCGCCCGCCCGCCTCGGCCGCCCGCGCGGATGAAGTCGTTGACTCCCGTCCCACGGTTCACATTTCCTGCGGTTTCATCCGCGCGGCCGTAGTTGATCCGCGCGGGAGGGGCGGGGCGCACACTGAGGGCCGGACGTCGACCGGAGGGAGCGGACATGAGCACACCCTCTCCGCCGGGCGCGCCGCTGGCCTACGCCTCCGCCCGGGGCAAGTGGGTGCTCGCCGCGACCGTGCTCGGCAGCGGGCTGGCCCAGCTGGACGGCACCGTGGTCAACGTCGCGCTGCCGCGGATCGGCGAGGATCTCGGCGGTGGGCTCACCGCGCTGCAGTGGACGCTCAACGCGTACACGTTGACCCTGTCCGGCCTGCTGCTGCTCGGCGGATCGCTCGGCGACCGGATGGGCCGCCGGCGCATCTTCCAGCTCGGCGTCATCTGGTTCACCCTCGCCTCGATGGGCTGCGCGGTCGCGCCGACCACCGGCGTGCTGATCGCCATGCGTGCGCTGCAGGGGGCCGGCGCGGCGCTGCTCACCCCCGGCTCGCTGGCCATCCTGCAGGCCTCGTTCCGCCGGGACGACCGGTCGACCGCGGTCGGCGCCTGGTCCGGGCTGGGCGGCGTGGCCACCGCGATCGGGCCGATCGTCGGCGGGCTGCTGGTCGGGGTCGCGCCCTGGGGTTGGCGGCTGGTGTTCCTGATCAACCTGCCGATCGCGGTCGTGGTGATCGCGTTGGCCCATCGGTACGTGCCCGAGTCCCGGGACGAACTGGCGACCGGCCGGCTCGACGTGCCCGGCGCGATCCTGGCCTCGGTCGGCCTCGGCGGGCTGGTCTTCGGCCTCACCGAGGGCCCGGCCACCGGCTGGCGCCCGCTCGTCGTCGCCGTCACCGCCGGCGGAATCGCCCTGCTCGTCGCGTTCGTGGTGGTCGAACGGCGCACCGCCGAACCGCTGCTGCCGCTGGAGCTGTTCCGGGACCGGCAGTTCACCGCCGCCAACCTGGTCACCTTCGCGGTGTACGCGGCGCTGGCCGGCGCCCTGTTCCTGCTGCCCGTGCAGTTGCAGCTGGTGGCTGGGTTCAGCCCGGTCGCCGCCGGGGCGGCGACGCTGCCGATCACCGTCGTCATGCTGCTGCTGTCCGCGCGGATGGGACGGTTGGCCAACCGGATCGGGCCACGCATCCCGATGACCATCGGCCCGATCGTGGCCGGCGTGGCGATGGCGTGGCTGTCCCGGGTCGACGCCGGGGCCACCTTCCTGAGCGCGGTGATCGGGCCGATGCTGCTGTTCGGGCTCGGCCTGTCGTTCACCGTCGCGCCGCTGACCTCGACCGTGCTCGCCGCCGCCCCCGACCACCAGGCCGGGGTGGCCTCGGCGATCAACAACGACGTCGCCCGGGTGGCCGGGCTGATCGCGGTCGCGGTGCTGCCGGCGCTGGCCGGGTTGACTCCGGGCGCCTACGCCGACCCGGCCATGATGTCGTCCGGTTTCCACCGGGCGGTGTTGATCGCCGCCGGGCTGTGCGTGGCCGGCGGCCTGCTGGCCCTGGCCACCATCCGTCGCCCGGATGCCGGCCCGGCACCGGCGAACGTCGATCCGGCGCTGGACTGCGCGGCCTGCCCGGTACTGGCCCCACACATCAAGCCCCGCTGAACCGGCCGGGATGATTCAATCGATCAAACAAATCCAGCGAACCAGTGCGGAGGCCACCGTTGGCGACATTCACCCGTGGCTTCACCGGGACCCGGCGCCGCGACCCGCGGCTGCCGCCGGGCCAGTACGACGTCGGCGCCGACTGGCCGGTGCTCACCGCCGAGGTCACCCCGCGCGTCGACCCGGAACGGTGGACGATCACCGTCGACGGCCTGGTCGACCACCCGACGACATGGACCTGGGCGCAGGCACACGCGCTGCCGCCGTCCCGCTACGAGGGCGACATCCATTGCGTCACCACGTGGTCCAAGCTCGGCACGAACTTCGACGGGGTCGGTGTGGACACCCTGCTGGCGGCGGCGGTGCCGAAGCCGGAGGCGAGTTTCGTGCTGGCCACCTCGACCACCGGGTACACCACCAACCTGCCGCTGGCCGACGTCAGCGGCGGGAAGGCGTGGATCGTCTGGGCTCACGAGGGCAAGCCGTTACCCCGCGACCACGGTGGCCCGGTCCGGCTGCTGGTGCCGCACCTGTACTTCTGGAAGTCGGCCAAGTGGATCACCCGGATCACCCTGCTCGACCACGACCAGCAGGGCTTCTGGGAGCGCAACGGCTACCACGACCGCGGCGACCCCTGGCTGGAACAGCGGTACCAGGGTGACTGACCAACTGCTCCCGGCCGGTTCGACGATGGCGCCCGGCGGCGCGGTGCCGGCGTTCGCGCCCGCTCCCACCGGCCGGTGGACCACCGCGACCGTCGCCGACGTGGCGCATCCGACCGAGCACGCGGTGATCCTGCGGCTGGACGTCAAGGACCGGATCGACCACCTGCCCGGTCAGCACTACGTCGTGCGGCTGCGTGCCCCGGACGGCTACACCGCCCAGCGGTCGTACTCGGTGGCCTCCCCGCCGTCCGACCCGATGGTCGAACTCTGGGTGGAGCGGATCCCGGACGGCGAGGTGTCGCCGTTCCTGGCCGACGAGGTCGCACCCGGCGACGAGCTGGAGGTGCGCGGGCCGATCGGCGGCTGGTTCGTCTGGGACGCGGCGATGCCGGCGGTCGGCGTGGCCGGCGGCAGCGGTGCGGTGCCGCTGGTCGCCATGCTCCGGCACGCCCGGGCGCTGGGCCGGCCGGACCTATTGCAGCTCGCGGTGTCCGCGCGCACCCTGGCCGACCTGCCGTTCCCCGACGAACTCGCCGACGCGGGCGCGCTCATCGCGCTGAGCCGGGCCGCGCACGGCGACCGCCCGGCCGGGCGGCTGTCCACCGACGAGTTGCGCCCGCTGGCGACCTGCCACGAGACGACGTTCGTCTGCGGCTCCGCCGGGTTCGCCGAGTTCGCCAGCCGGCTGCTGGTGGACCTGGGCTGCGGGTCGGCGGACGTGCGGGTCGAGCGATTCGGGCCCAGCGGCTGAGCGCCGAATCACCCGAATGGCGTATCACCCAAGGCATACCCGCCGGATGCGGGTCTCCCCCCGGACAGACCGTCGACTTCGCCACCCAGGCCGACGCGTCCCGGCCGCCGGACGAGAAGACTCATGGTCGTTTGGCGAGCACACGGTGCGTCGTGCCGTCCGGTCGATCGGGTCGCCAACGCCGGCAGTCGCGGGCGAGGGGTGCGCGACTGGCGGCGAGACGCCGGCGCGAGGGAGGACGGATGGCCGCGCAGGTGGACGGCCCGATCGGCCGGTGGGTGGCGTCACCGCCGCTCGACCGAGCCTGGCCGGCCGCGTTGGGTGGTCCGCTGAGCGGACGCGGACCGATGGTCGCCCATCCCGCCCCGTCCCGCCTGCCGCCGAGCCCGGTCGTCGCCCGGACGGTCCAGGGTGCACCGGCCGACTGGTGCACTATCTTCTGGTGGCTGTGCTGACGGGTCGTGCCGATGGATGAATCCACCGATGGAATCGGCGGGAATCCCGGACCCCGGTCGTGGTTCCACCGCGCCGACCTGATCGTGCTGCCCGTCGTCCTGCTGGTCGACCTGCTGGTTTTCTCCCGGCTGCTGCGGGTGGACGGGGTGACGGCCGCCGAGCGGGTCGCCATCGTCGTGTACTCGGCCGCCGGGGTCGCCCTGCTGACCATGCGCTGGCGGGCGCCGGTCCCGGTGTTCGCGGCGACCGTCGTGATGTCGGTCCCGCCGCTGCTGGTCACCGACTACTACGTGCCGTTCCTGGTGCCGCTGGTCGCGCTGGCCGGAGTCGCCCAGCTGCGGCCGCCGCGGATCTCCCTGAGCTGCCTGGCCGCCTCGGTCGTGACGATCGGGCTGTTGACCGGGCGGGCCGTCGCCCAGGCCTCACCCGAGGGCAAGTTGACCTCGGCCGTCGGGTCGGCGATCTTCTACACCGCCGGCTTCCTGATGGCCTGGGGGTTCGGCTTCTGGCTGGGCCGGCATCAGCGGAGGTTGGCGCAGATCCAGGCCCTGCACGCGCTGGAGGTGCAGCGGCAGCAGGAGCTGGCCGAGCAGGCGGTGTCGGTGGAGCGGCTGCGCATCGCCCGCGAACTGCACGACATCGTCGCCCATTCGGTCACCATCATGGTGCTGCACGCGGCCGGGGCGCAGCGGGTGGTCCGCACCGATCCCGACCGGGCCGCCGAATCGCTGGCCACCATCGAGACCGCCGGTCAGCAGGCCATGAGCGAGCTGCGGCGGCTGCTGGCCCTGCTCCGCGAGAACGACGCCGCCGCCGACCGAGGCGACGCGCTGGTGCCCGGGCTGAGCCAGATCGGGCAGATTCTCGATGCCGCCCGCAGCTCCGGGGTGTCGGTGACCCTGGAGGTCAGCGGCGTTCCCCAGCGTCTGGACGCGAGCGTGGACCTGGCCGCCTACCGGCTCGTGCAGGAGGCGATCACCAACGTCACCAAGCACCGCGGGGCCGGCAGCCGGGTGGTGGTGACGATCGAGTGGGAACCGGAGAAGGTGACCGTCGCGGTCGAGGACGACGGGGTGGGCGTGCGGACGGACGGTCCGGCCTCGCCCGGCGGGCACGGCCTGGTCGGGCTGCGGGAGCGGGTCGCCATCGCCGCCGGGGACTTCTCCGCCGGACCCACCGACGGCGGCGGGTTCCGGGTGGCCGCCCGGCTGCCGGTGTCGTCCGCCGCCCGGCTGCCCGAGCAGGCCGGGTCCGGGCGGCCGGTGTCGGCCGACCTGGTCGCCGGAGGGGACGGGTGATCCGGGTCGTCGTCGTCGACGACGAACCCATCGTGCGGTCCGGCATCGCCCTGCTGCTGGCCGGCGAGCCGGACATCGAGGTGATCGCCGACGTCGAGGGCGAACCCGGGGTGGTCGACCTGGTCCGCCGCCGGCAGCCCGACGTGGTAATCGCCGACGTCCGCATGCCGGTGATGGACGGCGTCGAGCTGACCCGGCGGATCGTCGGCGACCCGCACCGCATCGGCAACGTGCCGAAGGTGTTGGTGCTCACCACGTTCCACGTCGATGAGGCGGTGTACGCGGCGTTGCGGGCGGGGGCCACCGGGTTCGTGCTCAAGGACGCGGCGCCGACCGAGCTGGTGGCCGCGGTCCGCGCGGTGGCCTCCGGCGAGGGCTGGCTGGACCCGGCGGTGGCCCGGCAGTTGATCGACGAGTTCGCCTCCCACCCACCGTCCGTGCTGCCCGGGCGGGCCGAGGTGCTCGCGTTGACCCGACGCGAACGGGAGGTGCTGGTGCTGATGGCGCACGGGCTGTCCAACGGCGAGATCGCCGACTACCTGGTGGTCGGCGAGGGCACCACCAAGACGCACGTCGGCCGGATCTTCGCCAAGCTCGGCCTGCGGGACCGGGCGCAGGCGGTGGCGGTGGCCTACCGCTCCGGACTGCTGCGTCCCGACGACCCGCTGCCGGCCCGCCGGGCCTGACCGGATCCGGGTGTCGCCGGAGCGGGCTCGGTGAACCGGGTGAGCGCGATCGCCCCGCTGACCGCGATGAGAAACCGCGCCGGTCAACCCGTGTTGATCAAGCAGGACACGCCCTTATGTCGAATCGATAAGGGCGTGTCCTGCATGATCGACTCGAAGAGGGGATGCCCAGCCGGCGCGCGAAGTTCACGCAGCGAAATCATCCGGTAACGCGGCGGGCCTAGCGTTTCCCCGACGAGCGCCCACCGCTCCGCGCTTCGTTCCGGCCGTCGTCGCCCGCGTCGCCGACGACGCCGCGCCGCCCTCGGTCGGTCCATCACCCCACCGTCCGGGAGGCTTCCGGTGACCGAGATCGAACGAAAAGTCCTGCCGCCCGACCTCGCGGCCGGCGAACCCGACGCTCCGCCGACGGTGCCGGCCACCCACGAGGACTTCCACGGGATGGACGCCAGCAAGGAAACCCTGGAGGACTACACCCTGAGGTTCGCC
>JBDHZW010000282.1:0-6898 GCA_039812105.1 Nakamurella sp.
CGGCGGCGAGCAGCTGCCGCCGCTCGCCGGGCTGGCCTCCCCGCTGCCGACCGCGGGGATGCCCGGAGTACCGGCCAACGATCAGGTGGTCGGTGCCGCCGGGTTGCCCGGCGGGCCGCCCGACGTCACGACGGCGTCCGCGCTGCTCACCGGTACCGGCTTGGGTGCGTCCCCGTCGGGACTGGCCGCCGCCCCGGCGACGCCGGACGGGGTCAAGCCGCCCGGGCTGCCGGTCGACGCGACCGAGGCGGTCAGCCAGGTCCCCCTGGCGGCCCCGTTCGTGCCGACCGGGGGGCTGTCGTTGCCCGGGGCGCCGGCGGTGCCGAGCCTGCCGGCCGACTCGGCCGGGGCGATTCCCGCCCCGACGGATCTGTCAGCGTCTCCGGCGGGTCTCCCAACATCTCCGGCGGGCACCGAATCGCCGGGGATGCCGTCGACGTCCGACGTCGACGCGTCGTCGGTGACCGAGCCGCCGCTGCCGTCGGTGCCGTTGCCGTCCGTGCCACAGCCGCCGATCCCGCTGCCCGACCCGCCCGCGCCGGTGCCCACCCCGTCGACGCCGTACTACTTCCTGGCCGAGTCCTCGCCCTACCGCGGCGCACCGGCCGGCGATCTGGACACCCTGGTTGCGGCGGCGACGAGCCCGTACGGGCTGGACCCGGCCCAGATCGGTGTGCCCGGGCTGGATCTCGCCTCGCCGGTGGCCGACCCGTTCACCGTGCTGCCCGACCCGCCGACCGCCGGGTCGGCGCCGGCGACGGGCTCGTCGCCGTCGTTCTACTTCGCCGACCGGGTGAACCCGACGCTCGAACGGTTGGACGGCACCGCGCGGGGCAGCGCGCCGGAGCTGGCCCCGGACCCGCATCCGCCGTTCGACGTCCGTCTGGTGCGAAGGGATTTCCCGATCCTGGCCGAACGGGTCAACGGGCATCAGCTGGTCTGGTTCGACAACGCCGCGACCACCCAGAAGCCGCAGGCCGTCATCGACCGGCTGGCCCACTTCTACCGGCACGAGAACTCCAACATCCACCGGGCCGCGCACGAGCTGGCCGCCCGATCCACCGACGCCTACGAGGGGGCGCGCAAGACCGTCGCCCGGTTCCTGGGGGCCGAGTCGGAGAAGAACATCGTCTTCGTCCGCGGCGCCACCGAGGCGATCAACCTGGTCGCCAAGAGCTGGGGCAAGGCGCACATCCACCGCGGCGACGAGATCATCGTCTCGCACCTGGAGCATCACGCGAACATCGTTCCGTGGCAACAGCTGTGCTCCGAGACCGGGGCGAAGCTGCGGGTCATCCCGGTGGACGACTCCGGCCAGCTGCTGCTCGAAGGACTGTCCCGGCTGCTCTGCGAGAAGACGAAACTGGTTTCCGTCACCCAGGTCTCGAATGCTCTCGGCACGGTGACGCCGGTCGACGCGGTGGTCGAGATGGCGCACCGGGCCGGCGCGTGCGTGCTGATCGACGGCGCACAGTCGGTGCCGCACCTTCGGGTCGACATGCAGACCCTCGGCCCCGACTTCTTCGTCTTCTCCGGGCACAAGATCTACGGGCCGACCGGCATCGGTGTGCTCTACGGGCGAACCGAGGTGCTCGAGTCGATGCCGCCGTGGGAGGGCGGCGGCAACATGATCGCCGACGTGACGTTCGAGAAGACGGTGTTCCAGCATCCGCCGGCCCGGTTCGAGGCGGGCACCGGCAACATCGCCGACGCGGTCGGGCTGGGCAGCGCCCTCGACTACGTCACCCGCGTCGGTCTGGAAACCATTGCCCAGTACGAGCATTCGCTGCTGGAGTACGCGACGCCGCGGATGCGGGCGGTGCCCGGGCTGCACCTGGTCGGCACGGCGCGGGACAAGGCCAGCGTGCTGTCGTTCGTGCTGGACGGCTACCGCACCGAGGAGGTCGGCGCGGCCCTGAACCAGAAGGGCATCGCGGTGCGGTCGGGGCATCATTGTGCCCAGCCGATCCTGCGCCGGTTCGGGCTGGAGGCCACGGTGCGCCCGTCCATCGCGTTCTACAACACCACCGACGAGATCGACCGCATGGTCGCGGTGCTGCACCGGCTGGCCGCCGACCGCGGCCGCCGCTGACCCCGCCCGCCCACGGAAACCCGAGTCGCGTGCCGCGACTCGGGCTTCTTCACGAAACGGTGCCGCCCGCCGCTGCGTCCGGCCCCTCGTCGTTTCGCCGGCCCGGCTGTCCACCGATCGGGGGAGCGGCGTATCCACCGGCAGATGGGCCGGTCAGGCGACCCAGGTCCGGTGCCCGGCGCGGCAGTATTCATGGTGTCCGAAGAACACCGGATGACGACCGAGAAGCCGGCCGCCTCACATACTCTCGCAAGGAGAAGCACCATGAGCATCGCCAAGAGGACCGCCGCCCTGCTGCTGGCCACCACCGCGTTCTGCGGCATCGGCTCGATGGCCGCGGTCGCGTTCGCCGACAGCCCCGATCACGCCGCGCCCGCCGCCGCGCAGACCACCGACCAGGGCCAGGTGGGCAAGGCCATGTACTCCCGCGGTTTCCACTTCACCAACCTGTCCGGCGACAGCGCCACGCTGGCCGCGATCGACGGCAACACCAGCTTCGAGGGCCGGCCGAACGTCGGCGAGGTGCTCAAGCCCGGCATCGGCGACCAGGACTTCGAGGTCACGTACTTCTTCGCCCAGGACACCTCGGACGACATCACGTACCACCTGACCGATCAGTCGGGCAAGCAGGACGGCACGGTCAAGGTCCACCTGGACGTCGACGGGGTCGGCAACACCAGCGCCGGCGTGGTCAGCGTCGACGGCCCGTTCGGCGTGAGCATCAACGGAACCAACATCACCATCCTCGATCCGCCCGGCACCGTGCACACCATCACCGGTGCCAACGCCCAGGCCCAGGCCGACACCCTCAAGCAGTTCTGCAGCGAGAACACCGCGGCCCATTGCACCTTCACCCCGACGTCGGAGGCCGACGTGGACGGGCCGGAGCACGTGCTGGTCACCGAGGAGAACAACGGCACCAACCCGGCCGTGCTGTCCGCCACCAAGGGTGACACCGTCTCCGAGAGCAACAGCCTGGAGATCAGCGGGACCGCCGGTGTCAACATCCTGGACATCGTGAACCTGTCGGTCACCGCCAAGTACGGCCACACCTGGACCGAGAGCCACACCTACGGCACCGGCGTCAGCAACACCGTCCCGGCCGGCTACTACGGCGAGATCACCGCGATCGCCCCGATGATCCGGGACACCGGCGACTTCACCATCACCATGGGCGACACCACCTGGAACCTGACCGACGTGCACTTCGACAGCCCGAACCCGGACGGTGCCGAGCACTTCGGCTACCACCAGCACCCGCTGAGCCAGCAGCAGCTGGACACCCTGCCCAAGACCGCGGTCGTCCACCAGGCCTGAACCCGAAATCCCGACGCCCGAGCGCGACCATCGCGCTCGGGCATCGTCGTGCTCGGGCATCAAGGCAGGGCGAAAGCCATGAACAACAGCAGCAATCCACCGACCAGGTTGAGCGAGCAGACGGTCATCGCCACGCCGCTCCAGCGCCGTTGCCGCCCCTGCACCAGCAGCACGATCCCACCGACGGTGAACACCAACGCGACCACGAAAAGCAGGGCCCGGTAGGTGACGAGCGTCTGGCTCACGAAGGCCTCGGGGTGCTGGGCACGACCTGATGGTAGGTGGCGCCGAGCCGCCGGGGACAATCGGCCGATGAGTGATGTCCGTCGTGCGGCGGCCGAGTGGGCCGGGAATTCGGGGTGGCCGTCGTGACGAGCGATTCCCCGGCGAGCCCGGGCCCCGCCGAGCCGGCCCACTCGGACGGCCGTCCCTGGTACCACCGGCGCGGCGAACCGCTCGGCGAGCACGAGGCGTCGCGCCGGCTGTCCGCCTACGTCTACGGCAACATCCTGATCCTGGCCGCCCTGGTGCCGTTCCAGGAGGACACGGACGCCCGGCACGCGATGGTCGTGGTGATCGGAACCGCGCTGTGCACCTTCATCGCCCACGCGTTCTCCGAGTACCTGGGCGGCGATGGGTCCGTGCACCCGCGGGCATTGATCCGCGAATCCATGCCGATCCTGACCACGGCCCTGGTGCCGCTGCTGTTGCTCTGGATCTCCCAGGCCACCCGGTTGCAGATGTCGACGGCAGTGCTGATCGCCGAGATCGTCATCATCGGCCGGATCGCCTCGACCGGGATGGTGGCGGCCCGGCTGCGCAGCGAGAAGTCCCGGTTGCGGGTGCTGCTGTCCGGGGTGATCGTCGCCGGCGTCGCGCTCCTGATCGTGCTGCTGAAGGTCTCGCTGACCCACTGAGCACGAGCCCACTGCGGCCGGGCGCGCCCCTACCGCCCGAGCGCGGCCACCAGCTCGCCGTCCTCGATCCGGTCCCAGGCGTCGGTGAAGTCGTCGATCGCCGCGTGGGCCAGGTTCTGTTCGACCGCATGCAGCCGGCCGAAGATGAACCCGGCGACGCCGTCGGTCGATTCCTCGGCGGCGAGGGTGGCCAGCAGGTGCGCCGCCTGGAGGGCGTCCAGGTGTTCCTCGACCGATTCCTGCAGCTCCTCCAGCGCGGTGGCCAGCGCGGCCGCGTCCGGGCCGAGGGCGCCGACGGCCGATTCCGCCGCGAACCGCATCGTGGTGGCCCATTCGCCGACCTCCTGCAGCGGCGACGTGCGGGTGGGCTCGGCGAGCGCGGCGTCGGCCAGCTCCTGCAGCCGACGCCAGCCCGCGGCCAGCAGGGCACTCAGTTCCCGCGGCGCCGCCCGATTCCCCCGCTTGGACAATGGCGGCGCCGCGACCAGGTCGTCGAGGGCCTGCAGCATCGACAGGTGGTCGGCGCCGTCGAAGCAGGACCGCACGCGCGCCGACGCCGCCTCGATCCGCCGGTCACAGGACTGCTCCAACCGGGTCCGGGCCCGGTCCCGGAACGGTGCGGGCTCCTCGGACAGCTGCTGCACCAGCCGGTTCCGGCTGGTCTCGATCTCCCGGACCGGGTCGAGGACCGATCCCGCGGTGCGCAGCATCTCCCGCAGGTCGGCCACCGCTGGCCCCTCGAACAACGGCGCGAAGACGGTCAGCACCGCGGCGATCCGGCGTTCGATGGTGCGGGCGTCCTGGACCGCGGCGAGGTCGCCCTCCCGAACGGCCCGGTCGGCGGTGATCAGCCGATCGCGCCGGCGCTCGAGATGGCCGATCACAGTGTCCCCGGCCGACTTGCCGCGGCGGGCCGCCGGCGGCCGAAACCCGAGCGTCCGGGCCAGCTTCGACGGCGAGGCCGCCGGCCGGGCCCCGCCCGAGACGAGCACCTCGACGGTCGCGGCGAGCTGCTCCCGGGTGCCCTTGACGATCTCCGCCTCGACCTCCCGCCAGTGGCTGGTCCGGTCGTCGGCCAGGGCGACGCCGGTGACGTGGTCGTCGGCGACCTCGATCAGCGCCGTGCCGTCGCCGTCCAGCAGATGCCGGACGGTGCGCTCGTTGCGCACCCGGGCGACCGGCGCCAGGGGCCGGCCGCGGGCCGCGCCGACGACCAGTTCGGCGATCTCGGCCGGCACCTCGTGCCCGTCGCCCGCGCTGAGCGGCAGGCCCACCTCGGTCCGGGCGCCTTGCACCGCGGGAAGTTTCAGATGCCAACCGGCGTCCGGGCCGCCCGTCCGGCGGCGCAGCGTGATCTTGGAGCGGAGCAGGTCCAGCCGCTCGGTGTCGTAGTAGACCGCGTCCAGATGATGGGTCACCGGGTCGGCGACGCCGGCGATGCCCACCGCCGCCAGCCGCTTGCGCCTGGCCAGGGACGGCAGCGGTGCCTCGGGGTCGAGTTCGAGCTTGGTCTCGATCTCCAGCTGACGCGTCGGGGCGGACCGGGTGGGTGGAGCGACCGCGGCCGGCGGTGATTTCTTGGGACGGGCAGCCATGCCTTCTTTGGTACTCGCAACCGACCGCCCGGAGCCAGCGTCCGGCCGGTGTGTCACGGCGGAGGTCCGGCGGTCGACCCACGCACTCGTAGGGTGGGACGGATCAGCTCCTCGGACGCCGGCCGGGTCGGATCGGACATCCGGCGCAGCAGGGCGCGGGCGGCGCGCCGGCCGACGTCGCTGCTGGCGTTGTCGACGCTGGTCAGCCACAGATGACGGACCTGGGCGAGCGAGGTGTTGTCGTAGCCGACCATGGACACGTCCTGCGGGATACGCAGCCCCAATTCCTGGGCCGCGGACATCGCGCCGATGCAGCTGATGTCGTTGACGGCGGCGATGCCGGTCGGCCGGTCGGGCCGGCCGAGCAACCGGACGGCGGCCCGGTAGCCGCCCTCCTCGGTCATGTCGGCCGACTCGATGCAGATCTCGCCGGCCAGGTCGTGCGCGGCCATCGTGCCCCGGTAGGCCTCGCGGCGCAGCTCGGCGACGGCCCCGTGCGAGCCGGCCAGGTGGGCGATCCGCCGGTGGCCCAGGCCGATCAGGTGCTCCACGGCCAGCCTGGTGCCGACGGCGTCGTCGTTGGCCACCACGTCGACCCGGGGCAGGGTGATGTCCCGCCCGGCCGCGACCACCGTCGGCACCGCCGCGGCGGCGTCACCGATCGCCGGGGTCAGCGGCATGGTGCCGACCAGCACCAGGCCGTCGACCCGCATCTCCAGGAAGCCGCGCAGCAGTCCCTCGTCCGCGGCCCGGTCGACCCGGGCATCGGCCAGCAGGCAGCGGAAGCCCTGCTCGCTCAGCGCGTCGGTCAGTCCCTCCAGGCAGTCCACGAACCACGGGTTGCGCAGGTCGTTGATCAGCAGGCCGACGGAATGTGTCCGCTGGGTGGTGAGCTGGCGGGCGATCGCGTTGGGCCGGTAACCCAGTTCGGTGATCGCCCGTTGCACGGCCTCCCGCTTGGCCGCGCTGACGTGCGG
>JBDHZW010000283.1:0-6878 GCA_039812105.1 Nakamurella sp.
GGCCCCGGGCCGCCGGCCAGCCGGCGCAGCAGCATGTCGATCGCGGTCGGGACCAGGGACAGGGTGGGCAGGTCGCCGACGCGGTCCAGCGGCACCCAGCGCGCCTCGTCGGACGACCCGCCGACCTCGTGGGTCAGCTCGCCGCCGACGACCCGGGCCAGGTAGACCACCCGCAGCGCGTGCAACGGTCCGGCGTCCGGCACGACCCGCTGCTGCGGCTCCAGGAACAACGAGTCCACGCCGAGCAGCGTCCGCACCTCGGCCTCGTACCCGGTCTCTTCGCGAACCTCCCGAACGACGGCCTGCTCGGCGGTCTCGTAATCCTCCAGACCGCCGCCGGGCAGCGTCCAGCCGGTCCGGCCGTTCTCGTTCCAGTGCGTCAACAGCACGTCGCCGTCCCGCACGATGACCGCGTAAGCGCCGACCCGGACGTCCACGGCGACACCCTACGTCGCCGCCCCAGCACGGCCGTTTCCGCGGCGCGGTGGCATTGCCACGCCGGTCCGATCAAGGCCCGATCACGTGGGAGAGGTCTCACCGACACCCCGCCGCCGGGCGTGACACGGTCGATAGGGTGACTGCGACGGTCTCCGGCGCCCGGGCTATTCACGTCCGCGCCGGTCCACCACACGACCAACCGTCCCGGCGAGGGAGACGACGTGGATCTGTACGAGTACCAGGCGAAGGAACTCTTCGTCGCGCACGGTGTGCCGGCTCCGGCCGGCAAGGTGGCGCGCACGGTGGAGGAGGCGGTGGCCGCGGCGCAGGAGTTGGGCACGCCGGTGATGGTGAAGTCCCAGGTCAAGATCGGCGGCCGGGGCAAGGCCGGTGGGGTGAAGTTCGCGGCCACCCTGGACGATGTGCGCACGCACGCCGGGAACATCCTGGGTCTGGACATCAAGGGGCACGTGACCCGTCAGGTGTTGATCACCCCGGCCAGCGAGATCGCGGAGGAGTACTACGTTTCGTACCTGCTGGACCGGTCGAACCGGACCTTCCTGGCGATGGCCACCAAGGAGGGTGGCATGGAGATCGAGCAGCTGGCCGAGGAGCGGCCGGACGCGCTGGCCCGCATTCCGGTGAATGCGTTGACCGGGGTGGACGCGGCGAAGGCGAAGGAGATCGCGGCCGCCGGCAAGTTCCCGTCGGCCGTGGTCGACCAGGTCGAGCAGGTGCTGGTGGGGTTGTGGGACACGTTCGTCGGTGAGGACGCGACCCTGGTCGAGGTGAACCCGCTGGTCAAGGACGGCGAGGGGAAGGTCGTCGCGTTGGACGGCAAGGTGTCGTTGGACGCCAACGCCGACTTCCGGCATCCGGAGCATGCGGCGTTGGCCGACACGGCCGCGGAGAACCCGTTGGAGGTCGCGGCCAAGGAGAAGGGCCTGAACTACGTCAAGCTGGACGGTCAGGTCGGGGTGATCGGCAACGGCGCGGGCCTGGTCATGTCCACCCTGGACGTGGTGGCCTACGCCGGCGAGTCGCACGGTGGGGTCAAGCCGGCGAACTTCCTGGACATCGGCGGCGGCGCGTCCGCCGAGGTGATGGCGAACGGGTTGCACATCATCCTGTCCGATCCGGACGTGCGGGCGGTGTTCGTGAACGTGTTCGGTGGGATCACCGCGTGCGACGCGGTCGCCAACGGCATCGTCGGGGCGTTGAAGATGCTCGGCAGCGAGGAGACCAAGCCGCTGGTGGTGCGGTTGGATGGGAACAACGTGCAGGAGGGTCGGCGGATCCTGAACGAGGCGAACCATCCGTTGGTGATCCAGGCCGACACGATGGACGCGGGCGCCGACAAGGCCGCCGAGCTGGCGTTTGCCGCCCTGAACAGCACGAGCACGGGAGTCTGAGAATCCGATGGCGATCTTCCTGACCGAGAAGTCCCGGGTCATCGTGCAGGGCATGACCGGGTCCGAGGGGTCCAAGCACACCCGCCGGATGCTGGCCTCCGGCACGAACATCGTGGGTGGGGTGAACGCCCGCAAGGCGGGTACCAGCGTCGATTTCGACGGCAGCAGTCAGCCGGTGTTCGGTTCGGTGGCCGAGGCCATGGACGCCACCGGCGCGGACGTGAGCGTGTTGTTCGTGCCGCCGGCGTTCACCAAGGACGCGATGATCGAGGCGATCGACGCCAAGATCGGGTTGGCGGTGGTGATCACCGAGGGGGTGCCGGTGCACGACACCGCGTATGCCTGGGCGTACGCGGTGCAGGCCGGCAACGAGACCCGGATCATCGGGCCGAACTGTCCGGGGATCATCAGCCCGGGCAAGTCCAACGCGGGCATCATCCCGGCCGACATCACCGGCCCGGGCAGGGTCGGCCTGGTGTCCAAGTCGGGCACGCTGACCTACCAGATGATGTACGAGCTGCGGGATCTCGGCTTCTCCACGGCCATCGGCATCGGCGGTGACCCGATCATCGGGACCACTCACATCGACGCCCTGGCCGCGTTCGAGACCGATCCGGAGACCGAGGCGATCGTGATGATCGGCGAGATCGGCGGGGACGCGGAGGAGCGGGCGGCCGCGTTCATCGCCGACAACGTGACCAAGCCGGTGGTCGGGTACGTGGCCGGGTTCACCGCGCCGGAGGGCAAGACCATGGGTCACGCCGGCGCGATCGTGTCCGGCTCGGCCGGCACCGCCCAGGCCAAGAAGGAGGCCCTGGAGGCGGTCGGCGTCAAGGTCGGCAAGACCCCGTCCGAGGCCGCCCGGCTGCTGCGCGCCGCGATCGGGTAGCGGGCCTCGCAGCCCGGGTCATGGGTAGGTTCGGTCGGGTGCACGTGCCCGATCGAGGCCCGCGTTCGCGGGCGGGCGAGGAGAATTGGCCATGACCGGCCCTGACCATCACGGGGCGCCGCCCGGCGGCTGGCCGCCCGGAGCGCCACTGTCGGGCCCGGCGGCGCCCGCGCCCGCCCGGTCGCGGGCGGTGCTGGAGCCGGCCAAGGCGTTCGGCGTCGTCATCGCCGCGTTGGGCGCGCTGAACTTCGTCTTCGGGTTCCTGCCGGAACTGACGTCCAGCCGGATCGACGCCACCCTGTCGGTGTATGCGGTAGGCCCGGCCTATGTGCCGATCCTGCTGCTCGTCGCCGGGCTGCTGGCGCTGGCCGCGTTCATCCCCGGCAGCGAACGGTCCCGGTTGGCCGTGGCCGCCGTCTCGGTGGGCGGCGCGGTGGGCGCCCTGATCTCGCTCGGCACCGACGGGCCGGTGCAGGCGCTGACCTCCGCGCAGGTCAGCAAGGGCATGGGCGCGGTGCTGCTGACCATCTTCGGCATCATCCAGGCGGTGGTGGCGATCGCGGCCTTCGTGGTCGGCGCCGACGCCCGGTTCGCGCCCCGGACCGCCGGACAGCCACCGGCGGCGGTCGGCGGGCGGGCGTCCTCGGACCCGGACACCGGCCCGATCCGGCCGGTGTCCTTCCCCGCGCCGGCGGGCCCGGCCGCGGCTCCGTGGGCGCAGCCCGGGTCATCCGAACGGGGTGCCCCACCGCCGGTGGCGTACTACGCGGGCTGGGCGCCGCCCCCGGACGACGACCGCCCGACCGGCCCGCAGCGAGCCGTCGACCCGGCCACCGTCCAGCCCGACGAACGCCAGGGCCCGGCCGAACGGGAACTGCCGCGCGTCGTGCCCGGCCGCCGCGACGACGCGGTGCCCACCGGGTCGACCGAGCAGTCGACGAACCAACCCGACCAGGACGGGCCCGGCTGAACCGGCCCGGCGATGAATCCGGTCGATCCGGGCGGTCTGTCCCCAAGCCCGCCGAAAGGAAACCAGTGACCGACACCCGCACCCTCGAGCTGCCCGACGCCGTGCTGACCTACGACGTGCACGGCCCGCTGCCCGCCAGCGACGGCCGGCCGGTCCTGCTGATGATCGGCCAGCCGATGACGGCCGCCGGATTCAGCACCCTGGCCGGTCACCTGCCCGAACGGACCAGCGTCGCCTACGACCCGCGCGGCCTGGGCCGCAGCACCCGATCCGACGGCCGCCGGGACAACGACCCGGAGCGGCAGGCCCGGGACCTGCACGCGCTCATTGCCGCCCTCGGCACCGGTCCGGTCGAGTTGTTCGCCAGCAGCGGCGGCGCCGTCACTGCGCTCGCCCTGGTCGCCGCGTTCCCGGACGACGTCATCACCGTGGTCGCGCACGAGCCCCCGCTGATCGGGATGCTGCCGGACGCCGACGCGGCGTTCGCCGCCGAGCGGGCCGTCCAGGACGCCTACCGGGCCAAGGGCTGGGGCCACGGGATGGCCGCCTTCATTGGCCTGACGTCCTGGCCGGGCCCCTTCACGTCCGAGTACGCGAGCCGCCCGCTGCCGGACCCGGCCGCGTTCGGCCTGCCCACCGACGACGACGGCAACCGGGACGATCCGATGCTGTCCGGCGTCTCGAACCCGGTCACCGCCTACCGGCCCGACCTCACCGCGCTCCGTGCCGGCGGGACCCGGGTGGTGATCGCTGCGGGGATCGAGTCGAAGGACGGCATGACCTGGCGGGCCGCGCAGGCGACGGCCGATGCCCTCGGTGAGCCGCTGGTCGTGTTCCCGAGCCACCACGGCGGGTTCTCGGGGCCGGAGTTCGGCCACCCCGGCCAGCCGGAGGCCTTCGCCGAGCGACTCCGGGCGGTACTCGCCGGAGCGAGCTGACCGGCGGGTCGCGCGGGTGACCCAGGTGGCCTACCGTCGGTCGGCGTGACGACTCGCGGAATCGCCCTGGTGACGGGCGCCACCAGCGGCATCGGGCTGGCCACCGTGGCCGCGCTGGCCGGCGACGGCTGGCGGGTCGTCGGCACCGCCCGCACCCCGGACCGCGCGGAGGCGCTGAAGGACCTGGCGGCCGGCGCGGACGGCATCGAGATCCGTCCGCTGGACGTCACCGTCCCGGCGTCCGTCACCGCCTGTGTCGATGGGGTGCTGGCCGATCACGGCGCGGTGGACCTGCTGGTCAACAACGCCGGGGCCGGTCACCGGGGGACCCTGGAGCAACTCGACGACGACGAGTTGCGCGGCGCGATCGAGCTGAACTACCTCGGCGTGGCCCGGACGACGCGCGCCGTCATCCCCGGCATGCGGGCCCGACGATCCGGCCGGATCGTCACCGTGACCAGTTCCAACGGCATCATCGCGATGCCGTTCAGCGACGCCTACAACGCCAGCAAGTTCGCCGTCGAGGGCCTGATGGAGGGGCTGGCCCCGGTCCTGTCCACCTTCGGGGTCTTCGTCAGCATCCTCGAGCCGGGTCCGGTGCGGACCGCGTTCCTGCGCAACGCCGGCGGCCGCACCGGTGCGGTCGACGCGGCCGACCCGTATGCCGAACTGCTGGGCCGGTACAACGCGACCATGGCCGGATTGCTCGGCGGTGGCGAGACCCCGGAGGGCGTCGCCGACGTCATCGCCGGCATCGCCCGGGATCCGCGGCCGCACCTGCGGTACCAGTCGTCACCGCCGACCACCGCAATGATGGGACGCAGCTCGTCGATCCGACCGGCGACAGCATCGTGCGGGCCACCACGGCGTTCCTGCTGCACGGTCCGGAGGGTGCGGCCGCCGACCGGCCGTCGGTACCGTCGGCCTGACCGTCGGCCCGAGCGCGGGCGGTGCGGCGTGCCTGGCCCCCGACGCCGACGCGGCATGTGACAGTGGGCCCGTGCTCCGCGACCTGGCCCCCGAACGTCCGGCCCCCCACGCTCCGGACGACCTGGCGCCGCCGGCCACCGGATTGGTGGCGGCCGCGGCCGCGGTGCGCGGGGCCGCCGTCGCGATCGCCGGCGTCCTGCTGACGGCCGGCCTGGCCCTGATGATCTGGGCGATCACCCCGGCATCGGGGCCGGACGCCGCGGTCGCGCTGCGCGGCGGCGTCACCGCGTTCGCGCTGGCCAACCTCATGCCGGTGGCCATCGGCGGGGTCACGTTGAGCCTGCCGCCGCTGCTGCTCACCGCGGTCCCGGTGCTGCTGTTGTTCACCATGGCCCGCCGGGGCCGGTTCCAGCCGGTCGGTCGCTACCAGGAGACCGTGGCGGTGCTGACCACGGCCGGGGTGTACGGCCTGGTGTTCGCGGCGATCACCCGGGGGTACTCGGCGCCGGACGCCGTGCCGGCCGGGTGGGTGTGGACGGCGTTCGCGCTGGCGCTGGTGGCCACCGCCGCCGGGATGCTGCGCGGGGATTCCGCGTGGTCGGCCTGGTGCGTCTCGGCCCTGCCCGGCTGGGCCAGGGTCGGGATTCGCGCCGGATTGGTCGGCACCACCTCGTTGATCGGCGCGGGCGCCCTGGTGCTGTCCTGCGGGCTGATCCTGCACTTCGGGACGGCCGTCGAGATCGCCGCCGCGGCGGCGCCGTCGTCGCTGGACGGGCTCGGACTGACCATGCTGGGCCTGGCCTACCTGCCGAACGCCGTGCTGGCCGCGGTGGGTTACCTCTCCGGGGCCGGATTCGAGATCGGGCCGGGCACCTACTCGCCGCTCGTCACCACCACCGCCGACCTGCCCGCCGTGCCGCTGTTGGCCGCGGCCCCCCTGCACGACGGCCGCACCATGCTGGGCCTGGCCTGCCTGGCCCTGCCGTTGCTGGCCGGCTACCTGGTGGCCCGGCCGGGACTCCGGCGGCTGGTCACCCGGGCCGACCGGGTGGCCGCGGCCGGCCTCGGAGCGGTGCTGACCGGGCTGCTGCTGTCCGGGCTGGCGGCGGTCGCGCACGGCGGAGTCGGCGACGGCCGGTGGTCGGCCATGGGGGTGCCGATCCTGCTGTTCGGGCCGTTGGTCGCGGTGCAGGTGGGAATAGTCGCGGTCCTCGTCGCCGCCCTGACCGGCTGGCGCACCGACCCGTGGCGGCTGCGCGATCTGTCCGGAACCGATGCCGCCGAGCCGCCCCGGGCGACCG
>JBDHZW010000284.1:0-6836 GCA_039812105.1 Nakamurella sp.
TCGGAAAGGTGCTCCTGGTTCTGGTTCGATTGGTCCCTCAGCAAGACCTATCTTCCCAGGTCAGAGCACCTTTCCTCATGATCAACACTCTGCCGATCAGAATTACGATGAAAGCGGCAGGATAGGTACGGGTGACCGGCCAGGATCCGCGCGTGGTCGTCGATAGTGGCGCACGACGCTTCCCTTGACCCCCGAACGGGGGTCAACAGATGACGGAACGCCCTCGCGGCCAGCCGCTTCGTCACTAAAGCGTTACTCTCTGCCACATGCGACGGTTCGATGGCAGCCCGCGACGTGGCGACCGACCGACCTGCGACGGAGCGATCGCCGACCGGCACTGCCCCAGCAGCTCCTGCGCATGGCGGTATCCAGCCTTGATTCTCCGGGTCAGATGGCGCTGATGTCTCCGGAGGAAAAGAGCCCGTCCGCGGCGGGGTGGCGCTCACTCGTCGCTCGCCGTGATCGCGGGTCGACCGGCGTTGACACCGCCGGCGGGAGCGGCCCGCAGAATCTGTCGACCACGACCACCGCCTACGACTCCCGTGCGCTGCCGACGCCCAGGCAGTTCGACGCCTACCGGCGCCGGCGGATGGCCACCGAGCCCGGGATCGTGGCGATCCACCCGGCCCCGAGCCCGCACCCCGGGCACCTGACCATGTTCACCACGTGGACGGGTCTGCGCACCACCATCCGATTCGCCAAGGTCGACGACCCACACATCGTGGAATTCGCCCCGCGCTCCGGACGGTCGCTCATCAGTGCCGTCGTGGCTTCCGGTCGGTACGTCACCATCGCCGACGGCAAACGGGAGGAGCACGAGCCGGATTCATTGGCACTGACGTGGACAAGCAGCGCCATGGAGGCTCGGCTGGTCGACCGCGGCTCAGTGGCAGCGGTTCAAGTGGAACGCGATCTTCTGCATGTCAGCGATGATGCAATTCGGCGGACCCTGGACCTTCTGACCGGCCGGCCGTCCTGGTACGCGGATATCGTCAGGTCCACGACCCAGGCAGTCGGGCGGGTGAACCCCGGCCCGGATCGTCCGCCGAGCCCCGACGGCATCGATCGGTACGCGGCGAGCATCCTCGAGTTGGTCATCCGCTCGGTGGCCACCGCCAGTCCGTGGGCGACCACGACGACATCGGACCAACGCCGCCGCCAGGCCGAGCGATTCGTCGCCCAGAACCTGTTGGATCCCAAGCTCTCGGCCAACTCCGTGGCCGGTCATCTTGCGATCTCACCGCGCCAACTGGCGCGCGACCTGGCCGGCGGGCCAAGTGCCGCGACAATGATCCAGGAGGCGCGACTGCAATATGCCTACCGGCTCCTCCGCGACCCGACACACGCAGGCCTGCGAATCTCACGGATCGCCGAGCTTTGTGGATTCAGTTCACAACCGCAGTTCAGCAGGAGTTTCAAGGCTCATTTCGGCGTCACCCCGCGACAGGTCCGAGCGATCATGTTCAAGAGCTTCGACCCCGGCGACGACGAACACCGGGCGGCACTCCATGTCGCCGTCCACCAGCAGGCCAGGTAGCGCCGGTCCGACATCACCGAGCCTGGCGGTCACCGTCGTCGTCAGCGACCGGGGGGAGCGCGTCGATCAGATGCCGGAACTGGGTGAGGTTGGCGACCGACTGCCCCGTCGAGGTTCGCCAGGCCCACTCCCGCCGGATCGCCGAGGCGAACCCGCGCTCCAGGATCGCGTTGAAGTCGGCGTCCGAGGTGGCCAGCACGACGCCCAGCACGGTGTTCAGCTCGTCGGCGGTCAGGGTTTCCCGGCCCAGCCGGCCGACCAGGTGAATGTCCCCGTCGGCATCGAGGGCATACGCCACCGAGCGCAGCTGGGCGTTGCGCTGCAGCAGGAACCGGTACACCTGCTCGGCGTTCTCGTCCGGCTTGCGGCAGACGAACGACTCGACCAGCACGTGGTGCGCACCGAGCACCAGCCAGACCAGGGTGCGGTGCCGGCGCTCGCCCGGCAGAGTGACCAGCAGGGCCGCTTGGCCCAGACCGTCGTCGTGCCGGACGAAGTCCACGCCGAGGTCGGCCAGTGCCGACGCGATCTCCTCCGGGGTCAGCGCCACGTCAGCGACCGACGACCCGCATCAACCGTTCGGCGTCGAACCGCTCGACCACCCGCGACGACAGGGCCCCGGCGCGGGCGGCCCGGTAGGCGGCGAGCAGCCCGTCCGCCGTGGCGTCCCAGGAGAACTGCAGCGCGTGTCGCCGGGCCCCGGCCGCCAGCCGGTCCCGGACCGACGGCGCGAGCACCACCTCGGCCAGCGCATCCGCCCACCGGTCGGGATCGTGCCCGTCCACGAGCAGGCCGCTGACGTGGTCGTCGACCGCGACGGTCAAGCCGCCCACCGCCGCCGCCACCACCGGGGTTCCCGCGGCCTGCGCCTCGACGGCGACGAGGCCGAAGGACTCGTTGTAGCTCGGCACCGCGACGACGTCGCCGGCCCGGTAGACCTCGGCGAGCTCGGCCGCCGGCATGGGCGGCCGGAAGTCGATGGTGTCCCGGGTGCCGAGCAGGTCGACCAGCTCGTGCAGCCGGTGTCCGGGCCGCCGTCCGGTGCCGGACGCACCGCCGACGACGACCAGCCGCCAACGGTGTTCGGGGAATCGGTCGGCCAACCGATGGACCGCCCGGACCGCCACGTCCGGGCCCTTCAGCGGTTGGATCCGGCCGGCGAAGACGATGACTTTCTCGTCCGGGTCGATCCCCAGGGCGCGTCGGGCCGCGGCCCGGTCACCCGGGCTGAACACGTCGGTGTCCACGCCTGGCGGCACGACCTCGATCCGGCCCGGCTCGGCGGCGTAGAGATCGATCAGGTCCTGACGTTCGGCCGCAGTGTTGGCGATCAGCCGGTCGGCCTCGGCCACCACCTGGTCCTCGCCGATCAACCGGCCCCGCGGCTCGGGGTCGTCGCCCGCGGCCAGGGCGGCGTTCTTCACCTTGGCCAGGGTGTGCGCGGAGTGCACCAGCGGCACCCCCCACCGGTCCTTGGCCAGGTAGCCGACCTGACCCGACAGCCAGTAATGGGAGTGCACCACGTCGTAGTGGCCCGGGGCGTTCCGCGCCTCGGCCCGCATCACCCCCGCCGCGAACGAGCACAACTGGCCGGGCAGGTCTTCCTTGTCCAGCCCCTCGAACGGGCCGGCGACGATATGCCGCACCAGCACGCCGGGGGCCATCTCGACGATCGGCGGCTGGTCGGACGAGGTCGCCCGGGTGAAGATCTCCACCTCCAGCCCGCGAGCGGCCAGCCGCCGGGCGGTCTGGTCGATGTAGACGTTCATCCCCCCCGCGTCGCCGGTGCCCGGCTGAGCCAGCGGCGAGGTGTGCAGCGAGATGGCCGCGAGCCGATGGATCGCCGACCCGCTGCCGTTGCGCGCGGCCGGCGCATCGTCGATGCCCTCGATGCCTTCGGCGTTCGAGCGCGCGGAGTGTCTGCCCATGTTGTCGCCACCGTACGCCCGGCGGTTGCGTCCCCTACAAGGCGGAGAGCTTCTGCCAGTCGGCGAAGGAGTAGATCCAGTCGTAGATGTAGTCCTTCTCACTCATCTGGGTACCGGTGTTGGTGACGATCACCGGGTCGCCGTAGAGGGCCGAGTTGTAGTACTCCTCGGCGTCGCCGACGCCCATGTTGACGCAGCCGTGCGAGACGTTCTCCTTGCCCAGGTACGGCGTGGTCAGAGCGTTCTCGTGGATGAACTCGCCGTTGTTGTTGATCCGGACCGCCCACTTCTCCTCGACGTTGCAGTAGTCGAAGTCCGGGTTGCACATCGAGAACGTCGGGAACTTCTCGGTCACCACGTGGATGCCGCTGACGGTGGCCCGGCCGGGCACCGACTCCTTGCCGTAGGACACCGGGTAGTTCTTCACCACCTGGTCGTCGACCAGCACCACCATGTGGAAGGTGTTGACGTCGGCCTGCACCACCTGCTTGCGGCCGATGGTGAAGTCGGTCGAGATGTCCTCACGTCCCCACTTGCCGCTGCCGTAGTTGACGCCGGCCAGGTTCGCCTCGACGTGCACGTTGGTGTTGGCCGGCCAGAACTCGGCCGGCCGGAAGTGCACGATCGACTGCTTCACCCCGGTGCCCTGGATGTCCTCGTCCTGCAGCCAGCCCCAGGAACCCTTGATGTCGCCCTTGTCGGTCGTCAGCTTGAACGTCTGCTGGGCGGCGGCCTTGTCGCCGATCGCCTCGGCGAAGGTGATGATGATCGGCGCGGCCACGCCGACCGTGGTCCCGCTGGGAATCTGGAACGAAGCCCGGACCGTTGACTCCGGTTTGACCGTCTGCAGGGTGCCGGTGAACGGGCTGTCGTTGCCGTCCGCGTCCGTGGCGGTGCCGTTGAAGGTGTACGTCGTGTTGTAGGCCAGGTGCTGGGCCAGTGTCCAGGTGGCCTTGTCCTCCGAGATGGTGCCCGTGACGTTCGAGCCGTCGTCGCCGGTCACCGTCAGGTCCTTGATCTTCGCCGAGAACAGCGTGACGGTCACCGGGTCGTTGGGCGCGACGTCGGTGGAGCCGAACTTGGGCTTCGAGCTGACCCGCACCTTGGTGTTCAGCGCGGTGGAGTCGCTGCTCGGCGCGGCCGACTGATCCAGACCGGACACGGTGACGGGGGCACCGGCCGTGGAGGTGACGGTGACCACGACGTCACCGCCCTGCGACCCGCAGGCGGTGAGCGCCAGCAGGGTGGTCAGGGCAAGCGCGATCCAGCCGGCCAACCGGACCCGTCGACGCCGAGGCGATCGTCGCACCGCGCGCTCCTTTTCATAGGACCTATTCATGCCGTTCCCACGGTAGGCCGCGTTCGTGAGGTTCCGGTGACGCGGTGGTGTCCGCTCACTGCCTACCCTGTCCGGGTGCCCACACCCGTCCGTCTCGCCGACCTGACGACCCTGCGCCTGGGCGGCCCCGCCCCCGGGTTGACCGAGGCGCACACCGCGGACGAGGTCCGCCGCCTCGTCGGGGCGGCCGACCGGTCCGGCTCCGGCGTGCTGGTGCTGGGCGGCGGGTCGAACCTGGTCGTCGCCGACGCGGGGATCGACGTGCCGGTGGTCCGTATCGCGATCCGGGGGATCCGGGTGGCGCCGTCCGACCACGACGGCACACTGGTGACCATCGGGGCGGGCGAGAACTGGGACGACGTCGTCGCGACCCTGACGGCGGACGGGTTCGGCGATCTGGCGCCGCTGTCCGGCATCCCCGGCTCGGCCGGCGCCACTCCGGTGCAGAACGTCGGTGCCTACGGCACCGAGATCGCCGAGGTGCTCGAGTCGGTGACGCTGTTCGACCGCCCGTCCGGCACGATCTTTCCCGCCCCGGCCGCCGACCTGCGGCTGCGCTACCGCAGCTCCACGCTGCGCGGCACCAACTCCGGGGTGATCACCGATATCACCCTGCGGCTGACCCGGGGGCCGGTCGTGGTCAAGTACGCCGAGCTGGCCCGCACCCTCGGCGTGACGCCGGGTGACACGGCCCCGCCCACCGCGGTGCGCGACGCCGTGCTCGGCCTGCGCCGGGCCAAGGGCATGGTGCTCGACGACGCCGACCCGGACACCCGCAGCGTCGGCTCCTTCTTCACCAACCCGATCCTGTCCGCCGAGCAGCTTGCGGCGGCCGACCGGGCCATCCGGGACCGGCTCGGCGACGACGTCAGCTACCCCCGCTACCCGGTGCCGGACGAGCCGGCGAGGTCGGGCCGGGTGAAGTTGTCGGCGGCCTGGCTGATCGAACGCGCCGGATTCGGCAAGGGCTTCGCCGGGCCCGGCGGACGGGTGGCGATCTCCGGCAAGCACACGCTCGCGCTGGTCAACCGGGGCGGCACGACGGCGGATCTGCTCGCCCTGGCCACGCACATCCGGGACGGGGTGCGGGCGGCCTTCGGGGTGACGCTGGAACCGGAGCCGATGCTCATCGCGGTGGCCTGGCCGGACTGACCCGGTGCCGCGCCCGACTCCTCAGCGGGCCCGGCGCGCCGGAGATAGGGTCGTGCTCTCTCCGTGGCGCAACGAAAGGGCAGGGTCGTGGGCGACAAAATCGCGTTGGAAAACGTCATCAATGGCGAAACGGTTCCGGCGGCGAGCGGTTCGACACTGGACATCATCGATCCGACGACCGGCGCGGTGTACGCCACGTCGCCGCTGTCCGGCGCGGAGGACGTCGACCGGGCCTACAGCGCAGCGACGCAGGCGTACCAGTCGTGGCGCTGGGCCACCCCGAGCGAGCGGCAGGCCGCGCTGCTGAAGTTTGCCGACCACATCGAGGCCAACGCCGACGAGCTGGTCGGGGTCGAGGTCCAGGACACGGGCAAGCCGACCGCGTTGACCCGGTCCGAGGAGATCGGACCGATGGTCGACCAGCTCCGGTTCTTCGCCGGTGCCGCCCGGGTGCTGGAGGGCAAGTCCGCCGGCGAGTACATGCGCGGCTTCTCGTCCTCGATCCGCCGGGAACCGGTCGGCGTCGTCGGGCAGGTCGCTCCGTGGAACTACCCGATGATGATGGCGGTCTGGAAGATCGCCCCCGCCCTGGCCGCCGGGTGCACGGTGGTGCTCAAGCCGTCCGACACCACTCCGGCCAGCTCGGTGTGGATGGGCAAGGCGCTGCAAGAGTTCTACCCGCCGGGCGTGGTCAACGTGGTCTGCGGCGACCGGGACACCGGGGCGGCCCTGACCTCGCACAAGGCTCCCGCCTTGGTGTCGATCACCGGCTCCACCGGGGCCGGCATCGCGGTGGCCACCGCGGCGGCCAAGAACCTGACCCGCGCCCACCTCGAACTGGGCGGCAAGGCCCCGGTCGTCGTCTTCGACGACGCCTCGA
>JBDHZW010000285.1:0-6833 GCA_039812105.1 Nakamurella sp.
CCGCTGGGTCGACTTCGCCAACGACTACAAGACCCTGGACCTGGACTACATGGAGTCCGTCATGTGGGCCTTCAAGACGCTGTGGGACAAGGGCCTGATCTACGAGGGCTACCGGGTGCTGTGGTACTGCTTCCGCTGCGAGACGCCGCTGTCGGCCACCGAGACAAAGATGGACGACACCTACCGCAACCGGCAGGACCCGGCGGTCACCGTGCCGCTGCGGCTGCGCTCGGACGACCCGGCCCTGGACGGCGTGAACGCGCTGATCTGGACGACCACCCCGTGGACGCTGCCGTCCAACCTGGCCGCCGCCGTCGGCCCGGACATCGAGTACGTCGTCGTCGAGTCGACCGGGCCGTCCGCCGGCCGGTACCTGCTCGCCCGCGCCCGGCTGGCCGCGTACGCGCGTGAGCTGGGCGAGGACCCGCAGGTGCTGGCCGCGTACACCGGCACGCAGCTGGTCGGCACCCGCTACGCGCCCCCCTTCGACTTCTTCGTCGGTCGGGAGCGGGCGCACCAGGTGCTCACCGCCGACTACGTCACCACCGAGGACGGCACCGGCGTCGTGCACATCGCGCCGGCCTTCGGCGAGGAGGACAAGGCCGTCACCGACGCCGCCGGCATCGAGGTGGTCAACCCGGTCGACGCGCAGGGCCGGTTCACCGGCCTGGTCCCGCCGTACGAGGGCTTTCAGGTGCTGGACGCCAACATCCCGATCATCGCCGACCTGAAGGCGGCCGGGCTGCTGCTGCGCCGGGACAGCTACGAGCACCCGTACCCGCACTGCTGGCGCTGCGACACCCCGCTGATCCAGCGGGCAGTGTCGTCCTGGTTCGTCGCGGTCACCCGGTTCCGGGACCGGATGGTGGAGCTGAACCAGCAGATCACCTGGGTGCCCGCGCACATCAAGGACGGCCAGTTCGGCAAGTGGCTGGAGGGCGCCCGGGACTGGTCGATCTCCCGGAACCGGTTCTGGGGCTCACCGATCCCGGTGTGGACCTCGGACGACCCCGCCTACCCGCGGGTCGACGTCTACGGGTCGCTGGACGAGTTGGAACGCGACTTCGGCGTGCGGCCGACCGACCTGCACCGGCCCTACATCGACGAGCTGACCCGGCCCAACCCGGACGACCCGACCGGCCGCTCCACCATGCGTCGGGTGCCCGAGGTGCTGGACTGCTGGTTCGAGTCCGGCTCGATGCCGTACGCCCAGGTGCACTACCCGTTCGAAAATGCTGGGTGGTTTGAGCACCACTACCCGGGCGACTTCATCGTCGAGTACAACGGGCAGACCCGCGGCTGGTTCTACACGCTGCACGTGCTGGCCACCGCCCTGTTCGACCGGCCGTCGTTCGTCACCTGCATGGCGCACGGCATCGTGCTCGGCGACGACGGGCAGAAGATGAGCAAGTCCCGCCGCAACTATCCGGACGTCGGGCAGGTGTTCGAGCGGGACGGATCCGACGCGATGCGCTGGTTCCTGATGTCCTCGCCGATCCTGCGCGGCGCCGACCTCGTCGTCACCGAGCAGGGCATCCGGGACAGCGTCCGGCAGGCGGTGCTGCCGCTGTGGAACGCCTGGTCGTTCCTGTCGCTGTACGCCAACGCGGCCGGGGTGGCCGGCTCGGTGCGGACCGACTCCACCGACGTGCTGGATCGCTACATCCTGGCCAAGACCGCCGAGCTGGCGGCCGACGTGACCGCCGCGATGGACGTCTACGACCTGGCCGGGGCGTGCCAGTCGGTGCGGGTGTACCTGGACGGGCTCACCAACTGGTACATCCGCCGGTCCCGGCAGCGGTTCTGGGAGGGCGACAAGGACGCCGTCGACACCCTGCACACGGTGCTGGAGGCGCTGTGCCGGGTGGCCGCGCCGCTGCTGCCGCTGACCACCGAGGTCATCTACCGCGGGTTGACCGGCGACCGGTCGGTGCACCTGACGGACTGGCCCGGCGCGGGCGAGTTGCTGCTGGACGCCGAGCTGGTGGCCGCGATGGACGAGGTCCGCGAGGTCGCGTCGGTGGCGTTGTCGGTGCGCAAGGCCGGCAAGCTGCGGGTGCGGCAGCCGTTGGCGTCGATGACCGTCGCGGTGCGGGACGCCGCGGCGTTGACCCCGTTCGCCGCGTTGCTGGCCGACGAGGTGAATGTCCGGACCGTGGACGTCACCGAGTTGGCCGAGCACGACGAGCGGGTCACCCGCCGGCTCACCGTCAACGCGCGGGCGGCCGGGCCGCGGCTGGGCAAGCAGGTGCAGCAGGTGATCAAGGCGGCCAAGGCCGGCGACTGGACGGTCGCCGACGACGGCAGCGTCACCTGCGGCGGGGTGCCGCTGGCCGAGGGCGAGTACACCCTGGAGCTGTCCGCGGCCGGCGCGTCGTCGGACGCGGTCGGCCTGCTCGGCTCCGGCGGGTTCGTCGCGCTGGACACCGCGCTGGACGACGACCTGGTCGCCGACGGTCTGGTCCGGGACGTCGCCCGCGGCGTGCAGGACCTGCGCAAGAGCGTGGGGCTGGACGTGTCCGACCGGATCCAGTTGAGGGTCGAGGCCGACGATCCCGTCGCGACGGCGGCGGTGGCCGGGCGGTGGGCGTGGCTGGCCGAGCAGGTGCTCGCGGTCAACGAGGCGTCCGTGGGCGACGGGGCGGCCGACGAGTGGTTGGGCTCGGCCGACCTGGTCGTCGGCACGGGGCTGAACGCGAAGGTGCGGGCGCGGCTGCGCCGGGCGTGATTGGTCGGTTGATCGGAAGAAAAGTGCGGCCTACCGCACTTTTCTTCCGGTCAGACAAAGGGGTCGACGACCTTGATCCCGTCGAACCGCCGGAACCCACGGTCGCGGGTGTAGATCGTCGAGACGCCGTTACTGAGCATGAGCGCCACGATCGCGGCATCCGTCACGTCGTTTCCGCGGATGGGTGCACAAATCCGGAGCGACCGGAAGCTTGGCCAGAAGGTCGGCGCGTCGCCGGCAATCCGGACCGAGGGCGCGGACACGAACTGATCGACGACCGTCGATGCCTCGTCGATGGTCAGCGGGATCGGCATGATCCGTGGATGAGTGGAGATCCGGAGGAACCCCATCAGCACCGGCCACAGCGCAACGGACAACTCCGGACCCGTGACCATCCGTCTCACCATCGTCTGCGCGCGAGCGTGCTCGGGCGCGTCGGCGTTGCTGGCGTAGATCAGGACATTGGCATCAATCGTGTACGACATCAGTCGCGTCGATCCAGGACATCCCAGAGAGCCTCCTTGTCCTCGAGGTCGATCAACGGGATGCCCATCGATTTGACCGGCCACTGAAAGTTGACCGTTGGTTCAGACGTCTCGTCGGCCAGCGCCTTGCTCAACAGTTCGGACACCAGCACTCCCAGAGTCTTCCCGTCACGTCGCTGTCGCTCCTTCACCGCTGCCAGCACCAGCGGGTCGAGGTCGATCGTGGTCCGCATGCATCTGATGCTAGCCAGTCACGCATCAGATGTCGATGGGCACCGAACCCCGGACCTGCCGCCGCCTTTCAAGGGGCAAGGAGCGCGGCGATCGCCGTCAGCGTCTCCGAGCACCCGGCGTCCACCCGGCCCGCGGCCAGCGGGTCGCCGCGGGTGATGCCGCGGTTGACCACGACGATCGGCCAGCCGAGCTTGGCCGCGTGCCGGACGAACCGCAGCCCGGACATCACCGTCAACGACGACCCGGCGACCAGCAGCGCGTCACCGGACTCCATCGCCCGGTAGACCGCGTCGACCCGGGGCCGGGGCACGTTCTCGCCGAAGAAGACCACGTCCGGCTTGAGCACGCCGCCGCAGACCCGGCACCCGACCAGGACGAACCCGGCGGTGTCCTCGAGCTCGACGTCGCCGTCCGGTGCGGTCCGCACGTCGGCGTGCTCGGCGAACTCGGGGTTGGCGGCGTCGAACCGATCGTGCAGTTCGAGCCGGGTGGAGACGTCGCCGCAGGTCAGGCAGATCACCCGGTCGATGCGCCCGTGCAGGTCGATGACCGTCCGGCTGCCGGCGGTGCGGTGCAGACCGTCCACGTTCTGGGTGATGAGGGCGCGCAGCACCCCGGCGGCCTCCAACCCGGCGAGCGCCCGGTGCCCGTCGTTCGGCACGGCCGACCCCAGGCGGCGCCAGCCGATGTGGCTGCGCGCCCAGTACCGCTGCTGCGCGACCGGGCCGGAGACGAACTCGTCGTAGGTCATGGGGGAGCGCGGCGGGGAGTCGGGGCCGCGGTAGTCGGGGATGCCCGAATCGGTGGACAGTCCCGCCCCGGTGAGCACCACCAGCCGTCGCCCGGCCAGCAACGCCGCAGCCTCCGCGGCCGGGATCAGCGGTGCGCTGACCGCGCCGACCCGCGGGGTCTCGGGGATGCGGACACCCAGGTCCGGGGCGGCGGTCACCGCTCCAGCGTACGGACGCCGGCGGTCAACCCTCCTCGGCGATCTCGGGGACGCCGCGGTCGGCGGGTTTGACCGTTCCGTCGGGGGCGCGGCGGTGCAGGGCCAGGCCGATCAGCGGCAACAGCAGCACCGACAGCATCCCGGCACCGACCAGGGCGGCCGCCGTGCCGGAGGCGAGATCGCCGGATTCCACACCGATGTCGGTCACCGCCACGATGATCGGCAGGCCGGTGGCGCCGAGCAGCAGCACCGCCGCCCGGTCCGCCGAGGGCAGCCCTCGGGAGGTGAACAGCGTGGACGATCCGCGCACGAGCAGCAGCAGCGCCAGGAACAGCGGGAGCAGCAGCAGCGTGGCGGGCTCGGCCAGCAGCGCGTCGAGGTCGAAGTTCAGGCCGGTGCTGATGAAGAAGATCGGCACCAGGAAGCCGAAGCCGACCGCCTCCAGCTTCCCCTCGATCGCCTCCTTGTCGTGCGGGTCGGCGCCGGAGAGCAGCAGTTTGGCGATCACCCCGGCGGCGAACGCGCCGATCAGCATGTCCAGTCCAAGCAGCACGCTGAGCGCGACCAGCAGCAGGAGCAGGCACAGCACCAGGCGGACGGCGAACTGGCCGCTGGTGTGCAGGGTTGCCGTGATCAACGAGGTCAGTCGCGGGTAGGTGCCGCGGCTGGCCAGGTAGATGGCGGCCGCGGTGATCACCACGAAGCCCAGCAGGATGACGGTGGCCAGCCCCGGCGCCCGGCCGGACAGGAACAGCGAGATCGCGATCAGCGGGCCGAATTCGCCGACCGCGCCGATCGCGATCACCGCCGCGCCGAACGGCGTGCGCAGCTCGCCGGCGTCCCGCAGGATCGGCATCAGCGTGCCCAGTGCGGTGCTGGTCAGCGCGATGCCGATGAAGATCGCCGCGGCCGGGGAGGGGGCCAGTATCAACGCCACCCCGACGCCGACGGCCAGCGCGAACAGCCACCCGACGATCGACCGGTTCAGCGGCCGGCCACGGATCCGGCCGAAGTCGATCTCGTTGCCGGCCAGGAAGAACAGCATGCACAGGCCCAGGTCGGAGAGCTTGTCGGTGGTCGCGTTCGGCGTCACCCAGCCCAGCAGCGGCGGCCCGAACAGCATGCCGAGCACGATCTCGAAGACCACCAGCGGGATCCGCACCACCCGGCCGACGACCGCGGCCAGGACCGGCGCCAGCACCGCCAGCACCGGGATCACCACCAGCACGGGGATCGACAGGTCGTCCACGATCAGCCCCTCCCGCCGGAGCGCCGGCGCGGATCAGGCGGCCGGGCGGACGTGGATGCCGTGCGCGATGTCCGGGGACAGTTCGGTGGTGATGGCGCCGTCGACGACGACCATCGCGTCGCCGCGCACCCCGAACTCCAGGACGGCGCCCGGCATCACCCCGGCCCGGTGCAGCCGGTCCATCACCTGCGGCTGGTTCTGCACGATCTCGATGATCCGGCGCACCTCGTACCGGCCGCCCCGGCCGGCCGCGACGTCCGCGCCGATCAGGTCGCGGTGGGTCTCGGTGACCGGCGGGCCCGACTCGCCCAGATGATCCAGGCCCGGGATCGGATTGCCGTAGGGGGACGTCCGCGGATGCCCCAGCAGGGTGACCAGGCGCTGCTCGACCTGCTCGCTCATCACGTGCTCCCAGCGGCAGGCCTCGACGTGCACGTCCCGCCAGTCCAGGCCGATCACGTCCAGCAGCAACCGCTCGGCCAGCCGGTGCTTGCGCATCACCGAGACGGCCCGATCCCGGCCCAGGTCGGTCAGCTCGAGATGGCGATCGTCGGACACGACCAGCAGACCGTCGCGCTGCATCCGGGCCACCGTCTGGCTCACCGTCGGTCCGCTCTGGTTCAGCCGCTCGGCGATCCGGGCCCGCAACGGGACGATGCCCTCTTCCTCCAGTTCGAAGACGGTCCGCAGGTACATCTCGGTCGTGTCGATCAGGTCGTTCACGCTCGGGTTCCCCTTCTTGGCGCTCGCGATCCTACTCGGGTGGGCCGATGGAAACGGGGTGCTTCGCGGGTCGGTGGGGGACCGGCGGGCACACCCACCGGGCGCGCGCAACCACTTTCCATCGGCCCTTCACAATAGTCGGCGATGACCACGACCCGACCGACCCCACAGCCGTCCCCGTTGATCACCGCCGACGAGTTGGCCGACCGGCTCGCCGCCGGTGGGCCGCCGGTCCTGCTGGACGTGCGGTGGTCGCTGGCCGGCAGCGACGAGGCCGGCTACCTGGCCGGACGTCTGCCGGGCGCCCGGTTCCTGGACCTGGACCGGGATCTGGCGGGGCCGCCCGGTCCGGGTGGCCGGCACCCGCTGCCCGACCCGGCCGACCTGCAGCGGGCGCTGCGCCGGCTCGGTGTCGCCGACGACTCGACGGTGGTGGTCTACGACGGCGGTTCCGGGCTGTCCGCC
>JBDHZW010000286.1:0-6831 GCA_039812105.1 Nakamurella sp.
ATCCGAACAGAATCGCCAGAAAGCCAACAGGCACCGACATTTTGCTGAACCCGCGCGCCCGGCAACCGTTGAATCCGTCCAGAATCGAGTAGGCTCGCTGGCCTATCAGAATTCGACGCCGCCGAAATCACTTGGGGGTTCCCATGCGGGTGAAGGACATTCTGACCAAGAAGGGCACCGAGGTCGCCACGATCGACCCGGACGCGTCCATCGCCGAGGCCGTCGCCCTGTTGCACGGCAAGCGGATCGGCGCGGTGGTGGTCAGCGCCGACGGCGTCACCATCGGCGGCATCCTGAGCGAACGCGACGTGGTCGGCGCGCTGGCCACCCTCGGCCCCGACCTGCTCAGCGCATCGGTGCGCCGGTTCATGACGGCCGACGTGCTCACCTGCGAGCCGGATGACGAACTCCGCACGCTGGCGATCACCATGACCGACAAGCGTTTTCGGCACATGCCGGTGACGGTGAACGGCCGGCTGGCCGGCATCGTCTCGATCGGTGACGTGGTCAAGCTCCGGGTCGACGAGTTGCAGACCGAGCACGACCAGTTGATCGACTACATCTCCTCCTCCGGCTGACCCGTCAGACCATCACCGTCGGTTCCCGCGTCGCGGACGCCCCGGCCGTCACCGCCCGGTAGGCGCCGGCCAGCGCGGCCACCGCCCGCCGCAACCGCTCCGGCTCGTGCACGTACGGCAACCGGGCCCAGTGCTCGAACGCTCCGTTCACCCCGAACCGCGGGCCGGCGGTGGTCACCACCCCGAAGTCCACGGCCAGCGCGCTGAGCCGGGAGGAGACCGGCCGGGGAAGTTGCACCCACAGGGACAGGCCGCCGGTCCCCGGCACCCACCGCCATTGCGGCAGCTCGGCGCGCAACGCCGCGGTCAGCGCCGCCCGGCCGACCCGGAGTTGCCCGGTGCGCTCGCCGATCAACTCGTCGGCCCGCTCCATCAGCAGGGCGGCGGTGATCTGCTCCAGCGGCGGCGCGCCCAGATCCCGGGGCGCGCGGGCGGTGGCCAGCCGGGTGATGGTCGACTCGTCGGCGCGTATCCAGCCGATCCGCAGCCCGCCCCAGAACACCTTCGACGCGCTGCCGATACTGATCGCCGGCCCGAACGCGGCCATCGGGGCCGGCGCCGGACCGTCCAGCGCGATCTCGGCCATCGACTCGTCGACCACCAGGGTCATCCGGGCCGACCGGGCGATCCCGGCCAGCGCCCGCCGACCGGCCTCGTCCAGGGTCAGCCCGGTCGGGTTGTGGTGGTCGACGATCAGGTAGGCCAGGCTGGGCGCGAGTTGCCGGACCGTCGCCCGGATCCCGTCGATGTCCCAGCCGGCGACCCCGTCCTCGGTCAGCAGCGGCACCGGGGCCACCCGGCCGCCGGCCGCGGCGATCGATTCGAGCACGTGCGGGTAGGTGGGATGGTCCACCAGCACCCGGTCGCCGGGGGCGGTGAGCAGGCCGATTACCAGGGTCATCGCCTGCTGGGCGCCGTGCGTGATCAGGATCTGTTCGGGCCGGGTCGGCAACCCGCGCGCGGTGTACCGGTCGGCGACGGCCCGGCGCAGCCGGGCCAGGCCGACCACGCCGAGCCCGTGCCCGGCCAGTTGCTCCGGCATCGCGTCGAGCGCCTGCCGGTAGGCGGTGGCGACGGCCGGCAGCGCGGCCGGGGCCGCATACGACAGGTCGATGACCGCGTCGTCGGGCTCGTTCATCGGTCCGAACCGGTAGCCGACCGAGGCCGCGTCGGCCACCCCGCCGGGCAGGGTGACGATGCTGCGGGCGCCCTGCCGGGAGTCCAGGTAGCCCCGCTCCCGCAGCAGCGCGTAGGCGGCGGTCACCGTGGTCCGGCTGACCGCCAACGCGCCGGCCAGATCCCGCTCGCCCGGCAGGCCGGTGCCGGTGGGCAGCCGCCCGTCCTGGGCCAGCACGCTGATCCGCTCGGCCAGGGCCCGGAACGCGGGCCGCGGCCGCCGCCCGTCGTCCCGCCAGTCGGCCAGGTCGCGGGTCAACCGGGTGGCGGACACCATCGGAGCACTCATCAGGCCAGTATGGCGCAGCTGGCCCTGTGATTGATAGCCAGTTGGGCGGAGGATTCGGGCATGACGAAGAATTCGCTGATCCACCGCTGGTCCCACCGCTCCCGCCGGCCGCGTCGCTCGTCGGAGAGCTACTGGATGCCGAGAGATCTCGCCTGGATCGAGGACCGTGACGCGATCCGCGCGGGCAGCGACCTACTGGCCGCACGAGACCGGTCCAGTTGGACCTAACTGGCCTGATCCCATCCCTCCCTCGCTGTTGAGGGCGGGCGGTCGGGGTCAGCCCAGGCCCAGGTCGGCCAGGGTGTCCCGGACCCGCTGGTCCTCGTCCTGCAGGAACCGGGTGAAGTCGTCGCCGGCCAGGAACGCCTCGGTCCAGTTGTTCTCGGCCAGCGCCTGGCCCCACTCGGGCGTGCGCTCCAACTTGTCGAACAGGTCGACCAGCGCCGCCCGGTCGGCGTCGGAGATCCCCGGCGGGGCGACCACCCCGCGCCAGTTGGTGAAGACGACGTCGATGCCCGACTCGGTCAGCGTGGGCGCCTCGACGCCGCTCACCCGATCCCGGCCGGACACCGCGAGCACCCGCAGCTGGCCCGAGCGGACCTGCTCGGCGTACTCGACCAGGCTGGACACCGCCGCATCGATCCGGTCGTCGAGCAATGCGGGCAGCAGCGCCCCGCCGCCGTCGAACGTCCCGTAGTCGACCTGCCGCGGATCGACGCCCACCGCCCGGGCCAGCTGCATGGTCATCAGATGATCCGGTCCGCCGACCGCCGACCCCCCACCGATGGACAGCGCGCCCGGGTCGGCCCGCCACGCGTCGACCAGTTCGCCGATGTCGGTGTACGGGGAATCGGCGGGCACCAGCACCGCCTCGGGTTCCTCCAACAGCCGCGCGATGGGGGTCGCGTCGGTGAGCCGGTGCGCACTGCCCGTCGCGATGGACGCGCCGACCACCCCCAGCCCCACCATCATCGCCAGCCGCCCGTTGCCCGACTCGTCGAGCAGCCGGGACAGCGCGATCATGCCCTGGTCGCCGGCCAGGTTGAACACCGCGATGCGATCGGTCGCGATGCCGGACCGCTCGGCGATGGCCACCGCGGTTCGCGCGGTGACGTCGTAGCCGCCGCCGGGCACGTTGGGCACCATGATCCGCAGGCGAGCGGTTCCCCCGCCGGTCGGATCGATCAGCGAACCGACCGAGCAGCCGGCCAGGAGCAGCAGGCAACCCAGCAGCAGCGCGAGTCTCGCGCGCACTGATCCGCTCACCGGCCGCCTCCCGGAGACCAGCGTGGCACGTCGGCCGGCGATCGGGGGTTGCGGTCGCAGCGGAGGTAATGGTCGTTGTGGTCTCCCGTTCCCACCGCCCGGTCCGCCCTATGGTGACAGGGAACGACGACCCGCTGGTCGACCCGTCCGAGCGAGGAGGCTCGTCCGATGCGACGCTGGTTGCCTCAGACGCTGGCCGGCAAGTTCCTGATCCTGCAGCTCGTCGTCGTTGCCCTGGTGCTGGTGGTCGCCGCCGTCGTGTCGGCGCGGCAGTCGCAGGCGCAGTTCCGCACCAGCGCCGCCGACCGCATCCTCGGCGCCGCGGAGAGCCTGGCCGCCAACCCGACCGTGCGCGACCGGGTCGGCGCGCCGACCGCCGCGGCGGACCTCGCGCCGGTTCTCGAATCGGTCCGCATCCAGTCCGGCACCTCGGTGGCCCTCGTCGCCGACCCCGACCGCACCATCGTCGCGGCCACCGACCCCACCCTCGTCGGCACCGAGTTGACCCTGCCAGACACTGCGGCGTGGGACGGCCGGGCCTGGGACGGCGATCTCACCCTCGGCGGGGACGAGCTGATCGTGGCCAGCACCCCGGTGTTCACCGCCGGCGGGACCGGCGACCCGACGGCCGAGGGACTGGCCTTCGTCGGCGAGTCGTACCCGAGCGCCTGGTCGTCGCTGGCCTCCGACGTGCCCGAGGTGGCGTTGCTGCTCGGGCTGGCTTCGCTGGCCGGCGTGGCCGGGTCGTTCCTGCTGGCGCGCCGGATCAAGAAGCAGACCCGCGGGCTGGAGCCGGCCGAGATCGCCACGCTGACCGACCAGCGGGAGGCGCTGCTGCACTCCATCCGGGAGGGGGTGGTCGGCGTCGATCCGGGCGGCCGGATCACCATCGCCAACGACGGCGCCCGGGCCCTGCTGGACCTGACCCCCGATTGCGTCGGGCGGTCGGTGGACGAGTTGGGCCTGGAAAGCGACGTCGCCGACGTGTTGGCCGGCCGCGCCGAGGGCGTCGACGTGGTGGTGGTGCATCGCGACCGGGTGCTGGTCGCCAACCGCCGGACCGCCCGCACCGCCGGACGCGAGGGACCCCGGACCGGCCGGTCGATCGGCACCGTCACCACCCTGCGGGACCGATCCGACCTGATCGCCCTGCAACGTCAGCTCGGCGCCACCCGCAGCGTCAGCGAGACCCTGCGCGCGCAGACCCACGAGTTCGACAACCAGTTGCACATCATCTCCGGGCTCACCCAGCTCGGCGAGTACGACGAGCTGCGGGAGTACGTGTCCACCCTGACCGCCCAGCGCGCCCGGGTCGACTCGACGATCCGGGACCTGATCCAGGATCCGGCCGTCGCGTCGCTACTGGTGGCCAAGTCCAGCCTGGCCGCCGAGTCCCGCGCGCACCTGCAGGTCTCGCCCGAGACACGCTGTGCCAAGCTGGATCCCGAGCTGTCCACGGACGTGGCCACGGTCCTGGGCAACCTGGTGGACAACGCCCTGGACGCCGTCCGCCGGTCCGGCGACGCGGTGGTGACGGTCGAGATCGTCGCCGACTCCGGCGTTGTCCGGATCGTGGTCTCGGACACGGGGCCGGGAGTGCCCGCCGAGGCGCAGGATCTGGTGTTCGCCCGCGGCTTTTCGACCAAGTCGACCGACGCGGTCGGCGGCCGCGGGGTCGGGCTGGCCCTGGTCCGGATGATCTGCCAGCGGCGCGGCGGCTGGGTCGGGGTGCGCAGCGGCACCGATGTCCCGGGGGTCGGCGCGGTGTTCACCGCCGTGCTCGGCCGGACCGCCGCGCGAGACGAGCCGACACCGACGACACGCGAACGGGAGACGACGGGATGAGTTCGGCCCAACCGGAATTCGGGGTACTGGTCGTCGACGACGACTTCATGGTCGCTCGCATCCACAGCCGGTTCCTGCAGACCCAGGACGGCTTCCGGGTCGCCGGGGTGGCCAGCACCGGGATCGACGCGCTGGCCAAGCTGGCCGAGCTGAAGCCGGATCTGATGCTGCTGGACGTGCACCTGCCCGACATGAGCGGGCTGGAGGTGCTGCGGGTGGCCAAGCAGGAACACCCCGACGTCGACGTCATCCTGGTCACCGCCGAACGCGAGCTGGACGCGGTCCGCGAGGCCTGGCAGGGCGGCGCAATGTCGTACCTGGTCAAGCCGTTCGAGTACTCGGCGCTGGCGGAGAAGCTCGCCCATTTCCGCAAGGCGCGGGCGCTGCTGCAGACCGACGAGGTCGACCAGGGGGCCATCGACCAGCTGTTCGGGGTGGGCGGATCCGGGACGCGCCAGCGGACGGACCTACCCAAGGGACTGAGCCGGGAAACGGCCGACCTGGTGCGCGGGTCGCTGTCCGCCGACGAGGCCCTGTCGGCCACGGAATGCGCCGAGCGGGTGGGCATCTCGCGGGTGAGCGCGCGGCGCTACCTGGAATACCTGGAGCAGACCGGGGTGGCGCAGGTGCGCCTGAAGTACGGCAGGACCGGCCGGCCGGAGCGGTTGTACCGGCTGTTGTGAGGCGCCCCGCGCCCCTCCGCCGACCCACGCCCCCGCCCACACCCGCACCCACGCCCCCCGTTGATCATGCAGGACACGCCCTTATCGGTTCCCGATAAGGGCGTGTCCTGCATGATCAACTTCTGAGGGCGGGGCCCGCGCTCACACCGCGGCGAGGATCCGTTCGGCTTCCCGGGCGATCGGCAGGTCGACGAACTCGCCGGACGAAGTGCGGCAGGCGGCCCCACCGGCCTCCCGGAACGCGACGAGAACCTCCTTCGCCCAATCGATCCGGTCGGCCGCGACCCCGAACACCTGGTGGATCGCCGGCAGCTGCCGCGGGGTCAGCGCCGACTGGGCGCCGAACCCGATCGCCCTGGCCGCCTCCGCGTGGGCCAGCAGGCCGTCGGGGTCGTCCAGCTTGGGGTAGACGCTGTTCACCGGGCCGGGCAGGCCGGCCGCCCGCGAGGCCACGACCAGCACCGACCGTGGGTAGGCCAGGGCGGCGGCGCTGCCGTCGCACCCCAGGTCGTTGGCCAGATCGACCCCGCCCAGGCCCAGCCGGGTCACCAGCGGGTGGGCGGCGATCGCCGGCGCGGCCAGCAACCCGGCGGCCGACTCGATCGCCGGCAGCGTCGCGACCAGCCGCGGCGCCCGGTCGGCCACCCAGTCGATCTGCATCCGGTCGTCGACCTTGGGCACCCGGGCGTGGGTGAGCAAGTCGCCGATCGCCGCCAGGTCAGCCGCCGCGTCGGCGGACCCGGGCGCATTGATCCGCACCCACACCTGCGGCCCGGCCGGCTGATCCGCCGCAAGGACGTCCCGGACGGCGAGCCGCGCCGAAGGCCGGTCGGCCGGTGCCACCGCGTCCTCCAGATCGATGACGACCGCGTCGGCGGCCGAGCGGAGCGACTTGGCGATCAGGTCCGGCCGGTGGCCGGGGACGAACAGGTAGCTGGTCGGGGTCTTCCCGGGGATCTTCACAGTGGCACCTTTCGGTCGATCTCGGTACGGG
>JBDHZW010000287.1:0-6804 GCA_039812105.1 Nakamurella sp.
CCAGTTCGACTACCCGACCTGCGAAAAGCTCGGCCTCATCAAGATGGACTTCCTGGGGCTGCGCAACCTGACCATCCTGGACGACGCGGTCGGCAACATCCGCGCCAACCGGGAGGTCGACCTGGTCCTGGAGGACCTGCCGCTGGACGACCAGCCGACCTACGAGCTGCTGTCCCGGGGCGACACCCTGGGCGTGTTCCAGCTGGACGGCGGGCCGATGCGGGCGCTGCTGCGGTCCATGCGGCCGGACAACTTCGAGGACATCTCCGCGGTCATCGCGCTCTACCGGCCGGGTCCGATGGGCGCCAACTCGCACAACGAGTACGCCGACCGCAAGACCGGCCGCAAGCCGGTGGTGCCGATCCATCCCGAGCTGGCGGACGCGCTGGCCGACCTGCTCGGCGACACCTACGGGCTGATCGTCTACCAGGAGCAGGTGATGGCGATCGCCCAGCACCTGGCCGGCTACACGCTGGGCGCCGCCGACCTGCTCCGCCGGGCGATGGGCAAGAAGAAGAAGGCCGAGCTGGACGCCCAGTACGAGACCTTCTCCTCCGGCATGGCCAACCGCGGGTACGGCCCGAACGCGATCAAGACCCTGTGGGACATCCTGCTGCCGTTCTCCGACTACGCGTTCAACAAGGCGCACTCCGCGGCGTACGGGCTGCTGTCCTACTGGACCGGCTACCTCAAGGCCAACTACCCGGCCGAGTACATGGCCGCGTTGCTCACCTCGGTCGGCGACGACAAGGACAAGATGGCCATCTACCTGGCCGAATGCCGCACCATGGGGATCAAGGTGCTGCCGCCGGACGTCAACGCCAGCGTGCAGAACTTCGCCCCGGTCGGCACCGACATCCGGTTCGGGCTGGGCGCGGTGCGCAACGTCGGCACCGGGGTGGTCGCCTCGATCGTCGCCTGCCGCAAGGACAAGGGCGCCTACACCGACTTCTACGACTTCCTGGACAAGGTCGACGCCACCGCCTGCAACAAGAAGGTGGTCGAGTCGCTGATCAAGGCCGGCGCGTTCGACTCGATGGGGCATCCGCGCAAGGGCCTGCTGATGGACCACGTACGGGCCGTCGACGAGGTGCTGGGCCTGAAGAAGGCCGAGGCGATCGGCCAGTTCGACCTGTTCGGCGAGATGACCCAGGAGGAGAAGGGCGACACCTTCCGCGGGCAGGTGCCGGACACCGAGTGGGACACCAAGCTGCGTCTGGGGTTCGAGCGGGAGATGCTGGGGCTGTACGTGTCCGGGCATCCGCTGGCCGGGGTGGAGCACATCCTGTCCGCGCAGTCCGACGCATCCATCCCGGACATCCTGGACGGCACCATCCCCGACCGGGCGATGGTCAACGTCGGCGGCATCCTGACCAACCTGCAGCGGCGGCTCACCAAGAAGGGCGATCCCTGGGCGTCGGCGACGCTGGAGGACCTGGCCGGCGGGGTGGAGGTGGCATTCTTCCCCAAGGTCTATGCCGAGTGCGCGATGCTGCTGGCCGAGGACGCGATCGTGCTGGTCAAGGCCCGGGTGGCGCGCTCGGACGACCGGCTGTCCATCCACGCCCAGTCGGTCGTGGTGCCCGACCTGTCGAACGACCCCGGCCGGGGCCCGGTGCAGGTGTCCATCGCCGCGCAGCGCTGCACCCCGCCGGTGGTGGACCGGCTCAAGGACGTGCTGCAGGCGCATCCCGGCACCACGGTCGTGCACCTGAAGCTGCTCAACGGATCCCGCTGCACCACCCTGAAGCTGGACGACGGGCTGCGGGTGACCCGGACGTCGGCGCTGATCGGGGACCTCAAGGCGCTGCTGGGCGCGGACTGCATCGCCTTATGAGGCGTGGTGTGGTGCTCGTCGCGGCGGTGTGCCTGGGCGCCGGGGTGCTGCAGGGCCTGCTCTGGGCGGTCCTGGCGCCCGGGGTCCCGTACAAGGTGCTCGCCGACGGCCGGTACGGCGCGCTGCCGACCACCACCAGCTACCACTTCGTCAGCCTCGCCCTGTTCTGCTGGCTGGGCATCATCGCCGGCGTGCTCATCGCCGTCGGCGCCTGGCGGTTCCGCACCGCCCGCGGGTGGCCGATGCTGCTCGTGGTGGCGGGCGGGTCGGGCGTGGGCGCGTTGATCGCCTGGGTGCTGGGCGTTCTCGTCGCCCCCGGCACCGATCCGGCCTCGGTCGGGGCGACCGCCGCCGACTCGATCGTGACCGCGCCGCCGACCACGGCCACCCTGCTGGCGGTGCTGGCCCAGCCGGCGGCCACGGCCGTGACCTACCTGTTCCTGGCCGCCTGGGACGGGCGACCGGACCTGGGTGTTCCTACGACCCGGCCGGCACCCCTGGCGGCCGGAACGCCGCGAACGGATCCGTGACCCGGTACTCCCCGACGCTGAAGCGGTACATGGCCGCCGGCCGGCCCCCGGACGGGCCCGGGGGAGCGGTCGACCCGGTCGGTTCGAGCATGCCGCGGCGGGTCAGGATGCGCTGCAGGTTGGTCACGTCCACGTCGTGGCCCAGCGCCGCCGCGTAGATCCGGCCCAGCTCGGCCAGGGTGAAACTGGCCGGGGCCAGGGCGAAGCCGATGTTGGTGTAGGACAGCTTGGCCTGCAGCCGCTGCAGCGCCCGGTCGGCGATGACCGCATGGTCGAAGGCCAGGTCGGGCAGGGCGTCGACCGGATGCCAGGCGGTGTCCGCGGGCAATGACGGGTCGGCGTCCATCGGCACCAGCCCGAGGAAGCCGGTGGCCACCATGCGCACGTCGGGCATCCGCTGCGGGTCGGAGAACACCCCGGTCTGCTCCAGATGGGCCACCTGCCGCAGGTCGACCTTCTCGGCCAATTGCCGCCGGGCCGACGCGTCCACGTCCTCGTTGTCCCGGACCACCCCGCCCGGCAGCGCCCACCGGCCGGCGTCCGGTTCCTTGGTCCGCCGCCACAGCAGCAGTTGCAGCTTCGGGTTGGCCGAACTGTGCTCCCCGGTGCAGCGATGCACGGTGAACACGGCGGCCAGCACCTCCAGGAGGCTGGCGCTCTTGCGGCCCGTCGGCGAGCCCGACCCGGCGGGAAGCATGTTCCCGATTGTAAGTCGATAACCCACCTGCTAGACTCAGGGCGTTTTCGATCAGTAGTCGAAAACCTGGATGCAGGTGGAGGACCACATGACCGTGACTCTGGAGACGCGTGCCGACGTCGAGCTGCCCGCCGATTGGGCGGAGCGGGTGCGGCGCCTGGCCGAGCAGCGCAACGCCGTCATCCTGGCGCACAACTACCAGGTCGGCGCCATCCAGGACATCGCGCACCACGTCGGCGACTCGTTGGCGCTGTCCCGCATCGCCGCGACCGCCCCGCAGGAGACCATCGTGTTCTGCGGCGTGCACTTCATGGCCGAGACCGCCAAGATCCTGTCCCCGGACAAGACCGTGCTCATTCCGGACGCCGACGCCGGCTGCTCGCTGGCCGACTCCATCACCGCCGACCAGCTGCGGGAGTGGAAGGCGGCCAACCCGGGCGCGGTGGTCGTCTCCTACGTCAACACCACCGCCGAGGTGAAGGCCGAGACCGACATCTGCTGCACGTCGTCCAACGCGGTGGAGGTGGTCCGGTCCATCCCGGCGGACACCCCGGTGCTGTTCGGTCCGGACCAGTTCCTCGGCGCGCACGTGCGGCGGATCCTGGGTCGGGACAACATCCAGGTGTGGGGCGGCGAGTGCCACGTGCACGCCGGCATCAATGGCGGCCAGCTGACCGCCCAGGCCCAGGCCCACCCGGACGCCGACCTGTACATCCACCCGGAGTGCGGCTGCGCGACCAGTGCGCTGTACCTGGCCACCGCCGGGGCGGTGCCGGCCGAGCGGGTGAAGATCCTGTCCACCGGCGAGATGGTCGACGCCGCCAGGGTCGGCCGGAGCCGGCAGGTGCTGGTGGCCACCGAGATCGGGATGATCCACCAGCTCAAGCGGGCCGCCCCGGGCGTGGACTTCCTGGCCGTCAACGACCGGGCGTCCTGCAAGTACATGAAGATGATCACCCCGGCCAAGCTGCTGCGGTCGCTGGAGCAGATGCGCGACGAGGTCGTGGTCGACCCCGACATCGCCGCCCGGGCCCGCGGCGCGGTCGAGCGGATGATCGGCATCGGGATGAGCGGGGGCGGGGAATGAACCTCACCCTGCCGGACTGGGCGGCGACCGCCGACGTCGTCGTCGTCGGCACCGGGGTCGCCGGCCTGACGTGTGCGCTCGACGCCGCGCCCGGGCTGCGGGTGCTGGTGGTGACCAAGGGTGCCCCGGACGAGGCGAACACGACGTGGGCGCAGGGCGGCGTGGCCGTCGTCCGGGACGAGCACGACGCCGGCGACTCGGTGGCCGCACACGTCCGGGACACGTTGGTGGCCGGGGCCGGACTGAGTGACCCGGCCGCGGTCGAACTGATCCTGGGCGAGGGGCCGGGCGCGATCGCCCGGCTGATCGCCCGCGGCGCCCGGTTCGACGCCGGCCCCGGCGGCCTGCTGCGGACCCGGGAGGGCGGGCACACCGCGAACCGGGTGATCCACGCCGGCGGCGACGCGACCGGAGCCGAGATCGAACGCGCCCTGCTGCACGGGCCCGGCCTGCCGACCGTGCTGGCCGACCACCTGGCGTTGGACGTGGTGCTGGCCGCCGCCGGCCGGGCCCGCGGCCTGTCCGTGCTGGCGCCCGACGGGCGGATCGGGCTGATCCGGGCCGGCGCCGTGGTGCTGGCCACCGGCGGGGCCGGGCACCTGTACGCGGCGACCACCAATCCCGGGGTGGCCACCGCCGACGGCCTGGCCATGGCGCTGCGGGCCGGCGCCGCGCTGGCCGACGTCGAGTTCATGCAGTTCCACCCGACCGTGCTGTGGACCGGCCCGGGCGACCTCGGCCACCGGGCCCTGGTCACCGAGGCGGTGCGCGGCGAGGGGGCGGTGCTGATCGACGCCGCCGGCGAACGGGTCATGCGCGGGGTGCACCCGCTGGAAGATCTCGCGCCGCGGGACGTCGTGTCCTTGGCGATCACCCGCCGGCTGGCCACGGCGCCGGCCGGGGTGACCGATCACGTGTTCCTGGACGCCACCGGGATCGAGCCGGCCGTGTTCCGGCGCCGGTTCCCGACGGTGTCCGCGGCCTGCCGGGCGGCGGGCATCGACCCGACCCGGCAGCCGATCCCGGTCGCGCCGGCCGCGCACTACCACTGCGGCGGGGTGGCGACCGACCTGGACGGCCGGACCTCGGTGCCCGGCCTGTTCGCGGTCGGCGAGGTCGCCCGCACCGGGCTGCACGGCGCCAACCGGCTCGCCTCGAACTCGCTGCTGGAGGGGCTGGTGCTGGGCGAGCGGGCGGCGGTCGCGGTGCGCAGGGACGTTTCCGCGGAAACGTCCGGGCCCGCCGAGCTGCTGCTGACGACCCCGTCGACCGCCGATCCGGCCGGCCGGGTGGAGCTGCAGGCGACCATGAGCAGTTCGGCCGGCATCGGCCGGGACCTGCCGGGTCTGCTCGCCGCGCAATCGGCCGTCGCCTCCCTGGGCGACGCTCCCCGTGGTGTCGGGCGGGAGACGGTCGACCGCGCGTCGGTCGAGACGGCCAACCTCGCGCTGGCCGCCGGGGCCCTGCTGGCCGCCGCCGAGGTGCGCGCCGAGTCCCGCGGCTGCCACGTCCGGACCGATCACCCCGACCGGTCGGCGACGTGGGAACGGCCGGTGCTGGTGCGCGCCCGGGGCGGCGCGATCGAGGTGCTGGAACCGGCGGCCGCCCGATGACCGGCCCGGTGACCGGCCCGCCGGCCGAAGCCGCCGTCCAGGCCGTCATCGACCGGGCACTGGCCGAGGACCTGATCGACGGCCCGGACGTCACCACCACGGCCACCGTGCCGGCCGACCAGGCGGGACGGGCGCAACTCACCCCCCGCCAATCGGGGGTGCTGGCCGGCGGGCCGATCGCCGCCCGGGTGTTCCGCACCGTCGGCGGGGCGTCGGTGGTCGTCGAGCAACGGGTCGCGGACGGGGACGTGCTGGTGCCGGGGGAGCCCGCCCTGGTGGTGCAGGGGCCGACCGGCGGCCTGCTCACCGCCGAGCGGACCGCGCTGAACCTGCTCACCCACCTGTCCGGGATCGCCACCGCCACCCGGGCCTGGGTGGACGCCGTCGCCGGCACCGGGGCCCGGATCCGGGACACCCGCAAGACGCTGCCCGGGCTCCGCGCGCTGGAGAAGTACGCGGTGCGCTGCGGCGGCGGGGTCAACCACCGGCTGAGCCTGGGCGACGCGGCGCTGATCAAGGACAACCACGTGGCCGCGGCCGGATCGGTCACCGCGGCGATCAAGGCGGTCCGCGCGCTGAACCCGGACATCCCCCTGGAGGTGGAGGTCGACACCCTCGCCCAGTTCGACGAGGCCGTCGGCGCCGGGGCGGAACTGGTTCTGCTGGACAACTTCTCGCTGGACGACACGGCCGAGGCGGTGCGCCTGGCCCGGGCCCTGCCGCGTCGGGTGTGGCTCGAGTCGTCAGGCGGGCTGACGCTGTCCCGGGCTCGCTCGGTGGCGCAGACCGGGGTCGACTATCTGGCGGTCGGCGCGCTCACCCACTCGGCCCCGGCGCTGGACATCGGTCTCGACCTGACCTTCTAGGCTGGGGGAATGCTCCAACGGATCGACCTGCGCGCCGGGCTGCCCTCCCGGCTCGGCGACGTGCTGCCCCGGGCCGCCGTCGACATCGGCACCGCGACCGCGGTCGTCGCCCCGCTCATCGAGGACGTCCGGGCCCGCGGCGCGGCGGCCGTGCTGGACGCGGCCCAGCGGTTC
>JBDHZW010000288.1:0-6779 GCA_039812105.1 Nakamurella sp.
GGTCTCGTTGACGTGGACCTGGCCACGCTCGACCTTGCCGGTCACCACGGTGCCGCGGCCGGTGATGGTGAAGACGTCCTCGATCGGCATCAGGAACGGCTTCTCGATGTCGCGGACCGGATCCGGGATCGACTCGTCGACCGCGTTCATCAGCTCCTCGACGGTGGCGACCCACTTCGCGTCACCCTCCAGGGCCTTGAGGCCGGAGGTGCGGATGACCGGGGCGTCCTCGTCGAAGTCCTGCGCCGACAGCAGCTCGCGGACCTCGAGCTCGACGAGCTCCAGGATCTCCTCGTCGTCGACCATGTCGGCCTTGTTCAGGGCAACCAGGATGTACGGCACGCCGACCTGCTTGGCCAGCAGCACGTGCTCCTTGGTCTGCGGCATCGGGCCGTCGGTCGCCGCGACCACCAGGATGGCGCCGTCCATCTGGGCCGCACCGGTGATCATGTTCTTGATGTAGTCGGCGTGACCGGGGGCGTCCACGTGGGCGTAGTGCCGCTTCTCGGTCTGGTACTCGACGTGCGCGATGTTGATGGTGATGCCGCGCTGACGCTCCTCGGGAGCCTTGTCGATCTGATCGAAGGCGGAGACCTCGTTCAGGGTCAGCGTCGTCTTGCCATGGTCGACGTGACCGATGGTGCCGATGTTGACGTGCGGCTTGCTCCGGTCGAACTTCGCCTTCGCCACTGCTGTCCTCCTCAGGACTGTTCGTTGCGCCTTGTGACTCTGTGCCGGTTGGACAGTCGAGCTCGTCAGGCGGTGTGGATGGATCTGGACCGAACCGTGCTTGGCCCGGACCCGTGATGATGGTTCCCCGTGTGGGCGCCACCACCCCGACTGTGCAGGGTACGGATGGCCGCGCAGAAATCGACAGTGGGGCCATCCGCACCCCGGGTTATGTAGTTGTCCGGTCGAGCGACGCGCGGGCATGACCCGCGCCGATCACTCTCCCGTCGCCTTGGCGATGATCTCCTTCGCCACGTTGGCCGGAACCTCCGAATAGCGATCGAACACCATCGAGTACGACGCCCGACCCTGGGTGCGCGACCGCAGGTCGCCGACGTAGCCGAACATCTCCGACAGCGGCACCAGCGCGCTGACCACCCGGGCGCCGGAGCGCTCGGTCATCGACTGGATCTGCCCGCGCCGCGAGTTCAGGTCGCCGATGACGTCGCCCATGTTGTCCTCGGGCGTGACCACCTCGACGCTCATCAGCGGCTCGAGCAGCACCGGCTTGGCCTTGCGCGCGGCCTCCTTCATCGCGATCGACCCGGCGATCTTGAACGCCATCTCGGACGAGTCGACCTCGTGGTAGGCACCGTCGAGCAGGGTGACCTTCACGCCGAGCATCGGGTAGCCGGCCAGCACGCCGTACTGCAGGGCGTCCTGGGCGCCGGCGTCCACCGACGGGATGTACTCCTTCGGGATACGTCCGCCGGTGACCGCGTTGACGAATTCGTAGGTGGCACCCTCCGATGCCTCCATGTCCAGCGGCTCGACCTTGATCTGCACCTTCGCGTACTGGCCCGAGCCACCGGTCTGCTTCTTGTGGATGTACTCGAGCTTGTCGACGGTGCCGCGGATCGTCTCGCGGTAGGCCACCTGCGGCTTGCCGATGTTGGCCTCGACCTTGAACTCGCGCCGCATCCGGTCGACCAGGATGTCCAGGTGCAGCTCGCCCATGCCGGAGATGACCGTCTGCCCGGTCTCCTCGTCGTTCTTGACCTTGAACGTCGGGTCCTCCTCGGCCAGCTTCTGGATCGCCGTGCCGAGCTTTTCCTGGTCGCTCTTGGTCTTGGGCTCGATGGCCACCGAGATCACCGGATCCGGGAACGTCATCGACTCCAGCACGATCTGGTGCTGCGGGTCCGACAGCGTGTCGCCGGTCGTCGTCTGCTTCAGGCCCATGACCGCGCAGATGTCGCCGGCGTGCACGCTCGCCAGCTCCTCACGCTTGTTCGCGTGCATCTGGTAGATCTTGCCGATCCGTTCCTTGCGGTCCTTGGTCGCGTTGATGACCTGGCTGCCCGAGTTCAGGGTGCCCGAGTACACGCGGACGAAGGTCAGCTTGCCCAGGTGCGGGTCGGTGGCCACCTTGAACGCCAGGCCGGCGAACTCGGCGTCCGGGTCGGGCAGCCGCTCGGCCGGGGTGACCCCGTCGGTCAGCGTGCCCTCGATCGCGCCGATGTCCAGCGGTGACGGCAGGTAGTTGACCACCGCGTCGAGCATCGGCTGGACGCCCTTGTTCTTGAAGGCCGAGCCGGTGACGACCGGGTTGAGCTTGCCGGCGATGGTCGCTCGCCGGATGGCCGCGTTCAGCACGTCCAGCGGCACCTCCTCGCCGCCCAGGTACAGCTCCATGACCTCGTCGTCGTTCTCGGCGACGGTCTCCAGGAGCTTCTCCCGCCACTCGTTGGCCGAGTCGACCAGGTCGGCCGGAATGTCCTCGACGGCGTAGTCCTCGCCCTTGACGGTCTCGCCGCGCCAGGTCAGCGCCCGCATCTGCAGCAGGTCGACGACGCCGATGAAGTCACCCTCGGCCCCGATCGGGATCTGCAGTACGGCCGGGGTGGCGCCCAGCCGCTCGACCATCATGTCGACGCAGCGGAAGAAGTTGGCCCCGGTGCGGTCGAGCTTGTTGACGAAGCACATCCGCGGGACCTTGTACTTCTCGGCCTGCCGCCACACCTGCTCGGTCTGCGGCTCGACCCCGGCCACCCCGTCATAGACGGCGACGGCACCATCCAGCACCCGCAACGACCGCTCGACCTCGACCGTGAAGTCGACGTGGCCGGGCGTGTCGATGATGTTGATCTTGTGGCCCTTCCAGCTGGTGGTCGTGGCCGCGGAGGTGATGGTGATGCCCCGCTCCTGCTCCTGCTCCATCCAGTCCATGACGGCGGCGCCCTCGTGGACCTCGCCGATCTTGTAGGTGATGCCGGTGTAGAACAGGATGCGTTCGGTGGTGGTGGTCTTGCCGGCGTCGATGTGGGCCATGATCCCGATGTTGCGGACCTTGTCCAGAGGGCTGCTGGCCACGGTGGTTCCCTACCTCGTCTCGAGAATTTTCGTCCGGACGGACGTGTTGGTTCCGGCTGCCTGTCGAATCGTGCCGGATCACGACCACGCCCGCTGGGTGCACGCGATACGCGCAACACAAGTACAGCGCCGGACGGGTGTTCGCTATTCCCGCCGACGCTGCACCGGCATTACCAGCGGTAGTGCGCGAAGGCCTTGTTCGACTCGGCCATCTTGTGCGTGTCCTCGCGCCGCTTGACCGAGGCACCGAGGCCGTTGGATGCGTCGAGCAACTCGTTCATCAGCCGCTCGGTCATCGTCTTCTCCCGGCGGGCCTTGGAGTAGCCGACGATCCAGCGCAACGCCAGGGTGGTGGCCCGCGCCGGCTTGACCTCGATCGGCACCTGGTACGTGGCACCGCCGACGCGGCGGCTCTTCACCTCCAGGGCCGGACGGACGTTGTCCAGCGCCCGCTTCAGCACGACCACGGGGTCGCCGCCGGTCTTCTCCCGGGCACCCTCCAGGGCGCCGTAGACGATCGACTGGGCGATGGAGCGCTTGCCGTCCAGCAGCACCTTGTTCACCAGCTGGGTGACCAGCGGCGAGTTGTAGACCGGGTCGGCCACCAGCGGCCGACGGGGAGCGGGTCCCTTGCGGGGCATGTCAGCTCTTCTCCTTCTTGGCGCCGTAGCGGCTGCGGGCCTGCTTGCGGTTCTTCACGCCCTGGGTGTCCAGCGCGCCGCGCACGATCTTGTAGCGCACGCCCGGCAGATCCTTCACCCGGCCGCCGCGAACCAGCACGATCGAGTGTTCCTGCAGGTTGTGGCCCTCGCCGGGGATGTACGCGGTGACCTCGACCAGGCTGGTCAGCTTGACCCGGGCGACCTTGCGCAGCGCCGAGTTCGGCTTCTTCGGAGTGGTCGTGTAGACGCGGGTGCAGACACCGCGCCGCTGGGGGCTGCCCTTGAGGGCGGGGGTCTTGGTCTTACCGATCTTGTCGGTGCGGCCCTTGCGGACCAACTGCTGGATCGTGGGCATGCGCTGCTGACTTCTTCCTTCGCGTCGATCGGGGCTGGCTCAGTAGTGGCGGGTGAGTGCCGGTTTTCGTCAATCTTGTCCGGGTCCACGACCGGCCGGATCGAGGGCACACGACAACGACCCAGCAGGACCGGGCCGGTCGACCAGGCTACCCGTCGGGTTCGGGTGCCGGCAAATCGTCTGGCGAATCGGTCGGGCTGAACGACCGGCAGTCCCTTCCGGGGCCGTCGGACGCCGATCCGACTCCCGGACCGGACGACGGCGGTGGACGCCGCCCCGGGGGCAAGTCAGACCTCAGCGCTGGGTGCTTCGACCAAGGATCTTACCCGCCCCGCCGGGATGCGCGGCCGACATCCCACACCGCCCCACGTCCGAAAAGGTGAACCCGCGTTCACACGAACGCGCGGGGGAGCCGACGAAAATTTCGTCGCGACGAGCCCGGCTTCTCGGGAGAATGATGTGAGAACGCTCCGAAACCTGACCGATGGGTAATAACCGGGACGTACTGCGCATATCGGATGGATAGCATCCTCCCAGGGGGTCCACTTCATGTGACGGCGACAGACTCGGTACGCGGGGCGGGCAACATGAAGATCCGGATACTGGGACCGCTCGAGGTCCAGGAATCGGGCCATCGCCTCAACCTCGGCGGGCCGCAGCAGCGCGCGGTGCTGGCAATGCTCGCGCTGCATGCGAACCGGGTGCTCGCGGTCGACGACCTGGTCGCCGGGATCTGGGGTGACGAGCCGCCGGACCGCGCCGTGAACACCCTGCAGGCCTATGTCTCCCGGTTGCGCCGGCTGGGCGACGGCATCCCGGTGAGCCGGCGCGGTCCCGGGTACGTGCTCGACGCCGACGAGCAGTCGCTCGACCTGATCCGCTTCCGGACGCTGGTCGAGTCGGCCGGCCGGGCCCGACCCATCTCCGCCGAGGACGCGGCCGCCCTGCTTCGGCAGGCGTCGGATCTCTGGCGCTCGCCGCCCCTGCAGGAATTCGCCGAGTTGCCATTCGCTCGGGCCGAGGCCGCCGCGCTCGATCAGGAACGGCTGACGGCGCTGACCGCCCGCATCTCGGCCGATCTGTCCCTGGGCCGGGCGACGGAGGTCATCGGCGAGCTGCGGGGGCTCACCGGCGAGCATCCGACGGACGAGAGCCTGCACGGCCAGTTCGCCCTCGCGCTGTACCGCTGCGGGCGGCAGGCCGATGCGCTCGCCGTCCTCCGCGACATCCGCCGGCGACTGACCGAGGACGTCGGAGTCGACCCCGGGCGGGAGTTGCAGAACCTGGAACGGGCCATCCTGGCCCACGAACCGGGCTTGACCGTGGTCCGGCCGGCCGGCCCGGTCCTCCCCGCGCCCCGTACCAGCCCGGAGTCCGGCCCCGCCGCACCGCCCCCGGCCGGGCCGACGCCCGAGGCCGCCCGTCCGGAGCCGAAGCAGCCGACCCGAGCGCCGGTCGCCTGGAACGTCCCGGCCCGCAACCCGCACTTCACCGGCCGGACCACCCTGCTCGACGCGATCCACAGCCAGTTGTCCGCGCAACGCGACACCGTCGCGGTGCAGACCCTGTACGGCCTGGGCGGGGTCGGCAAGACCCACCTGGCGATCGAGTTCGCCCACCGGTTCGCGCCCGGCTACTCGGTGGTGTGGTGGATCAACGCCGAGGAACCCAGCCTGATCCCCGACCAGCTGGCCCGGCTCAACCATCGCCTGGGCCTCCCGGGCCGGGCCGCCGTCGACGAGATGGTCGATCAGGTCCTGCAGCGGCTCGGCGAGCAGTCCGACTGGCTGCTGATCTTCGACAACGCCGGGCAGGTGGACGACGTGGCGCCCTACCGGCCGTACGGCGGTGGGCACATTCTGGTCACCTCACGCAATCCCCGGTGGGGCGAGATCGGCGGCCGCACCCTGGTCGAGGTGCTCGACCGGCTCGACTCGGTCGAGTTCATCAGGTCCCGGATGCCCGGCCTGCGGGCCGAGCTGGCCGACGAGTTGGCCGCCGAACTGGGCGACCTGCCGCTGGCGATGGCGCAGGCGGTGGCCTACGTCGAGGAGACCGGCGTCGACCCGGCCGAATACCTGGCGCAGTTCAGTCGGCGACGCTCGGCCTTCCTGGCTCGCGGTCGGGTGCTCGGCTACCAGGCCCGGCTGGACACGGCCTGGGATCTGTCCCTGCACCGGCTCGCCGTCTCCAGCCCGGAATCGCTATCCCTGCTGGAACTGTCGGCCTACCTGTCGTCGGAACCCATCCCGGCCGCCATTTTCGCGGACCGGCCCGAGCTGCTCCGGCGGCCCGCGCCCGCCCGGCCGGCCGACAGCGCCCGTGCCGACCCGGCCGACCGCGCGGTCGAGAGCACCGTGGACGGTCCGGATCTGGTGGAACGGGCGATGGGCGGCGCCGCCGGCCTGTCGCTGATCCGCCGGCAGCGGGCCGGGTTCCAGGTGCACCGCCTGGTGCAGGCGGTGATCCGGGCCCACCTGACTCCGGACGAGCGGGACCGGGTGGCCGCGGCGGCGGCCGGCCTGATCGCCGGCGCCAATCCCGGCGATCCGAGCGATCCCCGAACCTGGCCGGCGTATCGGCGGCTGGTGCCGCACGTGTTCGCGCTGGGCGGCGCGGCGGATCAGCTGGCCCCGGCACGGCGGATGATGCTGGACACCATCGTCTACCTCAACGGCACCGCTCCCCCGCGGTGGACCGGCGAACTCGCCCGCCGGGTC
>JBDHZW010000289.1:0-6729 GCA_039812105.1 Nakamurella sp.
CCGACGTTTCCGCGGAAACGCCCGAGCCGACCCCGGATCCGGACCCGGACAGCCTGCGACCCAAGCAGCACGGCGAACGGTTCAGCCTCCGCGACAGCCTCGACGTCCTGTGCACCAACCCGAAGGTGAGCGCGGCACCGTCATGAACCCAGCTGCACGCCGTGCCGAAACACACTGTGCGTCAGCGGCATCCCGATCTGATGGACGAGATCGGCGTAGCCGGGGGCGTCCAGCACGTGGATATCGGCCCGGGCCCCGACCGCCAGGTGCCCGACGTCCGCCCGGCGTAACGCCGTCGCCCCGCCGGCGGTGGCCGCGTGCACCGCTTCGGCGACGGTCAGCCGGCCCTGCAGGACGGCCAGCGCGACCGCCAGGTTCATCGACGACGTCCCGGACGCCGGACCGCAGCCCGACGCCACCGCGATCCGCACACCGGAGTCCAGCAGCTCGCGGGCCGGGGCCGGCGGCTGCCCGGTCGCCAGGTCGGCGGCCGGCAGCAGGATGGCCACCGTGGCCGAGGAGGCCAACGCGTCGACATCCGCGGGACCGAGCCGCGGGCAATGGTCGACGGAGGCCGCCCCCACGTCGACGGCGACGCGCACGGCCGGTCCGGACCCGGATCGGCTGCCGTGCACCCGTAGGCCGAGCCCCTTGCGTTGCCCGGCCGCCAGCACCCGACGGCTCTGAGCCTCGTCGAAAGCGCCGTCCGCACAGCACACCTCGATCCAGTGCCCGTCGGGTGCGACGGCGTCGAGCATCAACCCGCAGACCAGGTCGACGTAGCCGTCGGGGTCCTTGGCGAATTCGGGCGGAACGACATGCGCGCCCAGGAAGACGATCTCGTCGAACCCGGCGGCCGCGGCGGTGAGCACCGCCCGCCGCTCGTCGAGCACGGTCAGACCGTAGCCGGTCGCGGTCTCGGCGCAGGTGGTCCCGCCCAGCAGCATCTGCGCCCGGCGCCGGCGCGCGGCGACCAGCAACTCGTGGTCGTCGGCCGCGCGGGTCGCGTCGATCGTCCCCCGCAGATCGGCCGACGGACCGCCGGCGTGGATCGCCTGGCTGCACGAATCGACCCAGCCGGGCAGCACCGCCCGGCCGCCCAGGTCGATCGAGCGATCGGCCGCCGGGGCCGCCCGCTCCGCGCCGAGCCACTCGACCCGGCCGTCCTGCATGATCAGGGCCGCGTTCGTGATCAGCCCGACGGGTGCCGCACCGAGTTCCGGATCATTGGTCACAAGTTCCGAAATTCCGTGCAACAGAGTTGCTGTCACCTGATGAGGGTCTCCAGTACGTCCGCTAGTGCCTGCACACCGGCGGCGCAGTCGGCGGCGTCGGCGTGTTCGTCCGGAGCATGGGATACCCCGGACGGGTTGCGGACAAACAGCATCGCGGTGGGCACATGAGGAGCGAAGACGCCGGCGTCGTGCCCGGCCGCGGTGGGGATCACCGGCGCGTCCAGCCGGCTCGACAGTTCCAGGCCCAGCCCGGGGTCGAACGCCACCCGGTCGGACATCGACTCACGTTGCACCATCACCGTGCACCCCTCGGCGGCGGCCTCGCGCCGGACGTCGGCGACGATCTCGTCCACGATCGCCGCCGTGACGGTCGCGTCGGCGTGCCGCACGTCCAACCACAGCGACACGGCGGAGGCGATGACGTTGGTGCCGCCCGGCACCGGGGTGATCCGCCCCACCGTGGCCACCGCACCGTCGAAGCCGGTCAGCGCCCGGCGGGCGGCCAACACAGCGGCGGCCGCCGGAATCATAGGGTCGACCCGGTCGGGCACCGCGGTGGTCCCGGCGTGATTGCCCTGCCCGGTGACGGTGATCCGCCACCGGCCGTGCGCCACGATCTCCGATCCCACCCCGACCACCGCGGCCGGATCCACCGCCCGCAGCCGCCGGCCCTGCTCGATGTGCAGCTCGACAAAGGTGCCGATGGTGGCCAACCGGGCCGGGTCCGGCCCCATGGTGGACGGGTCGAAGCCGACCCGACGGGCCGCGTCGGCCAGCGACACCCCGTCCAGGTCGTGCAGCCGGCGGGCGTGGTCGGCGTCGACGGCCCCGGTGAGCAGACGGGAGCCGAGGCAGGGCAGCCCGAACCGGCCGCCCTCCTCCTCCATGAAGCAGGCGACGGCCAGCGGCCGGGCCGGCGTGACGCCGCGCAGCCGCAACTCGTCGACGGCCAGCAGGGCCGAGACCACGCCCAGCGGCCCGTCGAACGCTCCCCCGCCGGGCACCGAGTCCAGGTGCGACCCGGTCACCACCGCGCCCGGCGCCGGGGCACCCCACCAGGCCCACACGTTGCCGTTGCGGTCGTTCTCGATCTCCAGTGCGCGGCGCTGCGCCTGCTCGGCGAACCACTGCCGCAACTGCATCTCGGCGTCGTCGAACACGTGCCGGGAGAACCCGCCGCGCAGGTGATCGCGGCCCACCCCGGCCAATTCGGACCACGCGCTGACGAAGCGGCTGCCATCCCCCGGCGACGGGCCGAATCTCAAGGTCATCTCCCTACCGGGCGGCGTGCAGGATCTCTCCCGAAGACAACAGTGCTACCACGGCCTCGATCTCGGGCGCCAGATGACGGTCCGGTCCCGGCCCGGGCACGACCGTGCGAATGACGTTCCGCACCGCGCCCGTCACCGGACCGGCCGACAACGGTGCCCGCAGGTCCAGAGCCCGTGCCGCGGCCAGCATCTCGATCGCGATCACCCGACGCAGCCCGTCCACCGACCGGCGCAGCTTGCGGGCCGCGTGCCAGCCCATCGACACGTGGTCCTCCTGCATGGCCGACGACGGGATCGAGTCGACCGACGCCGGCACGGCCAGCCGCTTGAGTTCGGAGACGATACCGGCCTGGGTGTACTGGGCGATCATCAGACCGGAGTCGACGCCGACCTCGTGGGCCAGGAACGGCGGCAGCCCGTGCGAGCGGGTCTTGTCCAGCATCCGGTCGGTGCGCCGTTCGCAGACCGACGCCACGTCGGCCACAGAGATGGCCAGGTAGTCCAGCACCGCGGCCACCGGCGCGCCGTGGAAGTTGCCGTTGGACTCCACCCGGCCGTCCGGCAGCACCACCGGGTTGTCGATGGACGAGGCCAGCTCGCGGTCGGCGACCAGCGCGGCGTACCCGGCGGTGTCCCGGGCGGTGCCGTGCACGGCGGGCGCGCAGCGCAGCGAGTAGGCGTCCTGCACCCTGGTGTCCTCGGGTCCGGCGTGCGAGGCGACGATCGGCGATCCGGCCAGCGCGGCGGCGATCCGGGCGGCGCTGGTCGCCTGCCCGGCCTGCGGCCGCAGCGCCTGCAATTCGGGCGCGAACACCCGGTCGGTGCCCAGCAGCGCCTCCACCGACATCGCGGCCGACAGGTCGGCCGCGTCGAGCAGGCCGGCCAGGTCGTGCAGGGCCAGCACCAGCATGCCGAGCATGCCGTCGGTGCCGTTGATCAGGGCGAGTCCCTCCTTCTCGGACAGCGTCGCCGGCTCCAGGCCGGCCGCGGCCAGCGCCTCGGCGGCGGGTCGGCGCACCCCTCCGGCGTCGACCACCTCCCCCTCGCCGATCAGGCACAGCGCCACCGCGGCCAGCGGGGCCAGGTCGCCGGAGCAGCCCAGCGAGCCGTACTCGGGAACCACCGGGGTGATGCCGGCGGACAGCACCGCCGCGAGCAGGGACGCCGTCGCCGGCCGGATGCCGGTGCGACCCCGGGCCAGGGTGGCCAGCCGCAGCAGCATCAGCCCGCGGACCACCTCCCGCTCGACCGGCTGCCCGGAGCCGGCCGCGTGCGAGCGGATCAGCGACTGCTGCAGGGCGGTCCGCCGGGTCGGCGGGATGGACGTGGTGGCCAACGCGCCGAAGCCGGTCGAGATCCCGTAGTGCGGGTGAGCGTCGCCGGCCAGGGCGTCGACGATGGCGCGGCTCGCGGCCATCGCCTCCAGGGCGTCCGGGCCGAGGGTCACCGGGCGCCCGTCGCGGGCGACCGCGACGACGTCCGCCTGCGTCAGGGGCTGGGTTCCGATCTGCAATGGGCTGGTCATGGGGTCAATTGGACGACGCGGACGGGGTCGGCCGCGACGGGGCGGCGGCCGATTGTGTCCGGTATACCGGACAGCATGGCCATTCCGGCACCGGCGCTGCGCAGGGGTCTGGCCGTGCTGCAGCTGCTCGCGTCGCGGGCCGCCCCCGTCTCGGCGGCGGCGATCGCCCGTGAGCTGGACCTGCCCCGCTCCACCACCTACGAGTTGCTGACCGAGTTGGCGGCGGCCGGTTTCGCCACCCACCTGCCCGCCGACCGCCGGTGGGGCCTGGGCCTGGCCGCGTTCGAGATCGGCAGCGCCTACCTGCGCGGGCAGCCGCTGGAGCGGGTGGGCCGGCCGGTGCTCGCCCGGCTGAGCACGCGGACCGGCGGCACCGCCCACCTGGGGGTGCTGCACGGCAACCAGACGCTGTACCTGGCCAAGGAGAAGTCGCCGCGGGCGGGCCCGACCCTGGTCACCGACGTCGGCGTCCGGCTGCCGGCCGCGCTGACCGCGACCGGGCTGTCGATTCTCACCCACCTGCCGGCCGGCCAGGTGCGCGCCCTGTTCCCGGACCGGGACGCGTTCGTCGACCGCACCGGCCGCGGCCCGGCCACCCTGCCCGAGCTGCGCCGCGACCTGTCCGACACCCGGCGCCGAGGTTGGGCGATCGAACACGGGCGGATCTCGGCCGGGACCGCCTCGGTGGCGGCCGCCGTGTTCGACCACAACGGCCGGCCCATCGCCGCGGTCGGAGTCACCGTCGCGCACCGCTGCGAAGGATGCACGGAGCAGTTCGAGCCGCTGGCCGGTCCGGTGCGGGCGGCCGCCGCCGAGGTCACCGCGGCGATCGCAGGTAGGACAGCACCGCGGCGACCCGACGACTGACCGCCGGGCATCCGACCGGGCGTCGGTGGGCGGCCGGCCGCGAGCAGGGCCAGAGTTCCCCGGACTGCCACGGGCGGCGCCCACGCGTGGCTGATCCCGCGGAAAGCCCGCGGCCCCCACTCCACGGTGAGGAGCGAGGGCCGCGAGTGGACCGGGGCCGATGGTGTGGCCCCGGCGGTCTAGAAGGCCGGCCGGTTCGGCACCCCGGCGGTGACGTGCTCGGCGGCCGCGGCGGCCATCACCGCGTCGGCCACCATCCGGGCCAGGCCGGGGGTGAACGGGTCGGGCACGATGCGTCCCGCGTCGGCCCGGCCCGGCACCGCGGCGCAGATCGCGCCGGCGGCCGCCACCTTCATGCCCTCGGTGATCCGGGTGGCCCCGCAATCCAGCGCGCCCAGGAAGATGCCGGGGAAGGCGAGCACGTTGTTGATCTGGTTGGCGAAGTCGCTGCGCCCGGTGGCGACCACCGCCGCCCCGTTGGCGTGCGCGTCGTCCGGATGGATCTCCGGATTCGGGTTGGCCAGCGCGAACACGATCGGCGCCGGACCCATCGTGCGGACCAGGGTCGGGTCGACGGACCCGCCGGAGACGCCGATGAACACGTCGGCGCCGGCCATCGCGGCGGCCAGGTCACCGGTCAGGCCGCGCGGGTTGGTCACCGCCGCCATCTGCTCCTTGACCGCGTGCATGCCGCCCCGGCCCGGCGACAGGATCCCCCGGGAGTCGACCACGACCAGGTCGCGCACCCCGGCGGCGAGCAGGATCTTGGCGCAGGCGATGCCGGCGGCGCCCGCCCCGGAGATCACCACCTTCAGGTCGACCATCACCCGCTGGACCACCGAGGCGGCGTTCATCAGCGCGGCCAGCACCACCACGGCGGTGCCGTGCTGGTCGTCGTGCATGACCGGGATGTCCAGCGCCTCCACCAGCCGCCGCTCGACCTCGAAGCAGCGCGGCGCGGAGATGTCCTCCAGGTTGATCGCGCCGAACGACGGGGCGATCGCGGTGACCGCGGCGACGATCTCGTCGGTCTCCTTGGTGGACAGCACGATCGGCACCGAGTCCAGACCGGCGAACGAGCGCATCAGCGCCGATTTGCCCTCCATCACCGGCAGCGACGCTGTGGGTCCGATGTCCCCCAGGCCGAGCACGGCGGTGCCGTCGGAGACGACCGCCACCAGCCGGGACGACCAGGTGTACTCGCGGGCCGCGGCCGGGTCGCGGGCGATCAGGCTGGACACGCCGGCGACCCCCGGGGTGTACATCATCGACAGGTCGCGCTTGTCGACCAGCGGCGAGCGCAGCTCGATCGACAGCTTCCCGCCCCGGTGGGCGTCCAGGACGTCGTCCTCGGTGAATCCGCCGGGGCGCGGCTGCGGCGCGGCGGGCGGCGTGGATTGAGCAGGCATGGATTGAGTTGGCAGGGTGGTGTCCGGACAGTCGAGGGTGCTCAGCATGGTGTCTCCGAGGGCGCGAGCAGGCGGCATCCGATCGAACGGATGTGGGTGAGGAGCGGCACCGGTCAGGCGGGCGCGCGGTGGGCGCCGGCAGCTGACGGTCCGTATGGGCCTGGTCGGTCCATCGAAAGGTCTACAGGGTTGGTGCGGGTGTGGCTGAAAGGGTGCCGGAACTGTATCAGGTGGTGACCAGGCCCATCCCGCGGGCCAGCCCGTCGATCCGCGCCGCCAGTTCGGTGTCCTTGCCGGTGACCCCGCCCTCGGAATGGGTGGACAGCACGAACAGCACGGTTCGCCAGCGGATGTCGATGTCGGGATGGTGCCCGGCCTCCTCGGCGGCCACCGCGACCGCGTCGACCAGGGCGATGGCCGAC
>JBDHZW010000290.1:0-6687 GCA_039812105.1 Nakamurella sp.
GTCCCGGCGCCCCGGGCGGCCGTCCGGGTGGGCGTCCCGGCGGCCGGCCGAGCCCGGTTCCGACCGCCGCCCACGCGCACGCGCCCGCCCACACAGCGGTCGTCGAGCCGGTCGTGGAGAGCGTCGACCCGCACCAATGGGGTCGGATCGACGACGACGGCGTCGTCTACGTGCACACCGCGGCGGGGGAACGGGCCATCGGCAACTGGCAGGCCGGCGACGCCGAGGCCGGGCTGGCCCACTTCGGGCGCAAGTTCGACGACTTCAACACCGAGATCGCCCTGCTGGAGGCGCGGCTGGCGTCCGGCACCGGCGATCCGAAGGCGACCAAGGCGCAGGCCGTGGCGCTGCGCGAGCAGGTCGAGTCGCTCGCCGCGATCGGCGACCTGGACAACGCCGCTGTTCGGCTGGAGATCGTCATCGGTGTCGCCGACGCGGCCATCGCCGGCGCCTCAACCGCCCGGATCGCCGCCCGGAACGCGGCGATCAAGGCCAAGGAGGATCTGTGCGCGGAGGCCGAGTCGCTGGCCGAGTCCACCCAGTGGAAGGCCACCGGTGACCGGCTGAAGGCGATCGTCGAGGAGTGGCGGACCATCCGCGGCATCGACCGCAAGACCGACGACGCGCTGTGGAAGCGGTTCGCCAAGGCCCGGGACACCTTCACCCGCCGCCGCGGCTCGCACTTCGCCGAACTGGACAAGCAGCGGGGCGCGGCCAAGGAGGCCAAGGAGGACCTGATCAAGCGGGCCGAGGCGCTGTCCGACTCCAGCGAGTGGGGCGAGACGGCTTCGAAGTACCGGGTGCTGATGGACGAGTGGAAGGCCACCGGCCGAGCCCCGCGGGACGTCGAGGACGCCCTGTGGGGGCGGTTCCGGGCGGCGCAGGAGAAGTTCTTCTCCCGGCGCAACAAGGTGTTCTCCGATCGGGACGCCGAGTTCGCGGCCAACGCCGCCAAGAAGGAACAGCTGCTGGCCGAGGCCGAGAAGATCGACCCCGGAGCCGGTCTGGAGCAGGCGAAGGCCAAGATGCGGTCGATCCACGAGCGCTGGGAGGCGGCCGGCAAGGTGCCCCGCGAGCGGATCCGGGAGCTGGACCAGCGGCTCAAGGCGATCGAGGACCGGCTCAAGGCGGCCGAGGACCGGCACTGGCGACGCACCGACCCGGAGACCGAGGCGCGGGTCGCCCAGTTCCGGGCCCGGGTCGAGTCGTTCCAGGCGCAGGCGGCCAAGGCCCGCGCCGCCGGCGACGAGCGCAAGGCCAAGCAGGCCGAGGCGCAGGCCAAGCAGTGGGAGGAATGGCTCCGGACGGCGCAGAGCGCGGTCGACCGCTGACGACCCGCGCCTGACTTGCCGCGCAGTCCAGCAACACCGCCCGGCTGAGCGCCGCCACCGCCCACGCACCGGCGCGCCGCCAGGCCCGCGCCGGCCCGCGCCCCCTCAAGGTTGATCATGGGTCGCGGCACGCGACACACCGCCCGAAATTGGCGACACGCCGAGTTGGCCGGGACTCGCTCCCATGATCAACATCAAGAACCGGGGCAGCGGCGGGGCGTCAGGAGCGGCAGGCCACCGGCTCCGGCCGCCCGGCCGGACGCCCCACCGAGGGCATGCCCAGGCCGACCCCGGGCGTGAGCAGGGCACGTCCCTGCTCGGACCGGTCCCCCGCCCGGGTCCGGCGATGGGACAGCACCCCGTCGTCGGCGATCAGGTGGTGCGGCGCGGCGCGGGTCACCGTCACCTGCACCAGATCCCCGGGGCGGATCGCCCCGTCGACCCGCCCGGCGGGTTCGAAGTGGACCAGCCGCCCGTCCCGGCCGCGTCCGGTGAGCCGGCCGCTGGCCTGGTCCTTGCGACCCTCCCCGGCCGACACCAGCACCTCGACGGTGCGGCCGACCTGCCGCCGGTTCTCGGCCAGCGTGGACGCCGTGACCACCTCGGTGAGCCGGCCGAACCGCTCGGCCACCACCTCCGGCGGCACCTGGTCGGGCAGGGTCGCGGCGGGCGTTCCGGGCCGGGGCGAGTACTGGAAGGTGAACGCGCCGGCGAAGCGGGCGGCGCGCACGACGTCCAGGGTCTGTTCGAAGTCGTCGTCGGTCTCGCCCGGGAAGCCGACGATGATGTCGGTGGTGATCGCGGCATCCGGCATCGCCTCGCGGACCTCGGCCAGGATCGAGGCGTACCGCGCCGACCGGTAGGACCGGCGCATCGCCTTCAGCACCCGATCGGATCCGGACTGCAACGGCATGTGCAGCTGGTGACAGACGTTCGGGGTCTGCGCCATCGCCTCAATGACGTCGGGGGTGAAGTCCTTGGGGTGCGGGGAGGTGAACCGGACTCGCTCGAGCCCGTCGATGTCGCCGCAGGCCCGCAGCAGCTTGCCGAACGCCTGCCGGTCGCCGAACTGGACGCCGTAGGAGTTGACGTTCTGGCCGAGCAGGGTCACCTCGAGCACCCCGTCGTCGACCAGCATCTGCACCTCGGCGAGCACGTCGCCCGGACGCCGGTCGGCCTCCCGCCCGCGCAGCGACGGCACGATGCAGAACGTGCAGGTGTTGTTGCAGCCCACCGAGATGGACACCCAGCCCGAGTAGTGCGAGTCCCGCTTGGCCGGCAGTGACGACGGGAAGACCTCGAGGGCGTCCAGGATCTCCACCTCGGCGCGTGCGTTGTGCCGGGCCCGCGCCAGCAGGGTCGGCAGCGAGCCGACGTTGTGCGTACCGAACACCACGTCCACCCACGGCGCCCGCCGGACGATCTCCCCGCGGTCCTTCTGGGCCAGGCACCCGCCCACCGCGATCTGCATGCCCGGATGCCGGGCCTTCACCGACGCCAGGTGCCCCAGGTTGCCGTAGAGCTTGTTGTCGGCGTTCTCCCGCACGGCACAGGTGTTGAACACGACGACGTCCGCCTGCTCGTCGTCGGTGGCCGCGGTGTAACCGGCCTGTTCCAACAGGCCGGACAGGCGTTCGGAGTCGTGCACGTTCATCTGGCAGCCGAAGGTGCGGACGTGGTAGGTCCGGGTCGCCTCGCCGGCGCCGGGAACCGCGGTGGTCGGAGCAGGGATCACGCCGATCAGGGTAGTGGCGCCCGCGGGCGACGACGTCCGTTCCGGAGGCCCGCGGCGGACGCCACGCCGTCACCGATTGCGTAAAGGTTCGATGACAGGTCGGCTGAACGGTGCACATGTGACGGTGGTGTGTGACAGTCTCGAACAACCTGTGAATGACGAGCCACCGACCGGGGAGGTTATGTGAGCGCTGACCCGACACCGCCGACCGCCGGCCAGACGATGATCTCGATGCGCGACGTCGAGAAGCACTTCGGGTCCTTGCACGTGCTCAAGAACATTCAGCTGGAGGTACCGACCGGGCAGGTGGTGATCGTCATCGGGCCGTCCGGCTCGGGCAAGTCGACCCTGTGCCGGACGATCAACCGGCTCGAGTCCATCGACTCCGGTGACATCGAGATCGACGGGACGCCGCTGCCCGCGGAGGGCAGGGCGCTGGCCCAGTTGCGGGCGGACGTCGGCATGGTCTTCCAGTCGTTCAATCTGTTCTCGCACAAGACGATCCTGCAGAACGTGACCCTCGGGCCGATCAAGGTCCGCAAGATGAACAAGGCCAAGGCCGAGGAGTTGGCCATCTCGCTGCTCCGTCGGGTCGGCGTGGAAACGCAGAAGGACAAGCTGCCGGCCCAGCTGTCCGGCGGTCAGCAGCAGCGGGTGGCCATCGCCCGTGCGTTGGCCATGCAACCGAAGGTGATGCTGTTCGACGAGCCGACCAGCGCCCTGGATCCGGAGATGGTCAACGAGGTGCTGGACGTGATGACCTCGCTGGCCAAGGAGGGCATGACCATGGTCGTGGTCACCCACGAGATGGGATTCGCCCGCAAGGCCGGCGACCGGGTGCTGTTCATGGCCGACGGGGAGATCGTCGAGGACGCCCCTCCGGACGAGTTCTTCACCAATCCGAAGTCCAACCGCGCCAAGGACTTCCTCAGCAAGATCCTCACCCACTGATACCTGCAGGCACCGCCTGCGCGTCGCGGGAAAGTCTCGTGACCATCCGGAACAGGAGGAGTATTTCGATGAGGTTAGGCAAGGTCGGTCTCGCGATCGCGGGGATCGTGACCGTCGCGCTGGCCGTCACCGGCTGTTCGGAGTCCGGTAGCAGTTCGTCGTCCACCGGCAGCGGCGGGTCCGCCGCGGCCGCATCGTGCGAGAAGACGGCTCCGTCCACCGCCGCCACCCCATCGTCGACATCGGCGGCCGCGTCGAGTCCGGCCGCGTCGTCGCCGGCCGAGTCCAGCGCGCCGGCAGCGTCGTCCGGCGAGGGATTGGTGGACAAGGCCAAGGGCGGCAGCCTGACCATCGGTGTGAAGTTCGACCAGCCGGGCCTGGGCCTGAAGGCCGCCGACGGCACCATGTCCGGTTTCGACGTCGAGGTGGCCAAGTACGTGGCCAAGCAGCTGGGGGTCGAGGAGTCGGGCATCACCTGGAAGGAGACGCCGTCCGCGCAGCGGGAGACGGCGCTGCAGAACCAGGAGGTCGACTTCATCGTCGCCACCTACTCCATCACCGACAAGCGCCTGCAGGTCGTCGACTTCGCCGGCCCGTACTTCATCGCCCACCAGGATCTGCTGGTCAAGGCCGACAACACCGACATCTGCGGGCCGAACGACCTGAACGGCAAGCTGCTGTGCTCGGTCAAGGGGTCGACGTCGGCGCAGCGGATCAAGGACACCTTCGCCGGTGAGGTCCAGCTCAAGGAGTACGGCGGCTACTCGGACTGCGTGCAGGCGCTGAAGACCGGAGCCGTCGACGCGGTCACCACCGACGACGTCATCCTGGCCGGTTACGCCGCGCAGACCCCGGGCGAGTTCAAGGTGGTCGGCAACGGCTTCAGCAACGAGAACTACGGCGTCGGCATCCACAAGGGCGACACCGCGGGCGCCGAGGCCGTCGCGGCGGCGCTGGGCAAGATGATCTCCGACGGCAGCTGGGAGAAGGCGCTGCAGGACACCGTCGGGGCGTCCGGCTACGCCATCCCGGCCCCGCCGACGCCGAGCGCGCAGAGCGGCTCCTGAGTCCGCGCCGGGGTCGGGCCCCCGCCCGACCCCGGCCACTCGGCCGTCAAGAGCAGCCGATCCACCGACCCGACACACCGAGGGGAGCGCATGGACTTCGACTTCCTGTCCGATCCGGCCTACGACATCCTCGGCGCGTTCCTGGTCACGATCGAGTTGACGATCCTGTCCGCGATCGGCTCGCTCATCTGGGGCGTGCTGCTGGCCGCGATGCGGGTCAGCCCGGTCCCAGTGATGCGGTGGTTCGGCACGCTTTACGTCAACATCTTCCGGAACGCGCCGCTGACCGTGCTGATCGTGGCCACGTCCGTGGTCCTGTCGGACACCCTGGGGTTCCGGCTGGCGGCGCGGACGTCGCCGACGTTCCTGGCCGACAACGCGTTCCGGCTGGCCGTGCTCGGGTTCGTGGTCTACACGTCGACGTTCGTCTGTGAGGCCATCCGCTCGGGCATCAACACGGTGCCCACCGGGCAGGCGGAGGCGGCCCGTGCGATCGGCATGACCTTCTCCCAGAACCTGCGGATCATCGTGATGCCGCAGGCGCTCCGGTCGGTCATCGCACCGCTGGCGTCGGTGCTCATCGCGTTGACCAAGAACACCACCGTCGCCGCCTCGATCGGGGTCGGCGAGGCGGCGTTGCTGATGTCGACGATGGTGGAGAACGAATCGAACGCGTTGTTCTCGGTGTTCCTGGTGTTCGCGTTCGGCTTCATCGTGCTCACCCTGCCCATCGGCCTGCTGCTCGGTTGGGCGGCCAAGAGAGTGGCGGTGAAGCGATGAGCGCGACGACCTCGGTTCTGTACGACGCGCCGGGCCCGAAGGCCCGGATGCGCAACATCATCTACACCGTCATTTTCGTGTTGATCCTGGCCGGCGTCGCGTTCTGGGTGATCTACACGCTCAGCACGAAGGCCGAGTTGGCGCCCAGCAAGTGGCGCCCGTTCTACACGATGGACGTCTGGACGACGTTCCTGCTGCCCGGCCTGTGGCAGACGTTGAAGGCGGCCGCGATCAGCCTGGTGATCGCGCTGCCCATCGGCGCCATTCTGGGTCTCGGCCGGCTGTCCGACCACGTGTGGGTGCGTTGGCCCTGCGCGGTGATCGTGGAGTTCTTCCGGGCCATCCCGGTGCTGCTGCTGATGGTCTTCGCCAAGGCGGTGTACGTGTTGGCGGACATCGGCACCGCGGACACCCGGCCGCTGCTGGCGGTCGTCACCGGCCTGGTGCTCTACAACGGTTCGGTGCTCGCCGAGGTCTTCCGCGCCGGCATCCTGTCGCTGCCGAAGGGGCAGACCGAGGCCTCGCAGGCGATCGGCCTGCGCAAGGGCCAGTACATGCGGATGATCCTGCTGCCGCAGGCGCTGACCCTGATGCTGCCGGCGATCGTCAGCCAGCTGGTCGTCATCGTCAAGGACACGGCGCTGGGCAGCCAGCTGACCATCGCCTTCCCCGAACTGCTGGCCTCGGCCCGGACGATCACCGCCAACTACGGCAACGCGGTGGCCACCTACACCGTGATCGCCCTGATCTACATCGTGGTCGACACCATCCTGGTGCTGCTGGCGAACCGGTCGCAGCGCTGGATGAACCGCCGCGGCGGCGG
>JBDHZW010000291.1:0-6616 GCA_039812105.1 Nakamurella sp.
AGCCGTACATCAGCGGCAACGTGGGATCCGGCACGGTGCAGGAGATGAGCGAGTGGATCGAGTACCTCACCCGCGAAACCGGCAGCCCGCTGGCCGATCTGCGCCGCGCCAACGGCCGGGAGCGGCCGTGGCCGGTCCGTTTCTGGGGTCTGGGCAACGAGACGTGGGGCTGCGGCGGCAACATGCGGGCCGAGTACTACGCCGATCTCGCCCGCCGGTACGGCACGTACTGCCGGGACCACGGCGACAACCGGCTCTACCGGATCGCCGCGGGCGCCAACGCCGACGACTACGCCTGGACCGAGGCGCTGATGCGCACGACGGGTGACCTGGGCTGCGGCTGCCGGCCGCACGACCACTTCCAGGCCGTGTCGCTGCACTACTACACGCACGCCGGCGACGACTGGTCGGACAAGGGCGCGGCCACCGGCTTCTCCCGGGACGCGTGGTACCGCACGATGCTCCGCGCCCGGCGGATGGACGAGCTGATCGCCCGGCACTCCACGATCATGGACTGTTACGACCCGCACGGCCGGATCGGGCTGGCGGTCGACGAGTGGGGAACCTGGTGGAACGTCGAGCCCGGCACCAATCCCGGCTTCCTGAACCAGCAGAACACCCTGCGCGACGCGCTGGTGGCGAGCCTGACCCTGGACGCCTTCCACCGGCACGCGCGCCGGGTGTCGATGGCCAACCTCGCGCAGGTGGTGAACGTGCTGCAGGCGGTCCTGCTGACCGACGGCGACACCCTGGTCCGCACCCCGACCTATCACGTGTTCGAGATGAACAAGGGCCACCAGGACGCGGCGTCGCTGCCGGTCCACCTGCGTGACCACCCGACCCGGGACGTCGACGACGGTGTGCTGGAGACGGTCAGCCTGACCGCCAGCCGGCGCGACGAGCGGGTGCTGCTGTCGCTGACCAACGTCGAGGCCGACACGGCCCGCCCGGTCACGATCGAGTGGCGGGGCGGGACGGCCCGGCCGGCGCGGGCGCGCCTGCTGACCGCGGACCGGCTCGACGGGCACAACACGGCGTCCGCCCCCGACGAGGTCCGGCCGCGGCCGTTCGACATCGCAGCGGAGGACGCGGCCGACGACGCGGCGGGCGGCCGGCTGCGGCTGGAACTGCCGCCGGCCTCGTTCGTTACCGTCGAACTGACCGTGACCCGCTGACCCGGCCGCGCGGTTCGCCGCGACCACTGATGCGAACGTTCACTACGATCGCGTCGACAGACGCACCCGCACCGGACCCGAGGGGGATGGATGCGACCCGACCGCGCGCGACCGCCCGGGCTGTACGACGTCGCCCGGCTGGCCGGGGTCAGCCACCAGACCGTGAGCCGGGTGATCAACGCCCACCCCAACGTCGCCGAGGCCACCCGCCGGCGGGTCGAGGAGGCGATCGCCGAACTGGGCTACCGGCGCAACATCGCCGCCCGCACCTTGGTCACCCGGCACTCCAACACGATCGGCGTGATCACCGGGGTGTCGGTGGAGTGGGGCCCGGCGATGGCGCTGGTCGGGGTGGAGCGGGCCGCCCGGGATGCCGGCTTCTTCGTCAGCGTGGCCGGGCTGCGGACGATGGAGCCCGGCGGCGTCCGTGACGTGGTCGGTCACTTCACCGACCAGGGGGTGGAGGGCATCGTGGTGATCGCCCCCGAGGCGGCGATGGCGCACATGGCCGAGCCGTTCGTCACCGACGTTCCGGTGGTGATGGTGGCGGCCGGCGCGCGGCCGGCCCCCGGCGTCCAGATCACCTCCGTCGACCAGCACCGCGGCGCCTGCATGGCCACCGGCCACCTCGCCGACCTCGGGCACACCCGGATCGGCCACATCGCCGGTCCCGAGCCCTGGTTCGACGCGATCGAGCGGGTGCGCGGCTGGCGGGACGAGCTGCACCGGCGGCACCTGCGACCGGGGCCGCTGCTGCGCGGCGACTGGACGGCGGCCAGCGGGCACAAGCTCGGTCAGCAACTGGTCCGCCGGGGCAACCCCCCCACCGGCATGTTCGTCGCGAACGACCTGATGGCGATCGGCTTCATCCGGGCCCTGTACGAGGCCGGCATCCGGGTTCCCGACGACGTGTCGGTGGTCGGTTTCGACGACATCCCCGGCACCGGTCACCTCATCCCGACCCTGACGACGGTGCGGCAGGACCTGGACACCCTCGGTCACCAGTGCATCGACATGCTGCTGGCCGAGTTGCAGCAGACGGGCGCCGATTTCGCGGCCGTCGAACCGACCCTGATCGTCCGGGACAGCGCCCGGCCGCCGGCCTGACCCCGACCGACCTGTGCGTCGCCAGTGACCCGGCGAAAAATCTCACCGCTCACCCGCACGATTCGGGCACCATGGTAGTGACGTGACCGTTTTGTGATCTTGGGAGGCCCGGGTGTCGCTGTCGGAGGATGAGAGGAGCCGCCTGGGCGAGATCGAGGCACACACCCGGGCGACCGACCCGGGTTTCGCTCGCCGGCTGAACCTGGCCGACGCGCACCGCCGGCATCAGCGGATGATCGTCACTGTCTGGTGCCTGCTGTTCCTCGGGCTGTCGATGCTGGCCAACGGCCTGACCGCGGCCGAGGGGCTCATCTCCCTGGGCAACGTTGTCGCCCTCTTCGGCGGCGTGCTGACCGCCTGGTCCGGCGTCATGGTGATCCGGCACCGGGCCTGGCGGCGCCGCTCCGGCTGAGCCGGCTCAGCCGAGCCGGACCCGGTACGAGCGCCGGCAGCGCACGAGCAGCAGCGCCGTCCACCCCGTGCACACGGCGCCGACCAGCGCCGCCACCATGCCGAGCGAGATCAGGCCCTGGGCCGCGGACAGCCCGTTGGCGAACACCGATGCGCTGACGAACAGCAGGCAGTTCAACAGGATCAGGCTCCGGTGGTACGCACGCTGGGGATCCGGCGTGCGCAGTCGCCGCACGAAGGCGGGATCGGTCGCCCTGACGTACGCCTCGATCTCGTCCAGGCGGCTCTTCTCATCCTCCGACAACGGCACGGCTATCTCCTAAAGATCACGAAATGGTCACGGAATCCATGGTGACGGCTTTGCCCCCGGATGCCGAGACCGGCCAACGTTGTCGTGACGACCCTCACGGCCGCCGGACGGAGAGATGGCTCACACGGCGGGCGGGGCCGCCGCGGTCCCGCCCGTCGACAGAGTCCGGGCGACCCGGTGGTCGATACTTTCCGGATGTCCGCGCTCGCGAAACTGTCCATGCGCAACCGGGCGCTGGTCGCCCTGGTGACGATCGTCATCGCCGTCTTCGGGCTGTTCGCGTTGCGCAGCCTGCAGCAGGAGCTGGCGCCGTCCATCTCCTTCCCGCAGGCGGCCGTCGTCACGTCCTACCCGGGCGCCGCCCCCGAGGTGGTCGCCAACGATGTCTCCAACCCCATCGAGTCGGCGATCCAGTCGGTACCCGGCCTGGAGCAGACGTCGTCGACGTCGAACACGAACTCGTCGGTGGTGACCGCGCAGTTCACCTACGGCACCGACATGGCCGCCGCCGAGCAGAAGATGACCCAGGCCATCAACCGGATCAAGAGCACCCTGCCGGACGGGGTGGATCCGCAGGTCGTGACGGGCTCGCTGGACGACCTGCCGATCGTCCAGTTCGCGGTGACCACCGCCGACCCAAGCCCGGGCCTGGCCGACGCCGTGCGCACCGGTGTGCTGCCGGAACTGACCAAGGTCGAGGGGGTGCGCTCGGCCGACCTGGTCGGTGCGGTGGGTCAGCGGGTGACCATCACCCCCGATCCGGCCAAGCTGGCCGCGGCCGGCCTCCAGCCGACGGCGATCCGCACCGCCCTGCAGCAGAACGGCATCCTGCTGCCCGGCGGCCAGCTCACCCAGGACGCGCAGACCCTGACGGTCAGCACCGGCAGCACGCTCAGCTCGACCGACGACATCGCCGCGCTGCCGCTGCTGCCGACGGCGGCGTCGGCCGGCGCGGCCGGCGCGGCGGCTCAGCAGTCCGCCCAGCCGGCCCCGATCAGGACCATCGGCGACGTCGCCACCGTCGAACTGACCGACAACCCGGTCACCTCGATCTCCTACGTCAACGGCGAACCCGCGATCACCGTGGCCGTCACCAAGCTGCCCGACGCCAACACCGTGACGGTGTCCACCGCGGTCAAGGACGCGCTGCCCGGCCTGCAGGCCACCCTGGAGAGCGCGGTGGGTCAGCCGGTCACCTTCACCACGGTCTTCGACCAGGCGCCGTTCATCCAGCAGTCCATCGACTCGCTGGCCACCGAGGGCCTGCTCGGCCTGGTGTTCGCGGTGCTGGTGATCCTGCTGTTCCTATGGTCGGTGCGGGCCACCCTGGTCACCGCGATCTCCATCCCGACATCGGTGCTGATCACCTTCATCGGGCTGCTGGCCGCCGACTACACGCTGAACATCCTCACCCTGGGCGCGCTGACCATCGCCATCGGCCGGGTGGTGGACGACTCGATCGTCGTCATCGAGAACATCAAACGGCATCTGGACACCGGCCAGGACAAGGGCGACGCGGTGCTGGCCGGGGTGAAGGAGGTGGCCGGTGCGGTCACCGCGTCCACCATCACCACCGTGGCGGTGTTCCTGCCGATCGCCTTCGTCGGCGGCATCGCCGGCGAGCTGTTCCGGCCGTTCGCGCTGACCGTGACGATCGCCCTGCTGGCCTCGCTGCTGGTCGCGCTGACCATCATCCCGGTGCTGGCCTACTGGTTCCTCAAGCCGCACCAGCAGCGGGGCCGGCACGAGCAGGGCGCGGCCGCCCCGGCGACCGGCGCCCCCGCCGAGGACGAGGGGGTGCCCAACCGGCTGCAGCGCGGCTACCACCCGATCATCGGCTGGACGCTGCGGCACTCGGCGATCACGCTCGTGCTGGCCGTGCTGGTGCTGGCCGGCACGTTCGCCCTGGCCCCGCTGATGAAGACGAACTTCCTCGGGCAGAGCGGGCAGAACACCTTCACCGTCACCCAGCAGGTCGCCGACGGGGCGAGCCTGGACCAGCAGCGGGACATCGGCCTGCGGTCCAGCGCGGCGATCGGCGACGTGGCCGGCGTGCAGACGGTGCAGATGTCGGCCGGCACGTCCGGCAACGCGCTGCAGGCGGCGTTCGGCGGCGGGGGCGGCGCGACGACCATCCGTTACTCGGTCACCACCGACGAGAACGCCGACCAGGACGCCCTGCAGCAGCAGGTGCGGGACGCGCTCGGCCGGATCAGCGACCCGCAGGGGATCACCATCGGGGCCGGCGGCGGCTTCGGCGGGAACACCGCGATCGAGGTGGACATCAAGGCCGGCTCGGAGAAGGACCTGACCACCGCCAACGACGCGGTGGTCGCCGCGCTGACCGGGCTGCCGCAGGCCTCCCAGGTGTCCAGCAACCTGTCCGCGTCCCGGCCGTACGTGGCCGTCACGGTGGACCGGCAAAAGGCCGCCGAGGCGGGGTTGTCGGAGGTGGCGGTCGGCACCGTCGTGGGCGCCGCCCTGCAGCCGACGTCGATCGGCACGGTCGCCATCGACGACCAGTCGCTGACCATCTACCAGGCCGTCGCCGACCCGCCGACCACCGTCGACGAGCTGTCCACCCTCCCGATCCCGACCGCGCGGGGCGAGGTGCCGCTGTCCGACCTGGCCACCGTCGCGCAGGCGCAGGGTCCGGTGTCGGTGACCGCCGAACGGGGCCAGCGGACCGCCACGGTGACCGTCACCCCGGCCGGGGACAACCTGGGCTCGGCCAACACCGCGGTGCAGAACGCGCTGACCGGCGTGGCGCTGCCGACCGGGGTGACCGCGGAACTCGGCGGCGTCACCGCGGACCAGGCGGAGGCCTTCTCGCAGCTCGGGATCGCCCTGCTGGTCGCCATTCTCGTGGTCTACGTGGTGATGGTGGCGGCGTTCCGGTCGCTGCTGCAGCCGCTGTTGCTGCTCGTCTCCATCCCGTTCGCGGCCACCGGCGCGATCCTGCTGCAGATCGTCACCGGGGTGCCGCTGGGCGTGCCGTCGCTGATCGGCGTGCTGATGCTGATCGGCATCGTGGTGACGAACGCGATCGTGCTGGTGGACCTGATCAACCAGTACCGGGAGGCCGGGATGGGGGTGGCCGAGGCGGTGACGCACGGCGCGACCCGCCGGCTGCGGCCCATCCTGATGACCGCGCTGGCCACCATCTTCGCCCTGCTGCCGATGGCCCTGGGCATCACCGGGCACGGCGGGTTCATCTCGCAGCCGCTGGCCATCGTGGTGATCGGCGGTCTGCTGTCGTCCACCGTGCTCACCCTGGTGGTGCTGCCGACCCTGTACAACGCCGTCGAGGGACGCCGGCAACGGCGCCGGGACCGGCGGGCGGGGGCTTCCGCGGGCGGCGAGGGCGGCGGACCCGTGGACGCCGCGACGGTAGAGCCGGAGCCGGAGCCGGTCGGGTGAGCGGAGCGGCCGGATGGTCCGGCCGAGCCGGCGCGTTTCTCGCGCCGCTTCTGGTCGGGCCGGACCCCGCTTCGCGCCGGGCCGGGCCGGGCGCGCCAGGCCGGGCCGGGCCGGGCCGGGACCGCTTCGCGCCAGCTTTGGTCGGGCCGCGCCGACAATAACCGGCGCGCCGCGGTCAAAACCGGCGCGAACC
>JBDHZW010000292.1:0-6597 GCA_039812105.1 Nakamurella sp.
ACCCTGCAGGCCGAGATCACCTCATTGACCGCGACTCTGGTGATCGGCGCGCAGGTCGAGCTGCACCCGGTGGCCGGCTTGTGGGCGCAGTTCCGGCGCCGGCAGGCCGCGGAGGCGCTGCGCCGCCGCGATCCCGCCACCACCGTGGCCGCGATGGCCGCGGTCCGCCGGTTGGCCCCCGGCACTGCCGGCGACGACGCACCGGAGCAACAGGTCCGCGACCACAGCACCCAGCACTCGGTGCCCCGCGACCTGGACGTGCCGGCCGATGTCCCCGCCTTCACCGGCGACATCGTCGGCGCCGACCCGCCGGCCGGCCAGCAACCGTTGAACATGTGGCACGAGCTCGGGCAGGCCATCGCACCGCTGCTGCCGGTCCCGGACAGTGGGCCGCCCATGCTGCTGCATCCGCAGGCGGTGCGGATGGCCGACACCGCGTTGCGGCCGCTGCTCGCCCGGATGATCACCGAGGGTGAGTTCACCGAGCACCGCAACCGGGCCGTCGGACTGGCCGACGACGCCCGCAAGGCCCGCAAGGAGGCCGCCGACGCCCGGCTCGCCGCGACCCGCCGGCTCGGCGACCTGCTCACCGACGACGCGGCCGCCGGCGTGACGATCACCGTTCCCGGCCTGCCGGCGCCGCTCGGCGTGATCACCCTCACCGCACTGGTCGCCGCGATCGGCGCGCTTGCCCCCGACTCGGTTGCCGACGAGACGCAGCCGAGCGCCGACCCGACCACCCTGCTGCCCGGCGACGTCACCCTGCTGGTGAACCGGTCGACCCGCGGCTCCGGCGCGAACGGCGCCTACCCGGCCCGACCGAGCGAGATCGCTGCCGCGGCAATGGACCTGCGCCAGCAGGTGGCGAACCCCGCGGCCTGGAAGGCGATCACGACCACCAACGGCACCGGCGTGGCGGTCAACCTGCGGGCGATCGCCGACCAGTGGAGGGCGGCACTGCGGCCCGGCGGCACGCCGCTGAGCGACCCGCTGCGGCTGGACATCCTCGGCGGCCTGCTGGAGCTGACCGAGGCCACCCATGCCTGGCGACTGGCCGATCTTCGGCTGGATCAGGCGCTCGCCGCCGCGGATCGAGTGGCCGCCGCCGAGCAGGCCGCGATCGCGGCCAGGGACCTGCCGATCGGGGCGCTCACCAGCCCGCTGTCGGCGCTGGTCCCGGCCTTCCTGGAGCGGGCCCGGGCGGTGTCCGACGTGATCGAATGGCGGTGGCACCGGCTGGAGCGGGCCTTCGACCTGTACACCTTGGGCCTCGGGCCGACCCCCATCGACCGGGCCGCACACGCCGGCCTGTTCGATCCGATCGACGAGGCCGACGCGATCGCGACCGCACCGGGTGCATCGCCGTCCCAGGCGGCCATGGCGGCCGCCCGGCAGCTGTCCCGCACCCTGGACCGGATCTCCGACGTCCGCGCGCTGCCGGCCTGGCGGGACTACCGCAAACGGGGGGACCTCACCTTCGTCGGCGACGACACCCCGCCCTTTCCGGCCGGCGTCGCCTTCTGCCGGGACGCCGGAACCGGCTGCACCGTGCCGGCCCCGCACATCTTCGCCGCCCTACGGAACGACGAGGTGGCGGCCGCCTGGTTCGACGTGCCGCTGTCGGCCGTGCAGGGACCGCATCGCGAGGCCAAGATCCGCGGGGCGACCGTGGTCCTGACCTACGACCTGTCCGGCGATGCCACCCCGCCGGATCAGACGTTCCAGATCGATCTGCGCCATTCGGGTCTGGGCCGGCAGCGGCAACTCGGCGGCACCGCCGAGCTCTCCTCGGTGGCGCTGCCCCAATCGATGAGCATCACCATGACCCGCGAGTCCGATCCGGACGGAGTCGGGCTGGCGATCTGGAAGGGCCGGGTGTCGGTGGACGACCCGCCCGGTCCCGGGCAATCGGCCGACTCGCGCGCGCGATTCCCCGCCTACGGACGGGGAGTGGCCGGCGGCTACCGGCTCACCCTTACCGACTGGAGCGCCGCGGCCCCGGCCCGATTGACCCGGATCGAGGTCGGGATCGACTACGAGGCCCTGCAACCCACCGGCACGGTCAACCTCTCCTCGGTGACCCTCACCAGTGCGCTGCGCGTCGGCGTCACCGCCATCGGCCGGGTTCGGCTGACCGGACCGGCCCCGGCCGGTGGCCGCACGGTGAACCTGGCCAGTTCGGACCCGGCCGCGCTCGCGGTGCCGGCCGTGGTGATCGTGCCGGCGGGCGGTACCGAGACGACGTTCCCGGTCCAGGTGCTCACGACCACCGGGTCCGTCCCGCCGACCCTGTCCGCGGCCACCGCCGACGGCGTCACCCGACGGGCATCGGCACCGGTCTCCCGGGCGCCCGCGCTGACGGCGAGCGCTCGAGTACTGGGGACCGGCCCGGCCAGTACCTACCCGGTCGCCGTCGTCCGGGTTCCGTCCGGATCGAAACAGCCGGCCGCCCCGGTCGTGCTGGCCGGTCGCACCGGCGAGGTCGATCCGGCCGACCCGGCGACCGACCCGGCGGTCGGCACCGAGAGCACGGTGCACGCGCTGCGCAGCGATCTGAGCCCGATCGCCGAGCGCCCGATCGGGTTCTGGCCCCGGGCGATCGCCGTGGACCCCAGCCGCGGCCGGGTGTACGTGGTGCACGGCTCGACGGTCACCGCGCTGAACGCGGCCACACTCGCGCCGCTGGCCACGCAGACCATCGGCATCAACGCCTCGATGGTGGCGGTGGATGTCGCCGCCGACCTGGTCTACGTCACCCGGTACAGCCACGGCACCGTGCACGTGCTGCGCGGCGCCGACCTGAGCGTCGTCCAGATCTTCGGCGACAAGCCGACCCTGCGCGGCTGTCTGGGCATCGCGGTGCATCCGGACGGCGGACGGCTGTACCTGGCCCGAAACTTCCGCATCGACACCCCGACGGCCACCGCGGTGACCATGGTGGAGCGCCGGCCGGACGGCAGTCACCGGATCGTTCGGGACCGGACCGTCGGGCCGGAACTGTTGCAGCCGCACGAGGTGGCGGTCGACGGTCCGGCCGGATTGGTCTTCGTGTCCTGCCAGGGCGGGGGCGGGGTGCATCCCACCCTCCTGACGCTGGACGCGGCCACCCTGCAGCCGATCAGTTCGGTCGCCGTGCCCGGGCCCGGCCTGTCGGTGGCGGCTCGCCCGGGCACCGGAATCGGCTACCTGGCCGGATATCCCGGGCTGGTGCTGGTCGACGGCCGGGCGGGCTCGATCGCCCTCACGGTCAAGGCCGGCTCGCTGCCCCAGGGCGTTGCGGTCGACCCGGTCACCGGCGCCGCCTATCTGACCGACCGCAACGACCACTCGGTCACCCGGATCGACACCCCGGCCACGGTCATCACCGGAGCGTGGCGGTGATCGACCCGGCCCCGACGGACCCACCGTCGGCCGACCACCCGACCCGAAAGAAGCACCGCGCGAACCATTTGCCCGTTTCATTCGATTCATCCGCTTCGCTACGACACCAGGTCGAGTGGATTCGACGAACGTGACGCCTTTCGCCCAATTCCCTGGCCGAACCGGTCGTCGTCTTGATATGATGGTGGTCGCGGCCGATAGGCCGGGAGTCGGCCGTTCAGGGTCGGGTTTCGGACGGGGTAGGACCAATTGGCTCGGGAGCTGCTGGAGCGGTTCGACACCCTGGACACCCTGGACCAGGCGTTGCGCTCCGCCCGCGACGGGCACGGGCGGGTCGTGCTCCTGACCGGCGAGGCCGGCATCGGCAAGTCGAGCGTGCTCCGCACCTTCCGCCGGTCGATCCCTCGCGACGTGCGGGTGCTGACCGGTGGCTGTGACAACCTGCTCACCCCGCGCGCGCTCGGGCCCTTGCGCGACGCCGCCGCGGCCGACCCCCGGCTCGGATCGCTGCTGGCCGGCACCGGCCGCGACGAACTCTTCGGCGCCCTGCAGGGCGAGTTCTCCGGTCCGCCGGTCACCGCGCTGCTCGTGGAGGATCTGCACTGGTCGGACGACGCCACGCTCGACGTGCTGGGGTATCTGGCGCGCCGGGCGGATCGGCTGCACCTGGTCCTGGTGCTGACGATGCGGCCGGACCTGCTGCCCGACCACCCGCTCCCCCGGATGGTCGGCGGCCTGCTCGGCGAGCACGTGATCCGGCTCGGCCTCGAACCGCTCAGCCCCGGCGCCGTTGCCCGGCTCGCCGGACCGACCCGGTGGGACGCGGCCGCCGTCCACCAGATCACCGGGGGCAATCCGTTCTACGTCACCGAGACGCTGGCCGTCGATCCCGGCCAGGACGTGCCGGAGACCGTCGCCCAGGCCGTCGCGGCCCGGACGCGGGCCCTCTCCGCGTCGGGCCGGTCCGCCCTGCAGACCCTGTCCGTGTTGCCCGGTGCGGTCGAGATCGATCTGGCCGAAGCGGTTCTCGGCGATCAGCTGGAAGCCCTGGACGAATCCGAACAGCTGGGCATGCTGGAGGTCGGGGCCGGCGGCATCCGGTTCCGGCACGAGCTGGCCCGGCGGGCGGTCCAGGCCGGCCTGCCGCGGCTGCGCCGACGGTCACTGCACCGAAGGGTGGTCGGCGCGCTGCTCAACCGCGGCCGGCCGGACGTCCCACGGCTCGTGCACCATGCGATCCAGGCCGACGACGCGGACACGGTGATCCGGTACGCGCCGGCGGCCGGCCGGGACTGTGCGGCGGCCGGATCACACCGCCAGGCCCTGCGGCACTTCGAGGCCGCCCTGCGGTACAGCGACCGGCTCACGCCACCGGCGCACGCCCGCCTGCTGGATGACTACGCCTGGGAGCTCTACAACGCCCACCGGTTCGCCGAGGCCGTCCGGCTCAGCGACCGTGCGGTCGGGCTCTTCGCCGGGTCCGACGACCGGATCGGATACGGGGAGGCGTTGGTCCGGCAGTCCCGGCACCGGTACATGGCCGGCGACACCGAGGACGCCATCGCGTCGGCCAACGCCGGCGCCGCGGTGCTCTGCGCCACCGATCGGCCGGCCGGCAGCGCCTTCGCCATGACCAACCTCGGGTCGCTGCTGGCCCTGGGCGGAGACCCGGATCGGGCGTCGGCGACGCTCGACGAGGCGGCCCGGCTGGCCGAAGCCGGCGGGCGACCCGATCTCGTCGCGCTGTGCCTGAACTACCAGAGCATCGCCCGGCCGGCCCTGTCGGACCGCGCGCGGATCGACCTGCTGGTGGGCAGCCGGCACCGGTCGGTCGACCACGGCGCACACGAGTACACCGCCCGCGCCTACACCAACACGGCCGAACTGCTGTACCGGTTCCTGCGGTTCGACGAGCTGCAGGCGTGCGTCGATGCGGGTCTGGCGTTCACCGCCGAACACGGATTCCGCTCCCACGCCTACAATCTCGAGGTTCACCGGTGCCTGCTGCAGATGCGGCGGGGGAACTGGGCGGCGGCCGAGCACGGCCTGGTGACCCTCGTCGAGCAGCTGCCCGACCCGGGCATGCTTCAGCTGTACAGCAGGCCCCCGCTGGCCCGGCTGCGGATGCGCCGGGATCCCGGTGACGACGACGCCGGCGAGACCTTGCAGCACGCCTGGCGTCGCTCACTGCACCAGAGGTCGCTGCTGGGACTGGCTTTCGCCGGAACCGCGCTGGTCGAGTGGGCCTGGCTCCGATCCCGCCCGGATGTCGCACGGCAGGTGGTCGACGAGTGGCTGCCACACGCCGGGCGGCCGACCGCCGCGCCGATCACCGGGGAGTTGCTGTCCTTTGCGCGGCTGGCCGGGGTGGACGTGCCGCCCGCCGTCGATGTCGCCGAGCCCTGGGCGTCGGCCCTGCGCGGCGAATGGGCCTCGGCGGGACGGGCCTGGTGGGCGCTCGGTGATTCCTACCAGCGGGCGCTGTGCCTGTGGCAGGCCGGCGACGTCACGCACGGGCTGGTCGCCCTGGGCCTGCTGAACGATCTTGGCGCGCACGCGCCCGCCCGGCTGGTACGGGACGACCTGCGCAGCCGCGGAGTGCAGACCGTGCCGCGTGGCCCGCAGACCCGGACCCGGGACAATCCCGCCGGGCTCACCGACCGGCAGCTGGCCGTGCTCAGGCTGGCGGCCCGGGGACGCACCAATCAGCAGATCGCCGACGAGATGGTCCTGAGCGTGCGGACCGTCGAGCACCACATGTCCACGGTGCTGGCGAAGTTCGGCGTCGGCACCCGCCAGGAGGCGGCGGAGATCGCCGCCTCCTGGGGCGATCTTCCCGCGCTGCGCGGGGTGTCGGCCGGCTGATCCGCCCGGTGTCTCCCGGCCGGTCCCCTCGCTCAGGCGGCCGGGCCCTGGGCCAGGGTGACGGTGGCCGAGTGCTGCGCCCCGGACGAGTCCAGCCAGGTCACGGTGACCGAGTCGCCCGGTTCGTGGGCGGCCAACGCGGCGCTGAGCCCGTCGGCGGTGGTGACCGCGGTCGAGTCGATCCCGACGACGGTGTCCCCCGCGGCCAGGCCGGCGTCGGCGGCCGGCGAGCCGTCGACGACCCCGGCGATCAGCGCGCCGGACGTCGCGGCGTTCCCCGATCCGGATCGGCCCCGACCCGTGCCGGTTCCGGCGGTCGCGGACTGCACCTGCACCCCGAGGAAGGCCGGG
>JBDHZW010000293.1:0-6582 GCA_039812105.1 Nakamurella sp.
TCCAGGTCGTGCCGATCACCGGGGCTGGTCGAGCCGACGGCGATCGGCACGTGCACCGGAACCGTCGCCAGCAGACCGGCGGATTCCTCCTCGGTGGTGGCATCCAACTGCTCGGCGAGCAAGCGCACGTAGCCGAGCCGGTTGCCGGCCTCCAGCACCTGCGACTCGATGTCGAAGGCCGACCGATCGGTGGTGGCAGTGACGATCACGGCGCCGCCCACCCGCCGGACGATCTCCAGGGCGCTCTCGTGCGTCGGCACGCCGCTGCCCGGGGCCGGAAGCAGAAGGGGGACCAGCATGTAGTCGTCACAGTCGCGCACCAGCCGGGCGAACTCGTCGGCCGGCGGGTGCTGCTGGGCGTCGAGCGGCACCGGGCTGGCGGTGACGAACCGCGCGCCCAGCCGGGACGCGAGATCCAGCACCTTGCGGTAGGACTCGTCGTTGGGTCGGCCGCCCAGTTCGACGCGTCCCACATCGAGCACCGAGACCCGGTTGGTCAGCAGATGCTCCACGACCGACTGCAGCTCCGACGATCCGGCGCCCTTGTGCCACCAGACGTCGGCGCCGGCGGAGTGGGTGACCTTGAGCCCGATCGAGTCGAAGCCGGCCCGGTGGGCGACGTCCACGAGGGTGTGCGGGGCGACGCCGGGCGCGGTGGACTCCTGCAGCGCGATCCTGTTCACGAGCAGACAGTCTGCCTGGTCACCGGCAGCCCGGCCGCCGGCGGCCCGGCGCCGGGGTCAGGACTTCCCGGCGGCCAGGTCCGCGACCTGGTACGACCAGACCTCGCTGTGCACCGCGACCGGGTGTGGCGCCGGCCCGCCAGCCCGCTCCGCGGCCGAGCGGTGCCCGTGACCGAACGCGGGGGAGTTCACCCAGGCCTGGAACGATTCCTCGTCGCGCCAGCGGGTCATCACCAGCCAGGTGGTCCGTTCGTCGGTCGGCTGCAGCAGCTCGAAACCCTCGAAGCCGTCCTGGTTGTCGACCGCGCCGGCGCGGGCGGCGAACCGCTTGGCGAGCTCGTCGCCGCTGTCCGCGGGCACGGTGATGGCGTTGATCTTGATGACAGTCACGGGCTCCATCCTGCCAAGCACCGGCCGGCGGCCCGCGGGCGGATCGGTCGTCCGCGCGGTGCCGTCGGCGTGGATGGGGCCGGCGGCCAAGTCGGATCGTCGGCCGCGCTGGACCGAGTGGCGAAGCTCGACTCGGATCACGCTCAAGGCCGACGTCCAGCGACGACACGATCAGCTGACGCGCCCGGTGCGCTCGATCGCCGACCTCGACGCGACCAACGGGATGGACCCGGTCGCCCTGGGTCGCTCCTGCTCCGGACCGAATCGGCGTACGCGGGTCGGATTCGCGACGTGCCGAGCTGGATCGGGGAAGCGACCACTCGCCGCTTGGCGCTCTCCACGTCCCGCCGCCGCCCGAGCCGGTGCCGGACTACCCCGACGACCTGATCGTGTCCGTCATCGCGATGACCTGCCGGCCCTGGTCCAGGCAGCCGTCGCGCACGCCCAGTTCGAGTCGGGGCGGCGACGCGGTAGGCGGGTCAGATGTCCAGCACCGTCCTCGACGCCCCGCGCACCGCACCGACGATCTGCGCCTCGTCGGCCAGCGCCGCGCGCTCCCGGGCGGAGAACCGGTGCCAGCCGGTCACCGTGATCGTCAGCGTCCGGCCGGCCAGCCGCGGGCGCCAGACCCCGGCGATCCCGCCGGCCGCGAGCACCGCGCCGGGCTGGCCGATCACCGGCCACAGGGTCTTCTGGTGCTCCTTGTCGGTGGTCAGCACGGTCCGGTCGCGTGGCTGCAGCAGCGGGTCCGACCCCGGCAGCAGTCGCACCAGCCGGGCCGCCGCGTCGACGTCCGCGTCGCCGATCGCGGCCAGTTCCGGCTCGCGGGCCGCCGACCGGATCCCACCCACCAGCACCGGCACCACGTCGTCCGGCACGGCCGGTCGCAGGCACCCGGCGGAGGTGCCCAGGTGCGCGGCGAGTTCACCGGTGGTGGCCACCCCGTGCCGCCGGTAGCACTCGGCGACCAGCGCCTCGATGCCGGCGGCGGGTCCGGCCTCGATCGCGTCCGCACCGGCCAGCGGGGCCAGGACCACCGGCTTGGTGTCGGGTACCAGCCCCACCCCGGCGGGCAGTGCGGCGAGCCGGAACAGCAGCTCACGGACGTGGGTGCTGCGGCACACCTGACAGTGGCCCGAGTACTTGCGGGGCAGCACCCGGGTGGCGGCGGCACTCGCCAGGCCCTTGACCATCGGCTCGGTGAGCACCTTGCGCAGCGCCTTCACCGCGGCCCGGTAGGCGTCCAGCGGGCGCGCCGCGGCGCCGGCCAACCGGGCGGTGTCACCGGCCAGCCGGGCGGCCGCGTCGGCCTCGTCGACCGGCCACAACGCTCGCGCCAGGTCCGGCAGATCGGCCCGCCGGTGCAGGTGCGGCGCCCCGCGCAGTGACCAGACCTGGGCCAGCCGGCCGGGCTCGGTCGGGTCCGGCAGCGCCGGGACCAGCGCGGGATCGGGCAGCCGGGCGGCCAGCGCGAGCCGGGACGAGCCGTCCCGGTCCTGCAGGCCGAGAGCCCAGACGGGCAGGTCGTCGGCGGCACCGACCGAGCGGTCCAGGCCCGAGGCCAGGATGCGATGGGCACGCACCTGTTCGGTGCTCAGCACCGCGGCGATGGCCGTCACCGATGATCCCGCCAGGCGTGCGTCAGCCGGCCCCACCGGTGGTCGTCTCGGCGGGCGCGGTCTCGGTGGGTGCCGCGGTGTCGGTCGACCCGGTGTCCACCGAACCGGTGTCGACGCCGCCGGTGTCGACCGACCCGGTGCCCAGCTCGTCGGAGGAGGTGGCCGTCTGGTAGGTGCCGGTGCCGTCCAGCGATCCGTCCGGCACGTTGACCGAGGTGATCGTCGCCGTCGCCACCGGCGCCCCGTCCTGCCGGTTGTTCTGCACGCCCTGGGCGGCGATGTCCTGGATGACCGTCATCCCGTCACCGGTCACCTGGCCGATGATCGTGTAGGACGGGTCGATCGTGGTGGTCCCGTAGACGATGAAGAACTGCGAACCGGTGGTGCTCGGGCCCGCGTTGGCCAGCGCCACGGTGCCGACCGGGTAGGTCTCGCTGCCGGTGGTCTCGCTGGCGAAGGTGTAGCCGGGGCCGCCGTTGCCCTGCCCGGTCGGGTCGCCGCACTGCAGGATGTTCAGCTGGTCGCTGCGGGTCAGCCGGTGGCAGTTGGTGTCGTTGTAGAAGCCCTGCTGGGCCAGCGAGAGGAACGCGTTGACGCCGCAGGGCGCGGTCGCCCGGTTCAGCGTCATCGGCACGTCGGTGCCGTTGAGCACCATGGTGACGTCGACGGTGCCGGTGTTCAGCGGCGACGTGTTGGACGGCGGCGACACCTCCTTGGCCGCGGTGCCCGAGGTGGTGTAGGTGCACGGGGTCGCCGGGGCGGTCGACGAGGTCTCGGTGGCGGAGGACGACGCGTCGGAGGCGCTGGTCGAGGAGCCGCGGTTGACGTACAGCCAGGTCCCGCCGGCGACGATGACGACCGCCGCGACCACCCCGATGATGACCATCCGCTGCTTGCGGGCCCGCTCGGCCGCCTCGCGCCGGGCGAGCTGACGCTCGAGCTTGCGCTTGGCCGCGTCACGACGCTGCTGATTGGTGGGCACGCCCTGGTCCTCCCGCATCCGCTCGGATGGTCGGCAAGAGTGGACCACCCGGACCGGCAGTCTAGGTGAGGGCGCGCGCCGACCTTGGTGGAACCGATGTGAACGCGCTGTGTGCGGGTCCGGTTCCCGTCACATCGGCCGGAAAATGCGCTCGCCCGGCGTCGATAGGGTGATCGGGTGTTGATCGCGGGATTCCCGGCCGGCTCGTTCCAGGCCAACTGCTACGTGCTGGCCACCGAGGCCGGCGCCGAGTGCGTCGTCATCGACCCCGGCGAGGGTGCGGTGGCCGGGCTGCGGCAGCTGTTCGCCGAGCACCGGCTCACCCCGGTGGCCGCCCTGGTCACCCACGGGCACCTGGATCACACCGCCGGCCTGGGCGAGCTCGGCCGCGAGTTCGACATCCCCGGCTACATCCATCCCGGCGACGAGTTCATGCTGGACGACCCGCGGGCCGCGCTGTCCCCGGAACTCAACGCCGCGCTGGCGGGGCTGCCGATGGACGGGGTGCGCCCGCCGACCGTCCGGCCGCTGTCCGACGGCCTGCGGCCCGGCCTGGCCGGCCTGCCGCTGACCGTCGACCACGTGCCCGGGCACACCCCCGGGTCGGTCGTCTACCGGCTCGACCGGGACGGCGACCGGCCGGAGATCCTGCTCACCGGCGACACCCTGTTCGCCGGGTCGGTCGGGCGCACGGACCTGACCGGCGGCAACTTCGCCCGGGAGCTGACGTCCATCCGCGACCGGATCCTGAGCCGGCCGGACGACACCGTGGTGCTGGCCGGGCACGGACCGGCGACCACGGTCGGCGAGCAGAAGACATCGAACCCGTTCCTCACCGAGCGCGCGCTGGCCCGCGCGCTGGCCGACCAGGATTGAGACATGCCCGACTTCGTTGCCCCCAAGGGCATTCCCGAGTACTACCCGCCGGTGTCCCGGTCGTTCGAGGCGGTCAAGCGGACCCTGCTGGCCGCCGCCGACCGGGCCGGCTACGGCACCATCGAGCTGCCGGTGTTCGAGGACACCGGCCTGTTCGCCCGCGGCGTCGGCGAATCAACCGACGTGGTCTCCAAGGAGATGTACACGTTCGCCGATCGCGGCGGCCGCTCCGTCACGCTGCGGCCGGAGGGCACCGCCGGGGTCATGCGGGCGGTCATCGAGCACAGCCTGGACCGCGGCCCGCTGCCCATCAAGCTGGTCTACTCCGGCCCGTTCTTCCGCTACGAGCGGCCACAGGCCGGCCGCTACCGCCAGCTGCAGCAGGTCGGCATCGAGGCCATCGGCAGCGACGACCCGGCGCTGGACGCCGAGGTCATCGCGGTCGCCGACGAGGGCTTCCGGGACGTCGGGCTGTCCCGGTTCCGGCTCGACCTGACCTCGCTGGGCGACGCGAACTGCCGCCCCGCCTACCGGGAGCGGCTGATCGCCTTCCTGGACGGTCTGGACCTGGACGAGGCCACCCGGGAACGGTCCCGGATCAACCCGCTGCGGGTGCTGGACGACAAGCGCCCGCACATGCGGGAACTGCTGGCCGGCGCGCCGCTGATGCTCGACCACCTGTGCGACTCGTGCGCCGAGCACTTCGCGGCGGTGCGGGCCGTGCTGGACGCGCTGTCGGTGCCGTACGAGCTGAACCCGCGGATGGTCCGGGGCCTGGACTACTACACCCGCACCACGTTCGAGTTCGTGCACCCGTTGTTGGGTGCGCAGTCCGGCATGGGTGGCGGCGGCCGGTACGACGGGCTGATGGCCGAGCTGGGCGGACAATCGTTGTCCGGCATCGGGTTCGGGCTGGGCGTCGACCGGACGCTGCTCGCCGCTCAGGCCGAGGAGTTGACCGTCGGCAACCCGGCCCGGTGCGAGATCTACGGCGTGCCGATGGGCCCGGCGGCCTCGCTGCGGCTGGCCACCCTGGCCGGGGAGCTGCGCCGGGCCGGCTACCGGGTCGACATGGCCTACGGCGGACGGGCTCTGAAGACCGCCATGCGGTCGGCCGACGCGTCCGGGGCGGTGCTGGCGCTGGTCCTGGGCGACCGGGAGATCGAGGCCGACACCGTCGTCGTCCGCGATCTGCGGACCGGCGAGCAGAACGCCTACCCGATGGGCGATCTGGTGCGCGTGGTCGGGCCGCTGCTGGGGGCCGTACCGACCGGCTGATCCCGGCTCCACTCCGAGGTGATCAACTCAGGCGGGCACTCAGCAGTTGCAGTCGCAGTCGCAGCAGCACCCGTCGCAGTCGCAGCACTCGGCGCAGTCGCAGCAGCTGCCGTCGCAACCGCTGCACCCGGCGCTGTGCTGGCGTCCGGTGCACGGGTTCTCGTGGGCGGCGCAGCAGGCGTAGCCGGTGCAGTACACCGCGGCCCAGGGCAGCACGTTGGGCCAGAACGGCGGTTGCGGCGGTTCCGGTGGGGCGGGCGGTTCCGGCGGCGCCTTGTCCGGAACCTGTTCCGGGACACCCGGCCATTGCGGCGGCGGGGCGGCGGAGCGAGCCGGGGCGGCCGGCTCGAACGCCCGGTGCAGGGCGGCATGCGTGCCGTCGACCAGCAGCGCGCGGGCGAGCCGGCCGTCGGTCAGTTCCAGCCGGTCGAACGCCGACCGGATCCGGCGGACCAGCCGCCGGCACTCCCGGCGCACCTGATCCAGCGGGGTGCCGGTGGCCGCGATCGGGTTGAACGCGCCGGTCCGCCGGTCGTCCGCCAGGTCGCCGACCGCGTCCAACAGGTGCGCCAGAGCGCCGAAGGCGGAACCCATCTCGCGCAGCGCCGGCTCGTCGGCCGGCCGGCCGGCGTCGGCGGCGGAGGCGGCGAAGATCTCCGCGGCCGCCGCCGCGGTGGGCCCGGTGACGTCCAGCAGTGGATCCCCGCGGCGCACGGCGGCCTCCAGTGCGCCCTGCCGCGCCAGCCCGTCCAGC
>JBDHZW010000294.1:0-6565 GCA_039812105.1 Nakamurella sp.
CATGATGCCGTCCCTTCCGCGCAACCCCGCTGCCTGCGAATTCAGCATGACGTCGGGTCCATTCGGTGAGCAGAGGCGAAGGTCCTCCGGCAGTTCAGGAGCCCTCGCCGGTCCCGACGGAGTCCTGTGCGGTCTGCTCCCGTAGCCGCCGGATGCGTTCCTTCAGACCGGTCGCCGTCGCACCGGTGCGCCCGACGAGCTCCTCGGCCAGCACGTCCAGCGAGTCCAGCAGTTCCTCCGGATCGATGTCGTCGGCGGCCAGCGCGTCCAGCCGCGCCGCGATCGCGGTGTCGTCCACCGGTCGTTCCCAGTCGACTGCCTGGGCGCGCGTCGGGTGGCGGGGGTGCTCGCTCATCGCGCCTCGGCGAAACGTCGGGCGGAGGCGGGGACCACCAGCACCGGGCCGGTGCCCGCGGCGATGATGTCGTGGCTGGTCGACCCCAGGATCAGCCCGGCCATCGAGCCGTGGCCGCGATTGCCGACCACGGTCAGCTGGGGTTGGGGGTGGCCGGTCAGGTCGGCGAAGCGGGCCAGGCAGTCGGCCACCCGGCCGTTCATCAGCATCGGCCTCACCTGCACCTCCGGGTACTTCTCGCGCCATCCGCACAGCTGCTCGGCCAGCACCGCCTGCTCGCTCTCGATCTCCACCGGCAACGGCTGGACCGGGCGGCGCGCGAACCCCTGATGGCCGACGACCCGGTCACCGGCCAGCACGGCCACCAGCTCGGCGTCGCGCCGGGCGGCCTCGTCGAAGGCCAGGTCGATCGCCGGTTGGTTCCCGCCGCGCGGATCGACCCCGACCAGCACCGGGCCGGTCGCCGGGACGGGCCGGTGCGGGATGACCGCGACGGGGGACCGGGCCTGCGAGGCCAGGTGCAGGGCAACCGACCCGACCAGCACGGCGTGCAGGCGCCCGGTGCCGCGAGTACCGACCACGGTCAGCACCGCCGACTCGCTGGCCGCGACCAGGGCCGTCCGCGGATCCCGGGCCAGAAAGCGGCCGGTGACCAGCACGCCTGGGTGTCGCGCCTGGAGGCGATGGGTGGCGGCGCTGACCATCTCGACCCCGGCCCGCTCGGAACGAACAAGGTATTCGCCGGCGTCGGGAACTCCGGGGAGCCCGGCCGGGTACGGCGCGCACGCGGTCAGCACGACGAGCTCGGCGTGTCGTCGGTCGGCCTCGGTGGCCGCCCACTCCGCCGCCACGGCGGACTCGGGAGAGCCGTCGACGCCGACCACGATCGTCGATGACACGGTTGCGGACATCGGTGTCCTCCTGCCGGGTTGGCCGGACGCGGCGCTTCGCCGCCTCCTGCCCCCAGGCTCGTCGTCGCGCCGAACGATTCGCCAGGGTCCTTGGTCACTCGTCGCGGGAGCTGGGGACGGCAGCGGGTCGGGTTGGCCGCATCGGCGACGTATCGTGATCTGGTGCCGAAGTGGACGTCGCCCGACGCCGGTGACGTGACACCGGAGGAGCTGACCGTGGGTCAGCGCCCGGTGACCGATCCCACCTCCCCGTCGCCCACGCGACCCGGCCCGATCTCGAACGCGACACCGACCGTGGACCCGGCGGCCCCGGACCCGGGTCGCGACCGGAGCGACCCGTGGTCGGTAACCGCGGTGGTGCTGGCCGCCGCGGCCGTCGCCCTGTGCGTCGCGGCCGGACTGGCCGCCATCGCCCCACCCCGGGTGCAGGTGGCCGGGCTGCCGACCGCCGGGGAGTTCACCGATCTGGCGCTGCCGGCGGTGAAGGCGATCGTCGACTTCGCCGCGGCGGTCACGGTGGGCTGGCTGCTCGCCGCGGCCTGGCTGGCGCCGGCCCAGCGCAACGGCTTCCTGGACGTCGGCGGCTACCGGGCGATCAAGGCCGCGTCGCTGTCCGCGACGGTGTGGGCGGTCGGCTCCTTCGCCCTGATCCCGTTGATCCTGTCGGACACCCTGGGGCGGCCGGTCAACCAGTCGTTGTCGGCGGACTGGGTGATCAGCGGCATCTCGGCGCTCAACAGCGTCCGGGCGGCGCTCATCGCGGGTATCGCCGCACTGCTGATCGCCATCCTCGCCCGGGCCGTGCTGCACCCCGGGTGGGCGGCCGTGCTGCTGGTGCTGGCCCTGGTCGCGCTGGTGCCGCAGGCCGACTCGGGCCATTCGGCCTCGTCCGGCGATCACGACGTCGCCGTGGACAGCATGATCTACCATCTGGTCGGGATCAGCCTGTGGGTCGGCGGGCTGGTCGCCTTCCTCGGCCTGGCCCGACAACGCGTCGCCCATCTCGACGTCGTGGCCCGGCGGTACTCCAGCATCGCGCTGGTCGCCTTCATCGCCGTCGCGGCCTCCGGGTTCGGCAACGCCTGGCTGCGGATCACCTACCTGTCGGATCTGTGGACGACGCCCTACGGCCGGCTCGTGCTGCTCAAGGCCGCTCTGCTGACCGGGTTGGGCGTCATCGGGTACGTGCATCGCCGGCACACCCTGCCGGACATCGCCCGCGGCCGGCGCCGCCCGCTGATCCGGTTGGCCGTGGTCGAGGTGGTGATCATGGCGGCCACCATCGGGGTCGCGTCCGCGCTGGCCCGCACGGCCACGCCGCCACCGAGCGGAGCCGCCCCGTCCGACCTGGAACTGGCGCTCGGGTTCTCGCTGGACGGTCCGCCGACGCCGCTGAGCGTGGCCCTGGACTGGCGGTTCGACTGGTTGCTGGGTACCGCCTCGATCGTTGCCGGCGTGCTGTACCTGATCGGGGTGCGCCGGCTGCGCCGCAACGGCGTGTACTGGCCGCCGGGACGCACCGCCGCCTGGCTGGTCGGCTGCGCGATGCTGCTGATCGCCACCTCCTCCGGCCTGGCCCGGTACGGCATCGCCGAGTTCTCCATGCACATGATCGAGCACATGGTGCTGGGCATGGTCGCGCCGATCCTGCTGGTGCTCGGGGGCCCGGTCACGCTGACGCTGCGGGCGCTCCCGGCGGCCGGCCGGGACCAGGTGCCGGGCTTGCGAGAGGGGATCGTGTCGGCGATGCACAGCCGCTTCGTCCGGTTCGTGACCCACCCGATCGTGGTGTTCGTGCTGTTCGTGGTGTCGTTCTACCTGCTCTACTTCACCCCGCTGTTCGAGATCATGATCACCTCGCACGTCGGCCACGTGCTGATGAGCGTGCATTTCCTGGTCGTCGGCTACCTGTACTACTGGGTGATCATCGGGGTGGACCCGGCCCCGCGGCAGCTGTCGCCGTTCGTCAAGCTGGCCATGTTGCTGGGGGCGCTGCCGTTCCACGCGTTCTTCGGCCTGGCCCTGATGAATTCGCACACCGCGATGGCGGCCGACTACTACTCCGGACTGGGCCTGCCCTGGGTGACCGATCTGGTCGCCGAGCAGCGTCTGGGCGGGGCGATCGCCTGGGGGGCCACCGAGATCCCGATCATCATCGTGATGATCGCATTGCTCTCGCAGTGGGCCCGCAGCGACGAGAAGGAGGCCCGCCGGTCCGACCGCAAGGGTGACCGGGGCGCCGACGAGGAGCTCGACGCCTACAACCGGATGCTGGCCCAGCTCGCCGAGCGGGACACGCCCGGACGCTCATGACGGTGCGAGTCCGTACGGAAACCCCGGCCGACGCGGCCGCCGTGCGGGCGATCATCGGGGCGGCCTTCCCGGCGGTGGACGGGCGGGTGCTGGAGGTCGGGCTCAACGACGAGCTGCGGACCGACCCCGACCGGATCGCCGACCTGTGCCTGGTCGCCGACCGGGACGGGGTCGTCGTCGGCCAGCTGACCTGCAGCTACGGGACCCTGACCGATCCGGCCCGGGCCGGCGCCACTCGCCGGTTGGTCGGGGTGGGCCCGGTGGCCGTGCGCCCGGCCGATCAGGGCACCGGCGTCGGCCGGGCCCTGCTGGCCGACTTGATCGATCGGGCGGCCCAGAGGGCGGAGCTTGCCCTGGTGCTGCTCGGCGACCCGGCCCGCTACGGCCGTTTCGGCTTCCGGCCGGCGGCCGATGCCGGCATCACCGCGCCGGACCCCGCCTGGGGCGAGCATTTTCAGGCTCTGGTCCTGGCGCCGGGGCGCCCGCGGCTGACCGGCACCTTCCGCTACGCGGCGCCCTTCGAGCGGCTCTGACCTCGGCGGGACGGGTTGTCCACATGTCCGAATCTCATCCACATTGCTGCCTCGCCCCTCGCCGGCGCCCCGGCCGGCTGGCAGCGTCGGGACCGACACCGGGCGACCGGCCCGGCTCGAGAGTCGAGGGGCAAACACATGAGTCATGCAGCGTCGATCACGCTGGTCGGACGGGCCGGCACGGACCCGCAACTGTCCTCCGGTCTCACCGGTGACCGGGTCAGCCTGCGGGTGGTGGCCACGGAGCGCCGGTTCGACCGGGGGATCCAGGAATGGGTCGATGGTGACGAGTTCGGGGTCAGCGTGGTCTGTTGGAAGGCTCTGGCCACGGCGGTGCTGGGTACGGTCCGCCGGGGTGACCCGGTGATCGTGTGCGGGCGCATCGCCACTCGCCGGTTCGACAAGGACGGCGTCACCCAGTACTTCACCGAGATCAAGGCGGACGCGATCGGTCTGGACGTGGCCAAGGTGGGCGGCCGGATCGCCCGCCGGACCACCGGCAGCTGGGCGCCCGGCGGCGCGGCCGCCGAATCCCGCGAAGAGGCGGTCATCGACCAGGAGGCCACCGACCAGGGGGCGGCCAACCGCGGCGCTGCGGAGGCGGCACCGGCCGACCCCGATGAGGCGCTGCCACCCGAGCGGTATGCCGACGAGGATCCGTGGGGTCTGCGCGACACCGCCTCGGTCGAGCGGGGCGGCGAACTGGTGGGCAGCGGCTGAACGGCGGCCCGGGTCCGGCCCGAATCAGCGCCCGGTCCGGGCCCGGTCAGCCGGCGGGTGAGTCGAACAGGTCGGTGGCGGACAGGTCGGAGACGGTCGTCTCGAGTTCGTCCAGGTGCTGGCGGGTGATGCGCAGCAGTCGGGCCCGGTCCCGGGCGACGAACGCGTCGAGCATGTCGCGGTGCTCGCCGTGCAGTTCGTCGCGGTCCCGTTGACGGATGTGGGCCATCGGCTGGATCGGTTCGGTGATGTTCCAGACCAGCTCGATCATGTGCATCAGCCGGGGCATCCGGCACGGCGTGGCCAGCGCGAAGTGGAATCGCCGGCTGTCTCGCTGGTAGGCGCGGTAGTCCCGGTTCTGCATCGCTCGGTCCAGCGCGTGCAGGGCCTCGGCCGCCTCCCGGTCGTCATCGGGTCCGGCCGAGTCGATCGCGGCCGACAACGCGGCGATCTCCAGCACCCCACGGACGATGTAGAGCTCGCGGAACTCCTGCGGGGTGAGCCGGGCCACGGTATACCCGGCTCGTGGCTGGTGGTCGACCAGGCCCTCGCCGATCAGGGTCTTGAGCGATTCGCGGATCGGGATCCGGCTCACCCCGAACAGCTCGGCGACCTCGTCCATCGGGACCTGGGTGCCGGGCGCGACGTCGCCGGACAGGATCGCCCGTCGCAGTTCGGTGAGGATGGCCTGCTGGGACAGTCCGGCCCGCTCGGCCCGCAGGATGCCCATCAGCGGGGACTGGGTGGATGCGCGCGCATTCACATCGGGGCCGTTCGGCGGGGCAGCAACCATCCGGTCATTGTCCGCCCGAACCGGACCGGCGGCGCCCCACCCCGCCCCGGCGGGTCCGGCGGCGGTGTGGTTCGGCCGGTGTGGTTCGGCCGGTGTGCGCGTCGGACAGGACTCGGCGGCCGGCGGAGCCGGTCAGCGCTCGACGGTGAAACCGTCGAGCAGGCCGACGTACTGCTTGACCGGCGGGGCCGCGTACTCCGAGCGGGTGCTGGTGGCCAGGCCCATGGCCACCAGCGACTCGACGGTGCGGGTGGCGGCGGCGACGCCGTCGACGACCGGGACCCCGACCTGGTCGGTGATGTACCGGCACAGGTCGGCCATGCCGGCGCAGCCGAGCACGATGACGTCGGCCTGGTCGTCCTCGACGGCCCGCTTGCACTCCTGGGTGATGGTCTCCCGGGCGGAGGACCCGGGGATCTCCAGGTCCAGCACCGGGATCTCGCAGGCGCGGACGTTCTTGCAAAAGCCGGCCATGCCGTAGCGGTGGGCCAGTTCCCAGGCGCGCCCGGTGGTCCGGCCCAACGTGGTGACCACGCTGAACCCGCGGCCCAGGAAGCTCGCGGTGTGCATCGCCGCCTCGGCGATGCCGATCACCGGACCCCGGGACAGTTCGCGGGCCGCGTCCAGGCCGGGATCGCCGAAGCAGGCGATGACGTACCCGTCGACGCCCTCGGCCTCGCCGAGGGCGATCTGCTCCAGCAGCCCCGGCACGGCCAGCGCCTCGTCGTAGTGGCTCTCGATGGAGGCCGGGCCCATCGTCGGGTTGACCGCCCGGATGACGGTGCCGGGCGCCGCCACCGCGGTGGCGCAGGCGCCGATCTTCTCGGTCATCGAGGCCGTGGTGTTCGGGTTGATCACCTTGATGAGCACAGCGGGGTCCTTGTTCGTCGGGTGCGGGCGTCGCACGGGAGGGCGCGCTGAGAAGGAGCGGAGGGAGAAA
>JBDHZW010000295.1:0-6551 GCA_039812105.1 Nakamurella sp.
CTCCCCGTGCACCGGGATGCCGGCCCTGGCCATCTCGTCGACCGCCCGCTGGACGATCTGCCGCTCGTGCCCGTCGACGTCGTCCTCGCCCGGCAGGACGCCGAGCCCCGATCCGGCGTTGATGTCCGAGGCGACCACGTGGCCGCGGGCCACGTGCAGCAGATGGACGGTTCCCCCGGACATCTTGGCGAACGTGATCGCCCGGCGCAGCGAGTTGTCGGGGCTGTCCAGGGCCGTGTCGATGGCAATGAGCATGCGGTCGTACATCGTCGGAGTCTCCTGTCGCGCAGGTTGAGTCGGCTCACCGGGACCGGGCGCCGGTCAGGACGAGGCCACCGGTTCGGCGGGCGGCACGGACGGCTCGATCGGGGTGGAGTGGATGTCGATGGCGCGGTTCGAGCGCTGCACCAGCAGCGTGATCACCGCGCCGGCCAGCCCGATCGCGGCCAGCACCATGAAGATGGTGTTCACCGCCAGGCCGGCGGCCAGCAGGAACCCACCCAGCAGCGGGCCGGCGACTCCGCCGAGCCGGCCGAATCCGGCGCACCAGGCGACACCGGCACCACGCATCGGCGTCGGGTAGTAGCCGGCGACGAACCCGTAGATGAGGATCTGGGTGCCACTGGTCCCCAGCCCGACAATGCCGACGAACAGCAGCAGCAGGCCCACCGGCAGGCTCAACGTCATCAGCAGCATGGCCGCCGCGCCGATGACGAAGCTGGCCACCACCACCGGCTTCGGCCCGAACCGGTCCGCGACCCGGGACCCGATCAGGGCGCCGACGATCGCGCCGCCGTTGAGCACCAGCAGGAAGGACAGCGAGCCCTTGGTGTTGAACCCGGCTCCTTCCATCAGCACCGGCAGCCAGGTGTTCAGCGCGTACACGAGCATCAGCGCGGCCACGCTCATCAGACCGAGCAGCAGCGTCGGGAGCCAGTAGCCGGGGCTGAGAAGCCCGGCGAAGCCCACCTTCTCCCGCTTGGCCGCCTTCTCCGCGGCCGTCGGCTCGGCCGGCAGCGGCACACCGGTCCGCTCCGAGAGCGCCCGCGCCTGGTCGACCTTGCCCCGGGAGACGAGCCAGGCGACCGACTCCGGCATCCGGAAGATGGCCAGCGGCAGCAGGACGATCAGCGGCGCCGCACCGATCATGAACATGCCGCGCCAGCCGATGGAGTCCATCAGCAGGATGGCCAGCAGCGCCGACAGCAGGCTGCCGATCGGCACGCCGGAGTAGGTGATCGCGTTGCACAGGTTCTTCTTGCCGGCGGGCGCGATCTCGGCGACGAGCGCGCCGGTGGTCGCCACCAGCGCCCCGACGCCCAGACCGGTGACGAAGCGCATGAAGCCGAACATCGTCGAGTTCGTCATCAGCGCGGTGATCAGCATGCCGACCGAGAACCAGGCGTAGGCGGTGAGCATCACCTTCCGCCGGCCGATGACGTCGCCCACCGAACCGGCCAGCAGCGCGCCGACGAGCGTGCCGATGAGCGCGTAGCTGCCCAGGGTGCCGGCGAGCGCCGGGGTGACCTCGCCGATCTGGCTCGGGTCCTTCAGGAAGGTCGACACGACGGCGCCGTACACCACCAGGTCGTAGCCGTCGAAGATCAGTCCGATGGTCGCAATGGTCACCACCCAGGCGACCGTCCGGCTGCGTTTGGCCTCCTGGTCGGCCTGCTGCACTGTGGACATCGACTCTCCCTCGGTTCGTGACGCGCGGGCACGTATTCGACCGCCGATCGGGGCGGCGGGTCCGACGCGGCGGGCGGTCGGTCCGCCGAAACGATCCGGATCGGCGCCGATTCGCGCAAGCACTCTTTCCGTCGAACGGAACGTCCCCGCACGTCGTTTCGACGGGGCCGCGACGGACGGCTTTCCGTTCGACGGAACGATGACTTGATCGGGTCCGCCGGGGCCGGGCACAGTCGACGGGCCGCACGCTCACGTGGACACCACATCGACTCGAAAGAGGCTGGATTCGAGATGGCCGACCGGACCTACGCGATCACCGAGATCGTCGGGACCTCCCCGACCGACGTGAACACCGCGATCCGCAACGGGGTGGCCCGGGCCGGCCAGACCCTGCGCAACCTCGACTGGTTCGAGCTGGTGCAGGTGCGCGGGGCCATCCTGGACGGGCAGGTCAACCACTACCAGGTCACGCTCAAGGTCGGCTTCCGGATGGAAGATCCCGAGGACTGAGGATCCCATGACGACGATGCTGACCAAGCCGTTCCGGGTGTTCCGCGACCCCGCGGCCGCCGTCGACACCATCGGCCCGAGCGTGCTCGCCCTCGCCGGTTTCGACGGCGTGCACACCGGACATCGGGCCCTGCTCGGGCGGGCCGCCGACGAGGCAGCCACCCGCGAGATGCCGGTCGGCGCAGTCACCTTCGATCGCGGCCCGGAACGTCGAGCAGGTCAGAAGGACACTGCCGCGCTGACCGGCCTGGCCGAGCGGCTCCGGTTGCTCCGGGAGGCCGGAATGGACTTCGTGGTGTCGCTCCCGGCTTCGCGATCTCTCGGCGGGCTGCTCACCAACCGGGTTCGGCTCGACGTGATGAAGGCCCAGATCGCCGTCGTCCGCCGCGACCCGGGGTCCGCCGGCGCCCTGGCGTTCGAGCCGGTACCCGTCCGGCCCACCGCTGCGAACTCATGGGTCTCGACGACCAGGATCCGGGAGCGGCTGAGCCTGGGCGACATCGAGACGGCCAACGACCTGCTCGGGCGGCGGTACGAGATCACCGCCACGGTCAAGGAAACCGGCCGCGGCTGGCTGTGGGCGGGCACCCCCGCCGCGCGGGTGCGGCCGGCGCCGGGTGCCTACCGGGTCCTCGTCCGGTTCGGCTCGGGCGGACTTGCCGGCGAGATCGAATCGGTCGCCACCGTCACCGCGGACGGCACCGACCTGATCCTGCCGCTGGACGTCCCGGTGGACCACGGGCGGTTGCGCATCGGCTTCCTGGCCCGCTGCGCCACCGTCAACGGCTGAGACACCGGCTGCTCCGGCCTGGCTCGGCGCCCACCGAATCGCCGACGTGTCCATCAGCGTCCTGACCATCCTCGAGATCGAATGGGGCACCGCCGAGCCGACCCGTTGGCCGCCGTCTCCCCGGCATGCGGGCCGGCCGACGCGGAAAAACGTTGTGTGTACTGCACACCCGGCCGTCGGGTCAGGGACGGCTTCACGCGCCCCGGCGTCGCGCGGTGCTGCCGCGGACGATCAATTCGGTCGGCATGACGACGGTGGAGGCCTCCACCGCCGTGCGGTCGACGAGTTCGAGCACCCGGCGGACGGCGATCGCCCCGGCCGCGGCGACCGGATTGCGCACCGATGTCATCGGCGGCACCGAGATCTCGGTCAGCCAGCTGTCGTCCACGCCGATGATGCTCAGCACGCCGTCGATCGGGGTTCCCCTGCGCCGGAATCCGATTCCGATGCCCAGCGCGATCAGGTCGTTGAACGCGATGACGGCGGTGACGTCGGACGCCGCCACGATGTCGGCGGCCCGGATGCCCTCCTCGAGCCGGGGCTGGAACGGGCCGAATTCGGCGACGTCGAGCCGGAACTCGCCGGCGGCAGTGACGATCGCCGCGCGGCGCCGCTGATTCGCGAAACTCGCCGACGGACCGGCGAGATAGCCGATCCGGCTATGCCCGAGGACGGCCAGATGCTCGACGGCCTGCCGGAAACCGTCGTCGCCGTACACGATCGCCGGCACCCCCGGCACCGCGCGGTTGACGGTGATCAACGGCGTCCGGCCGGCCAGTTCCCGCAACTCGTCGTCGGTCATCCGGGGCGAGCCGAGGATGATGCCGTCCACCTGCCGAGCCATGGCCCGCACGATGCCGAACTCGTCCTCCAGGTGCTCGTCGCTGTCGGCCACGAAGACGCTGACCCCGCGCTGCCGGGCGTGGTACTGCACCGACTTGAGCAACGGCGGCACCATCGGGCTGGCGATGTCCGGGACGAACAACCCGATGCTGCCGGTCCGCCGGGCCCCGGCCAGCAGCTGCGCCGACCGGTTCGGGTGATAGTCCGCCTCGGCCGCCGCCTGCCTGATCCGGGCCCGGGTGTCCTCCCGCACCGACTCCGGCCGGGAGAACGCGCGGGACACCGTCGACTTGGACACGCCGGCCAGCCGGGCGACGTCGTCGATCGTCCCCATCCACCCCCCCGCCCTCCGAACCAGCCCGATGATGCATGGTTCCCGAAACTCTGCACCATGCATCGGGCCAGGTCAAGCCGGGCACGCTGCACGACGGCGCTCCTCCGAGCGAACTGCTATTGACATAAAATGGGAGCGCACGTCATAGTTGTAGAACCAGTTGCAGGCCCACCCACCGAAAGCAGGGATCGCCCCGTGAATCGCGTTCGCATCGCCGTCGCCGGCGCCGGCCTCATCGGCCGGCGGCACATCGAGGAGATCGACGCCGCCGCCGACACCGAGCTGGCTTCGATCGTCGACCCCGGCCCGGGCGGACCCGAGCTGGCGGAGAAGTACTCGGTGCCGCTGTTCCGCAGCCTCGCCGAGCTGTTCGAGCAGGACCGGCCGGACGGCGTCATCCTGGCCACCCCGAACCAGCTGCACGTCGACGGCGGCCTGGAATGCGTCGCCGCCGGCGTCCCGGTGATCGTGGAGAAGCCGATCGGCGACTCCGTCGAGGGTGCGGTCCGGCTGGTCGAGGCCGGCGAGGCGGCCGGCGTGCCGGTGCTGACCGGGCATCACCGCAACTACAGCCCGATCATGGCCAAGGCCAGGGAGATCGTGCGCAGCGGGGCGCTGGGTCGCATCGTCGGGGTCGTCGGAACCGCCATGTTCTACAAGCCGGACGAGTACTTCGACGCCAACGGCGGATGGCGCAAGCAGCCCGGTGGCGGGCCGATCCTGCTGAACCTGATCCACGAGGTCAACAACCTGCTGTCGCTGGTCGGCGACATCACCGGGGTGCAGGCCGTCGCGTCCGACGCCACCCGGGGGTTCGCGGTGGAGGACACGGCTGCCATGATCTTCACCTTCGCGAACGGCGCCATGGGCACGTTCCTGCTGTCGGACACCGCGGCCTCGCCGCGCTCCTGGGAGCAGACCTCGCAGGAGAACAAGTCCTACGACAGCTTTCCCGACGAGGACTGCTACCACATCGCCGGAACCCTTGGCTCGCTGTCGATCCCGACCATGCGGCTGAAGGTCTACGAGGGCACGGCTTCGTGGTGGGAGCCGCTCACGTCTTCGGTGGTGGACCTGGAACGCACCGACCCGCTGGCCAACCAGGTGCGGCACTTCGCGGCCGTCATCCGCGGCGAGGCCCAGCCGATCTGCAGCGCCCGGGACGGCCTGAAGACCCTCCGGGTGGTGGACGCCGTCATCGAGGCCACCCGCACCGGGCAGCTCGTTCCGGTGAGCGCCTGAGCCCGCCCGCCCGCCCGCCGAGTAGGAGCATGAACCGATGCGCATCATTCACACCGACGACGCACCGGCCCACACCGGGCCGGTCCCCCAAGCCGTGGAGGCGGGCGGGTGGATCTACGTGTCGGCGCTGTTCGGCGCCGACCCGACCACCCACGGCATCCCCGGCGACGCCCGCGCCGAGGCGGAGCAACTCTTCGACAACCTGGTCGCGATTCTGCATGCCGCCGATGCCGACCTGAGTCACGTGGTCCGGGTGGGGATCGTCATGCGCGCCCTGCAGCGCGACCGACCCGCCTTCAACCAGGTGTGGGCGCAGCGGTTCGGCGACCACCGGCCCGCCCGGTCCGCCATCGAGTCCACCGACTTCGGGCGGCCCGGCGAGAACGCCCGCTTCCTGGTCGAGGTCACCGCCTACCGTGGCTGATCAGTCCGCCACCGGGTACGACTTGGTGGCCAGCCATTTCACCCTGACCGGGGCCGGGTTCGGCGAGCCGCCCAGGTACTCGTTCGTCGAGCGCTGCCGGGCCGCCTCGACCGCCGGGTTCGGCGGAATCGGCCTGCACGTCGACGACCTGCCGCGCACCCTGGCGTCCGGGCTGACCGTCGCCGACATGCGCGCCGTGCTGGCCGACAACGGGCTGCGGGTGGTGGAGATCGAGTTCCTCGGCGGCTGGGCCGTCGGCACCGACCCCGGTGTCCTGGAGCGCACGGTGGCCGGGATCGAGGCGGTTGCCGACGCCTTCGGCGGACGGCACGTCAGCGCCGGCGAATTCCGCGGCGACGTGCCGCTGGCCGAGGACGCCCCGGCCCGGCTGGATGCGCTCGCCCAGCGGCTGGGCCGGCGCGGCCTGCGGGTGGCCGTCGAGGGGTTCCCGTGGTCCGTTCTGGCCGGCCCGACCACCATCGCCGGCCTGCTCGGCCGCACCCGGGAACCGAACCTCGGGCAGCTGGTCGACGTGTGGCACTTCTTCAACAACGGCGGCGACCCGGCGTCGCTGACCGGCCCGATCGCCGCGTTCCAACTCAACGACGGACCCCGGGTGCACGACGACTACCTGGTGCATGCCCGGACCTCCCGCCGGCTGCCCGGCACCGGCGACCTGGACGTCACCGCCTTGATCCGTGCCGCGGTGTCCGCCGGGT
>JBDHZW010000296.1:0-6537 GCA_039812105.1 Nakamurella sp.
CAGCCGTTCGTCGCCGAGCACGGCCGTCTCCACCCGCAGCACCTCCGCGAGCGGGGCGGGCGGCACCAGCAGCGAACTGCCGCCGCCGCCACCGCCTTCGTTGCCCGCCCGGCGCAGCCCGGTGGCCACGGCGTGCAGCCGGGCGCCGCGGGCCCACCGCAGCGCCAGGGGCTCCCGGCGCTGCACTCCGCGCAGCCGATGCTCGGCGATGCTCGTCGACCGGGTGGTCAGCAGGCCGCGGGCGACCAGCAGGGTGCCGCCGGACTGCCGGCTCAGCCGGTACCGCCAGAAGGACAGGACGTACCCGATCACCGACAGCGCCGCCACCACCAGCCCGACCAGCACGGCGGCCAGGGCCAGGTCGATCCACACCGGATGGCCGCGCAGGTACTCCACCGCCTGCCGGACCAGCGGGAAATCGGCCGGGTTCAACCGCGCCTCGCGGATCAGCCGGAACCCGAAGCCGATCACCACCGCGCCGGTGACCACCCCGGACAGGGTGGCCGGGGCGAGGGCGATCCAGCCGGGCCGGAGCCGGGCGAGCTCGGTATCGGCCGGCGCCGCCGCTTCCGGCGCGGCGGCCGCCCGGTGCAGCAGTTCGGCGCGCAGCCCGGGAACGCCGGCGGCCGGCAGACCGTCCAGCCGGACCGACGGCGCGTGCGCGTGCGAGCTGCCGGTGCCGATGTCCACCCGGACCAGGCGCAACACCCGTTGCAGCGGGTGGGCGCTGACGTCCATGGTGCGGATGCGGTCCCGCGGCACCGTCAGCAGCCGGCGCTGCACGAGGCCGCGGCGCACCTGCACCACCGTCGGGGTGATCCGGTACCGGGTGGACAGGTAGCGGGCGATGCCCAGGGCGATCACCACGGCCGCCCCGATCAGCCCCCAGGGCGGTCCGCCGTCGTTGCGGGCGCCGGCGATGAGCAGGATCAGCAGCATCGGGATGAAGCGGATGATCTCCCGCACCGGTTCGACCAGCAGCATGCCGGGGGACAGGCGGCGCCAGGGGACGTCCGAATCGGCCTCCGTCACGTGGCATCTCCGCGGGTCGCCTCGGCGGCCTTGGTGACGCCGGCGGTCAGCGTCGCGGCGACGGCGGAGTCCAGGCCCTCGACCTTCAGCGGGCCGGCCGCCGACGCCGTGGTGACGGTCAGCTCGGTCAGCCGGAACAGCCGGGCGAGCGGGCCGCGTGAGCTGTCCACCGTCTGCACCCGATTCAGCGGCGCGATCCGCCACTCCTGCGTCCACCAGCCCGTTCTGGTGGCGAACGCGGTGTCGGTCAGCTCCCAGCGGTGCACCCGATAGCGCCACACCGGCATCACCGCGACGTGCACCGCCGCGACCACCACCGTGCCGACCAGCACCGGCACCTTGGCCGGCGGGAGCGGCCAGTCGAACGCGAGCGCGACCACCTGGACGGCCAGCACGAGGCACCAGCCGGCCGCCGCCCGGACGAGCCAGTACCGGACCGCGCGGGGTGAGACCCGGTTGGCCGGCGACGGCAGGGTGGGCGTCGGCCCGTGCTCGGCAGGCTCAACGGCGGGGCGGGGCATGCCTCCATCGTGCGCCCCCGGGCACCGCCGAGATCGACACGAAAAGAATGCGCCGCGCGGCGCGCCTCCGAAGCGTCGTGCGGCGCCGCACCTACCTTCAACCCCAGCGCCACCACCTGACATAACTATAACCGTCTGGTTGAGGTTGAGGGTTCGACACGCCGGACGGGACGGGTTGGGTCAGGCACCACCGGTGCATCCGAAGTCGAGTGGTCCGGACGGTTCCTCAGCGTCCGGACCCAACACGAAAGGCGAAGGCGAATGACGCCACCGCACAACTACCTGGCCGTCATCAAGGTCGTCGGCATCGGCGGCGGCGGCGTGAACGCCATCAACCGGATGATCGAGGTCGGCCTGCGCGGGGTCGAGTTCATCGCGATCAACACCGACGCCCAGGCGCTGCTGATGTCGGACGCCGACGTCAAGCTCGACGTCGGCCGGGAGATGACCCGCGGGCTGGGCGCCGGGGCCAATCCGGACGTCGGCCGCAAGGCCGCCGAGGACCACCGCGAGGAGATCGAGGAGGTGCTCAAGGGCGCGGACATGGTCTTCGTCACCGCTGGGGAAGGCGGTGGCACCGGCACCGGCGGCGCGCCGGTCGTCGCCTCGATCGCCCGCAAGCTCGGCGCGCTGACCATCGGCGTGGTGACCCGGCCGTTCAACTTCGAGGGTCGCCGCCGGGGCAACCAGGCCGAAGAGGGCATCAAGATGCTCCGCAACGAGTGCGACACGCTCATCGTCATCCCCAACGACCGGCTGCTGCAGCTCGGCGACATGGGCGTCTCGCTGATGGACGCCTTCCGCTCCGCCGACGAGGTGCTGCTCAACGGCGTGCAGGGCATCACCGACCTGATCACCACTCCGGGCCTGATCAACGTCGACTTCGCCGACGTCAAGTCGGTGATGGCCGGCGCCGGCACCGCGCTGATGGGCATCGGTTCCGCCCGCGGCGAGGGCCGGTCGGTGCAGGCCGCGCAGAAGGCGATCAACTCGCCGCTGCTGGAGGCGTCCATGGACGGCGCGCACGGTGTGCTGCTGTCCATCGCCGGCGGCAGCGACCTGGGCCTGTTCGAGATCAACGAGGCCGCCTCGCTCGTGCAGGAGGCCGCGCACGAGGACGCCAACATCATCTTCGGCACCGTCATCGACGACTCCCTGGGCGACGAGGTGCGGGTGACCGTCATCGCCGCCGGCTTCGACTCCAGCCCGTCGGTGCTGCCGCCGAGCCTGGACCAGCGGGTGCGGGCGTCGTCCGACCGGGTCGGCGTGGCCAGCGGACGGCTGTCCGGGGCCGGCGGGGGGCTGGAGAGCACCCTCAACGGGAACGCCAACGGCGGGTTCTCCTCGCACCCGCAGCACCAGCCGCGCCCGGAGCCGCAGATGCCGCCGCAGCCGCAGTACGCCGCCACCCCGCCGCCGCCCTCGCGCGGCGCCGCCCCGGCGTACCAGCAGCAGGTGCCCGGCCGCTACCCGGCCCCGGGGGCCCCGCAGCATCAGGGCGTGCCGGCCGGCCGGGGACGCCAGCAGCTGGACCTGGACGACGACGACGTTGACGTCCCGTCCTTCATGAAGCGCTGACGTCCGTTGCCCTTCGCGCCGGTGATCGGGACCCGGTTCACGACCCGGCGCGGAGGCGTGTCCGTCCCGCCCTACGACGAGCTGAACCTCGGCGGTGCCGTCGGCGACGACCCGGCCGCCGTCCGGGTCAACCGGGCGACGGTCGCGGAACGGGTCGGCATTCCGGCGGATCGGTTCGTCTGGATGAGGCAGGTGCACAGTGCGGTGGTCCGGGTGGTCGGCGACGGCCCGCCGGGCGAGTGTGACGGCATCGTCACCGCAGCGGCCGGGGTCGCGCTCGGGGTGCTGGCCGCGGACTGCGTGCCGATCCTGGCCGCCGACCGGGTCGCCGGGGTGATCGGTGCCGCGCACGCCGGGCGGCGGGGCGCCGCCGGCGGCATCGGTCGGCGGCTGATCGAGGTGATGACCGAGCGGGGCGCCGTCGCCGGCCGCATCGAGATCCGGCTGGGCCCGGCCATCTGCGGTCGCTGCTACGAGGTGCCGGCGGACATGCGGGACGAGGTCGAGGCGGCGCTGCCGGGCTCGGCCTGCGTCACCGACCGCGGCACCCCGGGCCTGGACCTGCGGGCCGGACTTCGAGCCCAGTTCGACGGGCTGGGCACCGGCCCGGTCCGCCTCGACAGTCGTTGCACGCACACCGATCCCGACCTGTTCAGTCACCGGCGCGGGGCGCCGACCGGGCGGCAGGCCGGGCTGATCTGGCGGTCGTCGTGAGCCGGCCGGTTGCCATCCGGAGCGACACGATGATCAACGGGTGTGTCGCACCACATTCCGCCCGTCGATGGGGGATAGCCTCACCGGCAGGCGTGGAAATCGGTTCGCGTGGGCTGCCTTTCACCAGCCTCTCGGCCCGGGCAGTGATCGACAGCGGAAGGATCTGACATGGGATCATGGCGCAAGGTGGGGGCCTTTCTGGGACTGGTCCCCGAGGACGGACGCCGTGACGAGTACGGCGACGAGTACCACGACAGCCAGTACCCCGACGCCGGCTACTCCGAGGGTTACGAGGGCGACCGGGAGCCCGAGTACGACGAGGGTTACGACCGCGACCAGGGTCGGCCGTCGCCCTACCACGCGGCGCCCCGCCCGGTCAGCGCCGGCTACGAGGCCCCGATGACCCAGGGCGCGCTGGCCGTGCAGGCCCGGCCCGAGCCCCGTCGCGACTACGCCGAATCGGCCGGCGCCATCCGGCCCGTGACGGTCAAGCTCACCGGCTTCAGCGAGGCCCGGGTGATCGGCGAGAAGTTCCGCGAGGGCAAGCCGGTCATCCTGGACATGACCGAGATGGACGACACCGGAGCCCGCCGCCTCGTCGACTTCGCCGCCGGTCTGGCGTTCGCGCTGCGCGGTTCGATCGACAAGGTCACCACCAAGGTGTTCATGCTGCTGCCGCCGGACACCGAGATGTCGGACCTGCCCGACTACGAGCCCGAATACGCCGGCTACTCCGCCCCGCGCCCCGCCTACGCCGGGCGGGCCGGCCGCTGACCGTCCGCCGCGAACTGGAAGTGCGCGCATCCGATCAGGTAGAAGTGGAGAGGTGAACGTTCTCTGGCAGGTCGTCTACCTGCTGCTGTGGCTGTTCCGGCTGGCGCTGCTCGGTCGGATCGTCATCGAGTTCGTCCGCGTCTTCGCCAAGACCTGGCGTCCGGCCGGCGCGCCCGCGGTCGCGATGGAGGTGTTGTACGTCACCACCGACCCGCCGGTGAAGCTGTTCCGCAAGATCATTCCGACCGTCCGTTTGGGCGGCGTCGGCTTCGATCTGAGCATCATCGTGCTGCTGATCCTCGTCTACATCCTGATGGAGGTCGTGCTGCGGTTGGCGTTCGCGGCGCTGTAGCCGACTATCCTTTGGCAGGACGATCACCCCGAGTCGGGTGTGAGGCGCTGGATTGACGAGTAGAGCCATCGAGGAGCAAGTCATGCCGCTGACCCCTGCCGACGTGCACAACGTTGCCTTCAAGAAGCCGTCGATCGGCAAACGCGGGTATGACGAGGACGAGGTCGACGCCTTCCTGGACGTCGTCGAGGCCGAACTGGCCCGGCTCATCGAGGAGAACGCCGAACTCAAGGGCAAGGCCGACGCGGTGGCCGGCGGGCACACCGTGCCGCTGACCAAGGCCCCCGCGCCCGCCGAGGCGCCGATGTCCACCGGCGAGGCGCACACCGCCGCCGCCCGGCTGCTCGGCCTGGCCCAGGAGACCGCCGACAAGCTGACCGCCGAGGCCAAGGCCGAGGCCGACCGGGTCACCGGTGAGGCGAACGCCCAGGCCGAGAAGACCGTCACCGACGCCAAGAGCCAGGCCGAGGCGCTGCTGTCCGACGCCACCGCCCGGGCCGAGGCCGCCGAGCGGGACAGCCGCACCAAGGCCGAGAACATGGACCGGGAGGCCAAGACCCGGTACGACGAGACCCTGGGCAAGCTGGCCAACGAGAAGGTCGGCCTGGAGAAGAAGATCGAGGATCTGCGCGGCTACGAGAAGGAGTACCGCGGCCGGCTCAAGAGCTGGATCAGCGATCAGCTGGCGCAACTCGACGACGGCGGCTCGCGGGAGCAGCAGCCGGTGGCCGTCACCACCGGCCCCGGCGACTGACCGGAACAAACCGGTGGACCGGCGACGTTACGCTGTTCACAACCAAGCACCTCGGCACTGACCCGGCCATCACCGGCGAGCCATTCGGAAGAACGGAACTTAGGCCCGTCGATCGACGGACGCGGGGTTCTCACTAGACCCGAACGGGTCCGGCCCGACACAGCCGGCGAACGAGCGGTCCGGCCCTGCGCTTCCTCCGAAGCCGGGGTCGGGCAAGCGGGGTGGTACCGCGGGACCCGACCGGCACCGGTCGGGCCTCGTCCCTGCAGAGTTGGATGACCTGCAGCGACGAGGAGTACCCGCCATGAGCTATCCGCGCGCCGGCGCCGAGACGGTCGCCACCCACCCCGACTTCCCGGGTCTGGAACGCGACGTCCTGGCCTACTGGGCGCAGGACGGCACCTTCCAGGCTTCCGTCGACGCCCGGGACGCCGGGGAGAACGGCAGCAACGAGTACGTCTTCTACGACGGGCCGCCGTTCGCCAACGGCCTGCCGCACTACGGGCACCTGCTCACCGGCTACGTCAAGGACGTCGTCCCCCGGTACCACACGATGCGCGGCCGCCGGGTGGAGCGCCGGTTCGGCTGGGACACCCACGGCCTGCCGGCCGAGGTGGAGGCCGAGCGGCAGCTGGGCATCAAGCACAAGTCCGAGATCGTCGGCATGGGCATCGAGGCGTTCAACGACGCGTGCCGCGAATCGGTGCTGCGCTACACCCACGAGTGGGAGGAGTACGTCACCCGGCAGGCCCGCTGGGTCGACTTCGCCAACGACTACAAGACCCTGGACCTGGACTACATGGAGTCCGTCA
>JBDHZW010000297.1:0-6522 GCA_039812105.1 Nakamurella sp.
ACGGCGACGGCGACCGGCCCGGGGCCGGTCGAGACCTGTTCGAGGGCCGGCGGTTCCGCGGCCGGCGCGCCCAGCAGCATCCGGCTGGTGTGCCCGACCAGCGACGCCGCGGCGACCAGCACCAGCAGCAGCGCCGCCGCGGTGGCCCAACCCAGGCCACCGGCGAACCCGGCCCGGACGATGCCCAGCTCGCTGGCGAACAGGCTGAACGGTGGGAAGGCGATGATGGCCAGGATGCCCAGCCCGAAACACCAGGCCAGCGCGGGCTCCCGGGCGGCGAGCGCGCGCACCCCGTCGATCCGGCTGGTCCGGGTCAGCTGCAGGATCCGCCCGGCGCCCAGGAACAGCGAGCTCTTGGCCAGGCCGTGGCCCAGGATGTGCAGCAGCACCGCGGCGATCGCCAGCGGGCTGCCGATGGCCGCGCCGAGCGCGAGCAGGCCCATGTTCTCGATGCTGGAGTAGGCCAGCATCCGCTTGTAGTCCCGCTGCCCGATCAGCAGCGACGCGGCCAGCGCGATGGACGCCAACGCCAGCACCACCAGCAGGCCGCGCAGGAACTCCGGGCCGAGGGCCAGGTCGGCGATCACCTTGACCCGCAGCACCGCGTAGAACGCGACGGAGATCAGCACCCCGGACATCAGCGCGGACACCGGCGCCGGCGCCTGCGAGTGCGCGTCCGGCAGCCAGGCGTGCATCGGCGCCAGGCCGGCCTTGGTGCCGAAACCGAGCACCAGCAGCAGCACCGCGATCCGGGTGACGCCGGGATCGAGCGACGGCCCGGCGGCGGTCAGGCTCGCCCAGTCCAGCGACGCGCCGGCGTGCTGGGCGGCCGCGTTCAGCAGGAACGTGCCGAGCAGAGCCAGGGCGATGCCGGTGGAGCAGATGATCACGTACTTCCACGCCGCCTCGGCGGCGCCCCGGCTGCGGCCCTGGCCGACCAGGAAGGCGGTCACCACCGTCGTCAGCTCGACCGCGACCCACAGCACGCCCAGGCTGGCCGCCAGCACCGCCGACGCCATCGCGGCCAGGAACAGCTGCACCAGCACCAGGTGGCGGGTCCGGGTGGGTTCGTCGATCCGGCCGGCGGCGAACTCGACCCTCAGATGGGCGGGTGAGGCGAGGGCGACCACCAGCGCGACCGCGCCGATCACGATCAGCATGAACGCGCTCAGCGCGTCCACCGCGAGCAGGTCGAAGCCGCCGGTCAGCGACCCGTCCCGGGTCACCCGGACGGCCAGCGCGACGGCCGCCGCCAGCACCCCGGCCGCGCTCGGTGCCGCCACCCACACGGTCGCCGGGGAGCGGCGGCCGAGCCCGGCCAGCCCGGCGGCCAGCAGCGGGATCAGTACCGGGGCGAGGATGAGCATCTGGGTCAACGGTCCGGTCATCAGTCGTGCAACTCCCGCAACTCGTCGATGTCGGTGCGGCCGAAGGCCTCCCGGATGCGGGACTTGAGCACCTGCAGCACCAGCACCACCAGCAGCACGTCCAGCGAGATGCCCAGCTCGACCACCAGGCCGATCTCGGCCGTGGTCAGGATGCCCACCGCGGTGATCCCGTTGTCCAGCAACAGGAATCCGACCAGCTGGGACAGCGCCAGGCGGCGGGTGACCAGCACGAAGAAACCGATCAGCGCGACCGCCAGGGCGGCCGGGATGGCGTGCCCGGTGGGCGAGGGATCGAGGTCGACCAGCGGCTGGGCCACCGCGTAGGCGAGCAGGGTCAGCCCGGCCGCGACCAGCAGCGAGGTCACCACGTTCACCAGCGGTTTCGTCTCCCGCCGGTTCGGTCCGGCCTCGGCCAGGGTGCGCCGCAGCAGCCATGGCAGCACGCCGGCCCGCAGCACCAGCACGACCGCGGCCACCGCGGCCAGTTCGGCCGACCCCTCCTGGAGCGCGATCAACGCGACCGTCGCGGCCAGCGCGACGCCCTGCAGGCCGAACACGGCGATGATCGAGGACAGCTCGCGCCGCCACAGGATCAGCACCGCGGTCAGCAGCATGGCGCCGACGGTGATGTTCAGCAGTTGGGTGAAAAGTGCTTCGCTCATCGAGTTCTCACGCCAGGAAGAAGGAGGCGCCGACGGCCAGCAGCCCCATGACGAAGGATCCGGCCAGCAGCTCGGGCACCCGGAACAGCCGCAGCTTGGCCAGGAAGACCTCGCCGGCCGCCAGCAGCGCGCCGAGCACCGCCACCTTGGCCACGAACGCCACCACCCCGGCCGCGATCAGCAGCGGGTTGCCGCCGGTGGCGATGCCCCACGGCAGGAACAGGTTGGCCAGCAGCCCCAGGAACAGGGTCAGCCGCATCGACGCGGCCAACTCGATCATGGCCAGGTCGGGTCCGGAGTACTCCAGGATCATCGCCTCGTGCACCATCGTCAGTTCCAGGTGCGTGGACGGGTTGTCGACCGGCAGCCGGCCGGTCTCCGCGATGATCACCACGACCAGCGCGGCCGCGGCCAGCAGGCTGACCGGCGACAGCACCTGGGCCGGGTCGTCCAGGGTGGAGCTGACGATCGCGCCCAGGTTGGTCGACCCGACCGGCACGGACAGCGCGAAGATCGCCACCAGCAGCGTCGGCTCGACCAGGGCGACGATCGTCGCCTCCCGGCTGGCCCCGAGGCCGCCGAACGCGGTGCCGGTGTCGATGCCGGCCAGGGCCAGCGCCACCGTGCCCAGGGTGAGCAGCGCGACCACCGCGAACAGGTCCGACACCGGGTCGAGCACGGCCGCGGTGCTGACCAGCGGCACCACCGCGGCCACCACCAGGCAGGTGGCCACCAGCACCAGCGGGGCGGTCCGGAACACCACCGACGTGCCGTCCGGGGCGACCGGCTGCTTGCGCAGCTGCTTGCGCAGATCCCGCCACGGCTGCCCGATCGCGGGGCCCTCCCGGCCCTCCAGGCGGGTCCGGACCTGCCGCATCATGCCGGTCAGCACGGGGGACAGGGCGACCACGATCAGCAACTGCAGCGCGACGATGATCCCGCCCGCCCACCCGGCGACCCCGGTCACGGGATCACCACCAGCAGCACGAGCAGCGCGCACAGGGTGTAGAAGCCGTACCCCAGGTACCGGTGCACGCTGCCGGTGGCCAGTCGCCGGCCGGCCCGGCCCCAGGCCGCGACGGCGGTCAACACCGGGTCGTAGAAACGCTTCTCGATCCGGTCGGGCACCAGGCGCCGGTACTCGACGGTCTGCACCAGGTACCGCGACTCGTCGTGGTGGGACACGTCGACGTCCTGTTCGGCCCGCACCACGTCGTCGAAGACGCGTTGCAGCGGCTCGGCGAAGGACGTGGCGGTGTACTCCATCCGGGCGGTCAGCGGGCCGCCGCCGCAGTCCCACAGCCGGGCCGGCCGGGCGGCCCGGCGGGTGGCCAGGGCCCGCACCCCGGCCAGCGCGATCACCATTCCGATCAACAGGGCCAGGGTCAGCATGAGGGGTGACAGCGATCCGACGGTGTCACCCAGGGCGCTGACCAGCCGGATGGTGATGCCGTCGATCTGCACCGGGTCGGTCGAGCCGACGGTGGCCCCGGCGACGGCGCCGACGGTCGGCAGCACTAGGGTCGGGGCCAGGGCCAGCGCGATGCAGGCGGCCCCGGCGATGCCCATGCCGAGCAGCATGCTGGCCGGGCTCTCGGTCGCCGCGGCCGCGTCCGCCGTGCGGGGTTTGGCCAGGAAGCCGATGCCGAACGCCTTGACGAAGGTGGCCACGGCCAGCCCGGCGGTCAGCGCCACCGCGGCCACGGCCACGGGCATGACGATCGCCGCGGCCACCCCGGCCGCCGGCAGGCCGTGGATCAGCGCCTGCAGCAGCAGCCACTCGCTGACGAACGCCGCGCCCGGCGGCAGGGCCGAGGCGGCCAGCGCGCCCACCCCGAACGCGGCGGTGGTGCCGGGCATCCCGACGTTGAGGCCGCCCAGGTCGTCCAGATCGCGGCGGCCGGTGGCGTGCACCACCGACCCGGCCGAGGTGAACAGCAGCGTCTTGAACGCCGCGTGGTTGATCAGGTGCAGCAGCGCGGCGGCCATCGCCAGCGCGGCCAGGCCGAGATCGCCGGCGGTGGCGAAGAACCCGGCGGCGCCGACGCCGATCAGGATCAGCCCCATGTTCTCGGTGGTCGAGTTGCCCAGCAGCCGTTTGAGATTCGTGCCGATGGCGGCCTGCAGGATGCCGTAGATCGCCGACAACGCGCCCAGTCCGAGCACCAGCAGCCACCACCAGGGCGCCCCGGCCCCGGCCAGCAGGTCGAAGCCGACCCGGACGATGCCGTACACCCCGAGGTTGACCATGGCCGCCGACATCAGCGCGGACACGTTGCTCGGCGCCTCCGGGTGCGCCCGGGGCAGCCAGGCGTGCAGCGGCACGATGCCGGCCTTGGAGCCGAAGCCGATGCCGGTGGCCACGAACACCAGCGCGGCGACGGCCGGGGTCAGCGTGGGCGCGGCCGCCCGCAGCGCGGCGAACGAGCCGTCGGCGGCGTGCGCGGCGAACACCGACAGGCCGATCAGGATGGCGACCAGGCCCAGGTGCGTCATCACCGCGTACCAGCGGCCGGCGCCGGCCACCGCCGGCCGGGCGCGGTGCTCGGCGATCACCAGCAGCAGCGACGCCAGCGCCATCAGCTCCCAGCACAGCAGCAGCGTGCCGACGCTCGCCGCGGCTGGCACCGCCAGCATGGCCAGCACGAACAGCGGCAGCACCGCCTGGACGCCGCGCGAATCGAGCCCGTGGCCCCGGCAATAACCGATGCCGTAGACGCCGACCGCGACCGTCACCCCGCCGGTGATGGCGATGAACACGCCGGCCAGCGCATCGACGGTGAACAGCAGGCCGAACAGCGGCAGCAGGTCGGGCGCGGCGAACGATGCGGTCGACCCCGTCATCGCGGCCACCCCGGCGACGACCGCGGCGACCCCGGTGACGGTCAGGCCGACCCCGACCGCGCCCGGCCGCGCCGGGCGGGGGACGACCAGTCCGGCCAGCGCGGTCAGCGCGCCGGCGGCCAGGGTGACGACCAGGCCCGTCTCCAGGGTCGTCATCGGCCGGTCAACTTCCGCAGGCCCTCGACGATCGCCTCCGGGCGCGGCGGGCAGCCGGGGATCTCCAGGTCGACCGGCACGATGTCGGACACCGCGCCGGCGACCCCGGGGGCACCCTTGAACAGCCCGCAGTTGCGGGCGCAATCACCGACGGCGACGACCAGCTTCGGATCGGGCACCGCCTCGTAGGTGCGGCGCAGCGGCTGGGCCATGTTGCGGGTGACGGCGCCGGTGACGATGAGCGCGTCGGCGTGCCGGGGGGAGGCGACCAGCCGGGCGCCGTACCGGTCGGCGTCGTACACCGGGCCGAACGCCGCGCCGATCTCGATCTCGCAGCCGTTGCACGAGCCGGCGTCCACGTGCCGGGCCTGCACCGAACCACCCAGTTCCCGGGCCCGCTCGGGCACCGTATCGGCCGGTGGCGGGGGCGGCGCGGGCTCGGCGACCCGGCCGGTGGCCCGGATCTTGCGCCACAAGGCGAGCATGACGAACTCCTGACGTGCGGACGGTGGGCGGCGACGGGCCGGGTCAGGCCGGTGGCAGGGGAGCCTTGAGGTCCTCGATCAGCACGACCTGCTCGGACAGGACCTCGGTGAGGATCGCCCGGGCGACCGCGAGCAGTTCCGCGACCCGGGGGCTGGTCAGCGAGTAGAACACCGCGGACCCCTCCTTGCGGGTGGTGACCAGGCCGGCCCGGCGGAGCACGGCCAACTGCTGGGACAGGTTCGCGGCCTCGACGCCGACCTCCGGGAGCATCTCGGAGACGGCGTGTTCCCGTTGTCCGAGCAGCTCCAGCACGCGGATGCGGACCGGGTGACCCAGCGTTTTGAAGAACTCGGCCTTCATCTGGTACAGCGGTCGTGCCATCATCGCTCCCTGCAATTGCGAATATCTGCAATTGCAGGGAAGCATAGCACGGGTGGCGAACGCGGAGTCCCGTGCCGGCGGTCACTCACGAGCGGTGCCGGGTGGTCTCCCGCTCCGAGCCCCGGAGGTATGGGGGTGGTCGGCTGCGGTCGCGTCGACTGCCACAATCGACGCCCGTGAAGACGTTCGACAGCCTGTACGCCGAGTTGGTCGACCGGGCCCGGACCCGCCCCGAGGGTTCGGGCACGGTCCAGGCGCTGGACGCCGGGGTGCACGCCCAGGGCAAGAAGCTGCTGGAGGAGGCCGGCGAGGTGTGGCTGGCCGCCGAACACGAGGACGACGACAGCCTCGCGCTGGAGATCTCCCAGCTGCTGTACCGCATCCAGGTGGTCATGGTCGGCCGGGGCGTGACCCTGGAGCAGGTGTACCGGTACCTGTAAATCCGGTGACGATCGGATAACCCCTTCGTACCCTAATGGCGAAAGGTCCGATCTGTCGGGCTGACGTGCGGGGGCGCGGCCAAGCTGGGGGGTCCGGTGCTCGATCGAATCGTGCTGCGATTCGGGCTCGATTGGGAACTCGTACGCGGGCTGGCGGTCTTCGTC
>JBDHZW010000298.1:0-6484 GCA_039812105.1 Nakamurella sp.
GGACGCCTGGTCGGCGGCCCCGGACGCCGCGCCGGCAAGCTGATTCGCGACCCCGCCGGCGGCGGAGCTCGCACTGCCGAGGGCACTGTCGGCGGCCTGGGTGGCCGAACTCACGGCGCCGGCCGCCGCACCCTGAGCCGAGTGCAGGTAGCCGGCCGCCGAGTCGGCCAGCCCGCCCGCCGCGCCCTGGGCCTGGTCCACGTACCCGCCCGCGGCCTGCCGCGCCTGACTCAGGTACCCACCCGCCAGGCCCTGGGCCTGGTTGACGTACCCGCTCGCGGCCTGCTGGGCCTGATTCGCATATCCGCTCGCCCGGTCCTGAAGCCCGCCCGCCAGGCCCTGGGCCTGGTTCAGGTACCCGCCCGCCGCACCCTGTGCACTCTTCGCCAGGCCACCCACGGTGGACGTGGCCTTGTCGACGAGCGACGACACGCCCGGAAGCCCGAACCGCTGCACGGCCGGCAACACCGGCCCGGCCGACACACCCGGTGCCGCCGGTACGGCCGGGTGCGTCGGGGTCGGCCGGTACGGGGAGGTGTCGCCGAGGAGCGGCGCCAGCATCAGCGGCGCAGGCGGCGCCGGAGTGTCGGCCAGTCGCTGCAGGTGGGTCGAACCGGCCAGGGCCAGCTCCGGCAGGGCCGCAGTCGGGTCGCTCTGACCGACCTCGGCGACCGGTCCGGAGGCCGCTGCGGTGTCGGCGCCCAGCGTCGGGGCGACGACCGGCTCCGCCCCCATGACGGCGACCTCAGGTTCGGGAGCCGGCTCGGCGTGCGGCACCGGCGCGAGATGGTCGTCGGCCGATCCGGTCCGCTGCGTCGCGCCGGTGGAGCTTCCGGCGGCAGGGGCATGGACCGCCCGCTGGACCGGGTGCTCCGGGGTGGTCGCCGCCGGCGATCGCGGGGAACCCTCGACGGTCCGTTGGACAGCGGCCGGCACCACGCCGGAGGTCAACGGTGCGCCCAACCCGGCCGGCCGTGACCCGCCGGGAACGGCTCGCGGGGCGGGCATCCCGACGGTCGGCGCAACGCGCGGATCGGAGCCGGAAGGCGCGGCGGTGGGCAGCGCGATCTCGGTGGACCCGGTGGCGGCAGCCGATTCGATGATCCGCTGGATCGATGCGAAGTCCATCGGCTGCGGCTCCCGCACGACCGTCTCCTGCGGGCGGGTGGGGACAGCAGTCAGCGGTGCGCCGAGACCCGAGGATCGCGGCCCCGATCCGGGATTGGCCGCCGGCGCCGCCGTTGAGTCGGTCTGGCGCTGCACCGACGGCCCCGCCGACGATCCGGTCATGCCCGGCGTGGCGGACGTACTCGGCGCCGACAGGGTCGGCACCACCGGGAGCGCGCTGTCCGACGCCGGAGCCGCCACTTCTGGCGAGGCAGCTGACTCGGCGGTGACCGTCGGCGTGTGATCGGACGGGTGAGCCGCAGCCGCCGGGTCGGCGGCGGTCGGCCTCGACATCGGCGGGGGCTCCGACATCGGCGAGGGTGTCGACATCGGCGAGGGTTCCGCGAAAGACACCGGCGCGCCGGCGGGATCGGCGATCGCTCGCTGGACCCGGCCCGCCGCACCGCGAACGTCGGAATCGGGATGCGGCACCGGGCCGGCGGCGACGCCCGACCCCGCCGGGTCGGTCGTCACTCGGGAGACCGTCGGCACCACGACGTCGCCGGCCAACGGCGCGGTCGACATCACATCGGGTGGGGTGCCGGTGTTTTCACCGGCGGTCGTCGGCCGGTCCGGTCCCGCCGGCGCACGTTGAACCGAGGGCGCGGGCGCAGACACGGCCGGCAGCGTGACGACCGGTTCCTGCCGGGGCGCGGACACCAATGGCATCGGGCGTACGGCGGGCCAATTCGCCGAGACCGCCGGCAACGACCACGACACCGACTCGACCGCCGGCGCGGCGTCCACGACATCGGTTTCGACGAGATCACGTTCAGCCTCGGGTTCGGCGACCGACCGAGCCACGGTGACCGCCGGCCCGGGGTCCGGCGTCGGGGCGGAAACCGGCGCGGCGGCCGACGAGGCCGAGGTGTCCGAGAACCGCACCCGGGGCTCGATGAGGCGCTGCACGGTCGAGGCGATCGACGAGCGCCTCCGCGGCGCCACGGGCATGTCGGGGCCGGTCGAGACGGTCTGCGGGACCACCGGTCCGGCCAACCCGTCGACGTGCCCGCTGGGCCCGTCGGGGTCCACGATGTGCCCGAGTGGGGCCAGGAAGCTCGGGTCGCGCTGGGTGGCCAACGATGAGGTGAATGCGTCCAGCGGCGCGATCGGCCGGGTCGGCGCCACCGCCGGCGTCATCGGCGGCAGGCTCTGCCAGGCGCGTTGCACCGGCGCCGGGGCGGGAGCCGGGACCGACGGCGAGTCAACGGGTTCCGGACCGGCGCCGGAGCCACCCCAGGGCCACCAGCGAGCCATCGGTCACCTCCCCCGATCGATCCGTTGGTTGATCATTCCGATCTCGTGCGCAAAGCGTTGCCGCTCGCGATGCTCCAGATCGAGCAGATCGTCGAGCGGCCAGTGGAAGTGGTAGGCGATGTACGCGACCTCCTCGTAGAGCCGGTCGGGCGCGTACGTCGCTATTCCCCCAGGCGCCCACCAGCGACGTCGACGGCGAACCGGTGCTCGCACTCGGGGCACTGGACCGCGGCGCGGGTGTGCCCCTCCTGGTTGATCCGCCGGTACAGATCCTGCAGGAAGGCCAGGTCCGAGGCGAACAGGTTCTCGATGATGCCGGCGTGCACGTCGTCGATGGTGCCGATCCGGGTGACCACCCGGCCGAGCAGCACGACCGTCAGGTAGGCCGGGTTCTCCCGGACCCGGTCGTCGCGCAGCGGGACCAGTTCGTCCCGAGCGGTGGCCAGCCGCATCACCCCGTCCCGGTGCACGGTGCCGGACGAATCCTTGTAACCGCGCGGCAGGATGAAGGTGAACTCGGTGCGCAGCCCCTGTTCCGGGGGCCGGGCCGCCGAGATCGGCGCAACCGGATCCGAAACCGCCGCGCCCTGGACCGGATCCAGGGTCGCGGCGGATGCTCCGGAGAAACCGCGGCGCATTACTCGACCTCGAGCCGCTCGTAGGTCACGACCAGCTTCTCGGTGAGCACGCTGGTGTCGCCGGCCTTCAACGATCCGATCTCCAGGCTCTTGGGCCAGGCGGCGGTCAGCTTGTACCGCTTGACGGCGTTGCCCTCGTAGTCGTAGACGATCACCGCGCCGCCCTTGCGGACGTCCCCCATCTTGCCGAACTGCGAGTCCTTGACCCACTTCTCGAAGCTCTGGTCGGCGGTGAGCGGGCGGGTCAGGGTGACCTCGCCGGACTTCCACCGGCCGGGCAGCTTCTTGATCATGTATTTGCCGTCGGGGCCGTTCTGCTTGAGTTCGATGACGTCCTGCTCCATCTTCAGCCCGCTCACCTCGGTGATGGACTTGATGGTGATGCCGTCGACCTCCAGGCCGAATGAATGGCCGACCGAGCTGTCGAGATCTGGCAGAGCCATGTCAGCTCCCTTTCTTGTGCGTCTGTTCCGTCAGGGGGTCGATTACTCGGCGACCAGGCTGGTGCCGCCGGAGAACTGGGACAGCTGGAAGATCACGAACTCGGCCGGTTTGACCGGGGCGACCCCGATCTGGCAGACGACCTGGCCGGCGTCGATGCCCTCGGCCGGATTCGTCTCCCGGTCGCACTTGACGTAGAACGCCTCGTCCGGGGTGAGCCCGAACAGGGCGCCCTTGCGCCACTCGTTGACCAGGAAGGCGGCGATGGTGCGGCGGATCTTGGCCCACAGCGCGTCGTCGTTCGGTTCGAACACCACCCAGTTGGTGCCGTTGAGGATCGACTCCTCCAGGTAGTTGAACAGCCGCCGGACGTTCAGGTACCGCCACGCCGGGTCGGAGGACAGGGTGCGGGCACCCCACACCCGGATGCCGCGGCCCGGGAAGCTGCGCAGACAGTTGATGCCGACCGGGTTGAGCAGGTCGTGCTCGTTCTTGGTGATCTGCACCTCGAGCGAGATCGCGCCGCGCACCACCTCGTTCGCGGGCGCCTTGTGCACGCCCCGGGTGTCGTCGTTGCGGCCCCAGATGCCGGCCATGAAGCCGGACGGCGGCATGTGGATGTTCTTGCCGGTCGACGGGTCGGCGGCCTTGACCCACGGCCAGTACAGCGCGGCGTACTTGGAGTCGTAGCCGGCCTTGTCGGTGCGCCACTCCTTGATCTGCTGGGCGTTCAGGCCCGGCGGCGGGTCGAGGATGGCGATGCGGTTGCCCATCAGTTCGCAGTGGGCGATCATCGCCAGCTGCACGGCCTTGACCGTCTCGGCGTCGATGGCGCCCTGCTGGTAGGCGCTCATCAGGTCCGGGACACAGACCATCGTGACCTCGTCGATGGCCTCCAGACCGGAGAAGCCGGTGCGTTCGGCGACGTCGCCGACGTAGTCGTCGGCACCGAGGCGCGGGCTGGGCACCGCGGCCGGCGGCGGCGGGGAGTACAGGCTCACGCTCGCGCCGACGCCGGGCGCCTCGATCGACTGGCCGGTGGCGGTCTCCTCGATCCGGATCACCTTGGAGGCCGCGTTGACGGCGGTGGCCACGTTGGCCTTGCCCCGGCCGGTGTTGAGCCGGTCGTACTCCTCCAGCACCTGGTCGCCCTGCCGGACGACGAGCTTGAACTGTCCGTCGCCGCCCTCACCCTCCACCGGGTGGATGTCGACGCTGATCGATCCCTCGCCGGCACCCGCGTCCAGCGCGATCACCCGGTAGGTGCCGAGCATGGCCTGCGGGCCGGCGGTGATCGCCCGGCGGCTGCCGCCGCCGTTGCCGCTGCTCTCCTGGCCGATGCGAACGACGTAGCAGTTGCCGCCGCCGTTCTGGAAGTAGGCGTAGACCGACTGGGCCAGGTAGGAGCCCTCGACGAAACCGCCGAAATTGGTGACGTACTGGGTCCAGTTGGCGACCAGGGTCGGCGTGTTGAACGGGCCCTCCTCGGCCAGGCCGACGAAGGCGGCGACCGCGGTGCCCACCCCTTCGATCGGACGCGATCCGGAGTCGACCTCTTCGACGTACACGCCCGGTGAGAGGTAGGTCGGCATGCTGCCTCCTTGCTAGGACACACGAGATTGAAGTGATCGTGCGCCCTTTCAGAGTCGGGCGGGACGGTCGGACGGACGTGGCCGAGGGCAGCGTTTGCTGCCCTTTCGGGCACCGCGGAGCCCACCACGGAATACTCGACGTTCATGGAACCGCACGACCCGGACTCGCTCGCGCAGGCGCGATATGCACGGATGCTGTGGAACGCTCCGCTGTCGCCGGAGCATGCAGCGTTGCTGTTGGGGGTGCTGGACCTGCGAGGCTGCCGGACGGTCGTCGATCTCGGATGCGGGTGGGGCGAGCTGCTGATGCGGGCGGTCGCCGCCGGCACCGCTGGGCAGACCCGCGGAATCGGGGTGGACACCGACGAGGCGCTGTTGCGCCGGGCCCGGACACTGGCGTCGGAGCGAGGGCTCGACGACCGCGTCCATTTTGCCGCGGTCCCGGCGGCGGACTGGACGGGGACGGCGGACCGGGCCATCTGCGTCGGCGCCGCCCACGCCTTCGGTGGCGCCGACGCCGCCCTGCGGATGCTGTCGGCGATCGTGCGGCCCGGCGGCCGGCTGCTGTTCGGCGACGGGATCTGGGATCGGCCGCCGACCGCGGAGGCGCGCGAGATGTTCGGCGAGGAGGTCCAAACCCTGCCCGAGGCGGTTCGGACGGCCACGGACGCCGGCTGGCGGGTGCTGCACCTGTCGACGACGGACCAACGCGAGTGGGACGTGTTCGAGTCGTCCTGGCGGCAGGGCCGCCAGGAGTGGCTGCTCGCGCACCCGGACGACAAGCGTGCCGGCCAGGTCCGGGACGAATTGGACCGCCAGCAACGCGACTACCTGCAGGTCTACCGGGGTGTCCTCGGGTTCGCCTACCTGGTGCTGGGCCGCTGACCGGCCGCTGCCCTTATCCGGTGTCCGGCCACTTTTCGGCGGGAAGCGGGTCGGCGTCGTTGACGTACCGGTGCCCGGTCGGTGTCGTCCAGACTGTCTGCCCGCCCGTCATGGTCGTGTCGAACCCGGCGTGGGTCTTGGACCGGTGATCGTGCCGGCACTTGTCGCCGAGGTTTGCCCGCGGCGGTCGGCCCGTCCGGCCAGGGCACCACATGATCCAGGTCGCAGCGTTGGGCGGCCAGGTGGCAGATCGGGCTGGTGCATACGCCGTCCCGGAACCGCAGCGCCGCGGTGAGCTTGCGGGACGGGAACCGGCCCATCTCGGTGACGTCCAGCAGGTTTCCGGCCGGGTCGGTGAGCAGACGGTAGAACAGGGTGCCCTGGTGACCGGCCAGTTCGCGGATGAGGTCGGCGGGCACGAGCGCCGACCGGTCGGCCAGCTGACCGGGCGTCTCGGTGAACCCGAACAGCGACTGGATCGACACGACCACGCCGATCGTGACC
>JBDHZW010000299.1:0-6412 GCA_039812105.1 Nakamurella sp.
TTCCACCGCGCCCGCACCGATGGCCGGTTCGACGCCGCCGGCGACCTGATCCGGCTGGACGACCAGGACCGGTCGGCCTGGGACCTGCCGACGATCGCCCGCGGGAACCGTGTGCTGGCCGGCGCTGTCACGCAGCTGCGGCCCGGCGTGTTCCAGGTTCAGGCGCTGATCGCCTCGCATCATGCGAACGCCCGGACGGCCGGTGACACCGATTGGCCGGCCATCGCGGCGTTGTACCGGCAACTGGTGGCGATGACCGGATCGCCGGTCGTCGCGCTGAACCACGCCGTCGCCGTCGGGATGGCCGACGGTGCCGAGGCTGGGCTGGCCCTGCTGGACCGGATCGGCGGGCTGCCCGGCTACCACCTCGAACCGGCCGCCCGAGCCGAACTGCTGGCCCGGGCCGGTCGGCTGGACGAGGCGGCCGAGGCGTTCGACGAGGCGCTGCGGCTGGTCCCCGGCGAGGTCGAACGCCGGCACCTGGAGCGCCGCCGGGCAGGCTTGTCCGGGCGCTGAGTACGGTTCGTGCGTGCACGAGTTGGCGATCATGCAGGCGATCGTCGAACAGGTCACCGATCGTCTCGGCGACCGCCGGGTGACCGGCATCCATCTTGTCGTCGGCCGGCTGTCCGGCGTCGTCCCCGAGGCGCTGCGCTTCAGCTTCGACGTCGCCACCGAAGGCACCGTCCTGGCCGGCGCGACCTTGGTCATCGACGAGCCGCCCGGACTTGCCCACTGCACCGGCTGCGGCGCCGATTTCGAGATCGTCGACGGCCTGCCACTGTGCGCCTGCGGCAGCGCCGAGGTGACCGTGCGGGGCGGGGACGAGCTGCTGATCCGTTCCGTGACGTACTGATCGCCGATCCGGCGAGCCTGGTCCGCCTGCCGCCCGCGGCGTACCGTCGGATCGGTCCGACGGCAGGACAGAGGAACAGGCGGCCCGACATGTGCGCGACGTGCGGATGCGGAGACCGGACGAACGTCCGGCTGGTGCCGCTGCCTGACACCGATGCCGACGCCCACCCGCACCCGCACGATCACCCGCATGGGCACGAGCACGAGCACACCGTCACCCTGGAACAGCGGATCCTGGCCAAGAACGACGCCATCGCCGAGGCCAATCGGATCCGGCTGGCCGGTCGCGGCATCCTGGTCGTCAACCTGATGGGATCGCCCGGGTCGGGGAAGACGACGCTGCTGGAACGGACGATCCGCAGACTCGGCCCGGTGATCGACATATCGGTGATCGAGGGCGATCAGGAGACGCCGTTGGACGCCGCTCGGATCGACGCGGCCGGCGGGCGGGTGGTCCAGGTCAACACCGGCGCCGGCTGCCACCTGGACGCGCAGATGATCGACGACGCCCTGGCCGCGCTCGATCCCCCCGCCGGGGGCGTGCTGTTCATCGAGAACGTCGGCAACCTGGTCTGCCCGGCGCTGTTCGACCTCGGCGAGTCCGCCCGGGTGGTGCTGGCATCGGTGACCGAGGGCGCCGACAAACCGCTCAAGTACCCGCACATGTTCCGGTCCGCGGATCTCGTCCTGCTGAACAAGGCCGATCTGCTGCCGCACGTCGATTTCGACACCGACGCGTTCGGCCGCGCCGTGCAGGCAGTCGGCGCCGGCGCTCAAGTACGTTCCGTCACAGCCACTCGGGACGCGGGCATCGACGGATGGGTCGACTGGCTGAACGATGCCCTGAACGGGGGAACGCGGTCGACAACAGTGCTTGACACCCTCGACAAGTCGATCTAGAAAAGAAAGGCGCCAATGTCGGGCCCCGACGCCGCCGGAGCCAATCGGCGCGATCGGGCCTCCCGCCGCAGGCCCGGACCGGTGAGGCAACGATGCCCGATGACGTTGCGCTGCGCGCTGAAGAGACGACGATCCACGTGCTGTGGATCAACGCCGGGCTCAGTTGCGACGGTGATTCGGTCGCCCTGACGGCGGCGACCCAGCCCAGCATCGAGGAAATCGCCCTCGGGGCATTGCCGGGTCTGCCGAAGGTCGCCGTGCACTGGCCGCTGATCGACTTCGAGTGCGGGCCGACCGGTGGCGCGGACGACTTCCTCGAGTGGTTCTGGAAGGCGGACCGGGGCGAACTGGACCCGTTCGTGCTGGTCGTCGAGGGGTCCATTCCGAACGAGAAGCTGCACCGGGAGGGCTACTGGTGCGGGTTCGGCAACGACCCCGCCACCGACCAACCGGTGACCACCAGCGAATGGCTGGACCGGCTCACCCCGAAGGCTCTCGCGGTGCTCGCGGTCGGCACCTGCGCCACCTACGGCGGCATCCACGCGATGGCCGGGAATCCGACCGGGGCCATGGGTGTGCCCGACTACCTCGGTTGGGGCTGGAAATCCAAGGCCGGCATTCCGATCGTGTGCGTCCCGGGGTGCCCCATCCAACCCGACAACCTGTCCGAGACGATCACCTACCTGCTGTACCAGGCCACCGGCCAGGCGCCGATGATCCCGCTGGACGACCAGCTCCGGCCGTCCTGGCTGTTCGGCGCGACCGTGCACGAGGGGTGCGACCGGGCCGGCTATTACGAGCAGGGCGATTTCGCCGACGAGTACGGCTCGCCCAAGTGCATCGTCAAGCTCGGCTGCTGGGGCCCGGTGGTGCAGTGCAACGTGCCGAAGCGGGGCTGGCTCAACGGCGTCGGCGGGTGCCCGAACGTCGGCGGGATCTGCATCGGTTGCACCATGCCGGGTTTCCCCGACAAGTTCATGCCGTTCATGGACGAGCCGCCCGGCGGAAAGTTGTCCACGAACGCGGTCGGCCTGTACGGGTCGGCGATCCGGTCGCTGCGCCGGGTCACCCGGAAAACCCTCAATCACGAACCGAAGTGGCGGGCGAAGGGCACCGAACTCACCACCGGAGCGAAGCGGACCTGGTAACCGCAGGCCGCCCGACCACGCGCCACCCGGCGCGGCCGGGCGGCGGTGGGCCGGAACCGCCGAAAGGCAGCGACATGACCGCAACCGCACCGAGGATCGGTTCGACCGACAGCGGTGACCTCGTCGAGATGTCGTGGGACCCGATCACCCGGATCGTCGGTTCCCTGGGCATCTACACCAAGATCGACTTCAAGCAGAAGGTCGTCGCCGAGTGCCACAGCACGTCGTCGATCTTCCGCGGCTACTCGATCTTCATGAAGGGCAAGGACCCGCGCGACGCCCATTTCATCACCAGCCGGATCTGCGGGATCTGCGGCGACAATCACGCCACCTGCTCGTGTTACGCGCAGAACATGGCCTACGGGGTCAAGCCGCCGCACCTCGGGGAGTGGATCGTCAACCTGGGCGAGGCCGCCGAGTACATGTTCGACCACAACATCTTCCAGGAGAATCTGGTCGGCGTCGACTTCTGCGAGAAGATGGTATCCGAAACCAATCCGGGTGTGCTGGAGAAGGCGAACCGGACCGAGGCGCCGCAGGCCGGTGCGCACGGCTACAAGACCATCGGCGACATCATGCGGGCGCTCAACCCGTTCAGCGGCGAGTTCTACCGGGAGGCGTTGCAGGTCAGCCGCTACACGCGGGAGATGTTCTGCCTCATGGAGGGTCGGCACGTGCACCCCTCCACGCTGTACCCCGGCGGGGTCGGCACCGTGGCCACCATCCAGCTGATGACCGACTACCTGAGCCGGCTCATGCGCTACGTGGAGTTCATGAAGAAGGTCGTGCCCATGCACGACGACCTGTTCGACTTCTTCTACGAGGCGCTGCCCGGGTACGAGCAGGTCGGCCTGCGGCGCACCCTGCTCGGCTGCTGGGGCTCGTTCCAGGACCCCGAGGTGTGCAATTTCCAGTACCGGGACATGACCCGATGGGGGCGGGCCATGTTCGTCACCCCCGGGGTCGTGGTGGACGGAAAGCTGGTCACCACCGATCTTGTCGACATCAACCTGGGCATCCGGATCCTGCTCGGCAGCTCCTTCTACGAGGACTGGACCGGGCAGGAGATGTTCGTGGCCAAGGACCCGCTGGGCAACTCGGTGGACCGGCGGCACCCCTGGAACCAGCACACCAACCCGCGGCCGCAGAAGCGCGACTTCGAGGACAAGTACAGCTGGGTCATGTCGCCGCGCTGGTTCGACGGCACCGACCACCTGGCGCTGGACACCGGCGGCGGCCCGCTGGCCCGGTTGTGGAGCACCGCGCTGGCCGGCCTGGTCGACGCGGGCGGGTACGTCCGGGCGACCGGGCACAGCGTGCAGATCAATCTGCCCAAGACCGCGCTCAAGGGTCCGGTCAGCTTCGAGTGGAAGATCCCGGTGCACGGCAGCAACACGATCGAGCGGGACCGGGCTCGCACCTACTTCCAGGCGTACGCGGCCGGGTGCGCGCTGTACTTCGCGGAGAAGGCGTTGGCCGAGATCCGGGCCGGCCGGACCAAGACCTGGGAGAGCTTCGAGGTGCCCGACGAGGGCATCGGCTGCGGGTTCACCGAGGCGGTGCGCGGCGTCCTCTCGCACCACATGGTGATCCGGGACGGCAAGATCGCCAACTACCACCCGTATCCGCCCACGCCGTGGAACGCCAATCCGCGGGACAGCTTCGGCACCCCCGGGCCGTACGAGGACGCGGTGCAGGGGCAACCGATCTTCGAGGAGAACGACCGGGAGCACTTCAAGGGCATCGACGTGATGCGCACCGTGCGGAGTTTCGATCCCTGCCTGCCCTGCGGGGTGCACATGTATCTCGGCGGTGGGAAGACCATCGAGACCGTCCACTCGCCCACCCAGTCCGCGGGGACCGCCTGAGCAACGCACGGCGCCCTTCGGGGCGGGAGGGGAGGGGCGCGTGAGCCAGGCCAGCCGTGCGAGCGACGACCCGTTCCCCGCGGTGGAACCGACCGACCTGCGGGCCGTCGGCGACCGGATCGAGGCGCTGCTGCAGGCCAGTGCGGCGAGCGGTCCGGTGGCGGCGGACCGGGCCGAGGAACTGGTCCGGCTGGTCGCCGACCTGTACGGCAGCGGCCTGCAACGCATCCTGGAGATCCTCGACTCGTCCGGGGGGCTGACCGCGGACGTGCTCGACGCCTTGGCCGGCGACGACCTGGTGGCCAGCCTGCTGCTGGTGCACGGGCTGCACCCGCACGACCCGGCCACCCGGGTGGCGGCCGCGCTGGAGACGGTTCGCCCCTACCTGGCCAGCCACGGCGGCGACGTCGAACTGCTGGGCATCACCGACGACGGGGTGGTCCGGTTGCGGCTGCTGGGCAGCTGCGACGGCTGCGCGTCGTCGTCGGTCACCATGACGTTGGCCGTGCAGGACGCGATCAACCAGGCGGCCCCGGAGATCACCGGGTTCGAGGTCGAGTCCCCGCGCGCCGCCGAGGGTTCCGGCCGGCCACTGTTGCCGCTGACGGTCGTCGGGGCGGTCGACGGAGCCTGGCAGCCGCTGCCCGACGTCTCGGCGCTGTCGCCGGGTTCGCTGACCGCCGTCACCGTCGACGGGGTCGGGTTCGGTGCGTTGGTGTGCCGTATCGGCGACGACCTGCTCGCGTTCCGCGACGCCTGCGCCGGCTGCGGCTCGGGCCTGGGACACGCCGTTCTCGAGCGCCGGCTGGGTGGCTCGCGGACCGACGCGGTGCTGCGCTGCCCGGCCTGCGCCCTCGCGTTCGACGTCCGGGCGGCGGGGACCGCCCTCGACCGCACGGACCTGCACCTGGAGCCGCTGCCCCTGCTGACCCGGCACGGCCGGCTCGAGATCGCCGTTCCGGCAGCGGATCCCCGATGACCGCGCCCACCGGTCGGGGCCCGCTCGACGTCATCGCCCGGATCACCGCCACCCGTGCCCGCCCGCCCGGCGAGCGGTGCGAGATGTGCGGCGAACCGATCGCGCCGGAGCACCAGCACGTGGTGAACGTGCCCAGCCGGTCCCTGCTGTGCACCTGCCGGCCCTGCTACCTGCTGTTCACCGCCGAGGACGCCGACCTGCGCTACCGTGCGGTCCCCGACCGTCACCTGTCGTTTCCCGAGCTGCGCCTCGGCCCCGGCGGGTGGGACGAGCTGGAGATCCCGGTCGCCCTGGCGTTCGTGTTCCGCAACACGGTCGTGGACCGGTGGGTCGCCTTCTACCCCGGACCGGCCGGCGCCACCGAATCGCTGCTGTCCCTGGGCGCCTGGCAGCGGGTGCTGGACGAGAACCCGGCGCTGGCGGTGGCCCGGCCGGACGTGGAGGCGCTGCTGCTGCGAACCACCGCCGACGGGCCCGAGTGCTACCTGGTCCCCATCGACGGCTGCTACGAGCTCGTCGGCCGGCTGCGCCAGGTGTGGCGGGGATTCGACGGTGGCTCCGCGGCCGCGGCCCGGATCGACGACTACTTCCGCTCGGTCCGCGACCGCGCGCGACCCGCGGTGGCGGCGCCGTGAGTCGCTCTCGGCGTGCTGTGCGGACCA
>JBDHZW010000300.1:0-6410 GCA_039812105.1 Nakamurella sp.
GGCGGTGCTGGCGGTGGCGCTGACCGCGGCGGTCGCGTTCGACCTCGGTCCGCTGGCCACCGCCGCCCTGGTGTGCGGGTTGGCGACCTGCCTGATGCCCGCGGCACCGGCGCTGTCCCTGCGGCTGGCGGCCTTCGAGCCGGATCCCTTGCCGGCGGCGGCGGACATCGCCGCCAACCGGCGTCCGGTGGATGCCCGGGACGTGCGGGAACGGACCGGCCGGGCGGTCCACCTGCTGACCGGATTCGTGCACGGGTTGGCCTGGCCGGCGCTGGCCGCCGGGGTCTTCCTCTCCGTCGGCGAGGCGCCGGCGGGCCGGGCGTTGACCGCGGTGGTCGGCGCCGCCCTGCTGTTGCGGGCCCGGCTCTTCCGGACCCTGGGCCAGCGGCTGCCGCTGCTGCTGACCGGTCTGGGGTGCCTGGTCGCGGTGCCCACCGGGCTGTTGATCCAGGCCGCCGGGTCGACATCGGTGGTGGTCGCGGCCGTCGTCGCGGGCCTGGCCGCGGTGGCGGCGGCCGTCGTCGCCGCCCGCCGGACCCCACGCCCGGCGGGCCTGGCCCGCGCCGCCGAGATCGCCGACCTGCTGTTGACCATCGCGGTCATTCCGCTGGTCGCCGCGATCCTGGGGGCGTTCGAGTTCGTCCGCGGCCTGGGCGGCTGATCCCGTGCTGGAGCCGGTGCTGGGGCTGGTGCGGCGATGACGGTGACCGGCCCGCCGAGGGGGTCGACGGGCGACACCCGGGACGAGGTGGCGGCGCAGCGGTTCCGCCGGCGGCGGCTCCGCTCCGCCCTGCTCACCGGTGACCCGGACACGCCGGCCAACCCGATGGGCCGGCTGACCGCCGGGGTCTACGGCGGCGTGCTGGTGACGGTGTTGCTGCTGACCGTCGCCGGCATCTACGGGGTGGTGCGGCCGGGCGGGTCGACCGCCTGGCAGGAGCCGGGGGCGCTGGTCGTCGACGAGGACGCCGGCGGCCGCTACGTGTACCTGGACGGGGTGCTGCACCCGATCCTCAACTACGCCTCCGCGCGGCTGTTGTTGGGCGATGCGTTGCACGTCGTCACGGTGTCCTCGTCGTCGCTGACGCCGGCGCCGCGCGGCCCGATGATCGGCATCCCGATGGCCCCCGACGCGCTGCCCGACGCCGGGCACGTCACCGGCACCGACTGGTCGGTGTGTGCGGTGGGCCGGGCGGTGGACGGCCAGGTGCTGCGGGCCGAGATCCGGCCGGGGGTGGCCGCGGCCGGGACCGTGGTCGGCGACGACACCGGCTATCTCGTCCGCACCGAGGCCGGCCGGACCTGGCTGATCTGGTCCGGTCAGGCGCACGAGATCCCGGACGAGTGGCTGCCCGCGCTGGGCTACCAGAACGACGAACCGACCCTGGTCGCCGACGCGTTCGTGTCCGCCCTGCCGGCCGGCGACCCGTTGACCCCACCGCAGATCGCGGGCCTGGGCGAGCCGGGACCGGCGCTGCCCGGATCGGTGCAGCCGACGATCGTCGGCACCGTCTACGCCGACCGCAGCAACGCCTACTACGTGATGACCCGCGGCGGCCTGGCCACCCTTACCCCGCTGCAGGCGCAGCTGCTGCTGGCCGATCCGGCGCTGGACGCGGCCTACCCCGGCAGCAACCCGACCCCGTTGAAGGTCAACCAGTCCCAGGTGACCGAGGCGGCCCCCAAGCCCCTCCCCGGGTCCGGCGCCGCGGCCGCCCCGACCGCCGCACCCGAAGTGGCGCAGTTCCCGCCCGGCGAGCAACAGCTCTGCGCCCGGTGGGTCGGCGGCGGCGACCCCGAGCTGGTCGCCGGACCGGCCGAGCCGACGCCCGGCCCGAGCGGCGCGCTCGTCCGGCTCGCCCCCGGCACCGGCGCGCTGATCGCTCCCCGGCCGGCCGCGGAGAACGCCGACAGCATCGGGACCACCGTCTTCCTGGTCACCGACACCGGCACCCGGTATCCACTGGCCGACCAGCGGACGCTCGAGCTGATCGGGCTGGCCGACGCGCCGATCGCCCAACTGCCCGACGAGCTGCTGTCCGCCCTGCCGATCGGGCCGACGCTCGACCCGGCCGTGGCCGCCGCCCCGGCGTCGTGAGCGCGGGTGCGCTCGTGCCTCCGCGTGGTGCGCTGACCCGGTGTGGTGCGCTGACCCCCGCGTGGTCGTGGACCCCGCGTGGTTCGCTGATCAAAGCCGCGGCCAACCCGGGCGAATCGGACCCGCAACGCGGCTTTGATCAGCGCAGGGAGCCGGGGACGGGCGCCTCGGCGCGATAGCGTTCCGGGCATGAACGCAGCCGAGGGGGGCGCCGAACCGGCCAGCGCGACCACCACACCGGCCGGCGCGACGGCACCGGCCAGCGCGACCACCACAACGACCGCCGCGAAGGCACCGGCCGCCGGGAAGGCACCGGCCGCCGGCCAGCCACCCGAGCCCGAGCCGGCCGAACCCCGGCCCACCCCGACCTGGCTGCGGCTGCTCAAGCGGCTCCCGTTCACCACCACCTACGTGGTCGTCACGCTGGTGCTGGCGATCGTCCTGGGCACCCTGTGGACGACGATCGAGGACAAGTCGTTCTACGACGACGTCGCGTTCGGGCTGCCCGCATTCGCCGACGGGCGTTGGCTGACCCTGATCTGGGGGATGTTCTTCGCCCTCGACCCGTTCTTTTACGTCTACGTCGCCGGTGCGTTCGCGCTGCTCACCGGGTTCTCCGAATGGCGGCTGGGCACCGCGCGAACCGTCGTCATCTGCCTGGTCTACCAGTGGGGTGCGGTGTTGCTCACCGCGCTGTTCTTCCTGATCTTCCGGGGCACCGGCTGGGAGTGGGTGCAGCAGCGGGCGACCGAGACCGACGTCGGCTTCTCGGCCGGCATGCTGGCCGCGGTCAGCGTGGCCAGCGCCACGGTCCGGCCGCCGTGGCGGCTGCGGCTGCGGCTGGCGATCTGGGGCTACGTGCTGTTCTCGGTCCTGTTCGTCGGCCAGATGGCCGACGCCGAGCACTTCTTCGCCGTCGTGCTGTCGATGCCGTTCTCCACCCGGCTGGCCGGTCCGACCGCACTGCGGGCACGCGCCCTGCCCACCCGGCACGAGCTGCGGCTGCTGGCCGCCTTCGGGATCCTGTTCATCACCGTCCTGACCCTGCTGGCGAACTTCCTGCCCGACCGGCTCACCCCGTTCGGGCCCTCCGAGGACACCCCCGAGACCTGGTGGGTGTTGATCATCGAGGTGGCGCTGTTCCTGTTCGTCGCCAACGGGCTGCGCCACGGATACCGGTGGGCGTGGCGGGTCACCGTCGTGCTCTGCGCCCTGTTCGTGCTGCTGGCCCTGCTCGTCGGGCTGGTGGCGGTGTTGCTGCTGCTCGATCCCGACGTGGGAGATCTGGACATCGACGGCGGTCTGCCCGAGTTCTTCGCCCAGGCGTTGCTGTTCCTGGTGTACCTGGTGCTGCTGATCGCCGGCCGCGGGGCGTTCCGGGTGCCCCGGCGCAGCAAACGCCGCCTCGCCTCCGGCACCTCCCATGCCGACACCGCCCGGGAGCTGCTGCGCCGGTGGGGCGGCGACACCATCTCCTGGATGACCACCTGGCCGGAGAACCGGCACATGATCACCGCCGACGGGCAGGGCTACCTGGCGTTCCGCAAGCACGCCGGGGTGGCCGTCGCGCTGGGCGATCCGGTCGGCCCGCCCGGTTCGACGGCCGGCATCATCGACGACTTCGTCGCGATGTGCGACAAGGCCGCGCTGGTTCCCTACATCTTCAGCTGCGGACGGGCCACGGTCGACGCGACGACGGCGCTCGGCTGGGCCAGCGCCCAGGTGGCCGAGGACAACCTGATCGACCTGCCGACCCTGGAGTTCAAGGGCAAGAAATGGCAGGACGTGCGGACCGCGCTGAACAAGGCGCCCAAGGAGGGCGTCACGTTCCGGATGGTCAGCCTCGCCGACGAGCCGTGGTCGATGGTCCGGCAGGTCGAGGAACTGTCCCAGCAGTGGCTCGGCGACAAGGAACTGCCCGAGATGGGCTTCACCCTCGGTGGGGTGACCGAGGCGCTGGACCGGGCGGTCAAGGTCGGGTTGGCCGTCGGCGCCGACGGCAAGCTGCACGGCGTGACGTCCTGGATGCCGGTGTACGGGCCGGAGGGGCACGTCCGCGGCTGGACGCTGGACCTGATGCGGCGGGCGGACGGCTCGTTCCGGGCGACGATGGAGTTCCTGATCGCGTCGTCCTGCCAGTGGTTCAGGCGGGACGGCGCCGAGTTCGTGTCGCTGTCCGGGGCGCCGCTGGCCCGCTCGGACGCAGAACCGGCCGGCGAGTCGCCGGTGGAGAAGTTCCTGGACACCCTGGGCGAGCAGCTGGAGCCGGTGTACGGGTTCCGGTCGCTGCACGCATTCAAGGGCAAGTTCCAGCCGCGGTTCTCGCCGATGTACATGGCGTTCCGGGACGAGGGCGACCTGCCCCGGATCGGCATCGCGATCACCCGCGCCTACCTGCCCACCGCCGGGCTGCGGGACATGATCTCGGTCGTCAAACATTGACCGGGGCCGCCGTGGTGGGCCGGCGGCGAGGGTGCGGTAGGTGCCCTCCACTCGACTTGGCGAGGGCCGAAACCGCACCCTCGACCCCCGGAGCGCCGCTGGCTCAGTTCCAGGCGGGGGACACCCGCGCCGAGGGCGCAGTAGGTGCCCTCCACCGGACATGGCAAGGGCCGAAACCGCACCCTCGAACCGCAGAGCGCGGGCCGGCTACCCGTCCCGTCGCCGCAACGACGCCAGCGAGAGCCGGGTCCGCCAGCGTCGCCAGAAACCCATCGAGCCCAGAAGCTCGGCGCTGCGGTCGTCGACCTCTCGCCAGTAGCTGCGGGCCCGCTCGTCGTTGACCGGAGTCGGGGAGAACTGCGCCGCGTCCGCGGCCGGGGCCAGCCAGTCCATCTGCAGGACTCCCGCCCCGGCCAGGTCGGTGGCCACCTCAGACCGGGTGTGCCAGGCGGCCGGCCGGTACCCGGCGTCGACCGCGGTGTCCACCAGCTGCTGCCAGCCGCCGGTGATCCGGTCGGCCGGGCGCACCGCCGACAGCCGCCTCCGTCGACGGTGCGCCTTGATCGCCAGGATCACCAGGATCGGGGCGGCCACCACGGCCAGCACCAGCAGGGTCCAGCCCGCCATGGCCAGCAGCAGGGCCGGCATGAACGTGTCGCTACCGGCCGCGGCGGGCGGGGTGGGTTCCTGCGGCTGCTGGTCGGCCGCATCCGAGTCGACGGTGTTCGGCTGCACCTGGGGCAGCGCGGGCGGCACCGGCACCTCCACCTGGCGACGCTCGGTCTGCGCCTGGTCCTGGAGGTCGGTCGGCGGCTTGTCCGGGGACGGCGTCGGGTCGAACGCGACCCAGCCGAATCCCTCGAACGGAACCTCGACCCAGGCGGTGACGTCGCGCCCCCGAAGCGCGACCGTGCCCTCGGTGGACCCGTCGGGGGCGAAGCCGACCGCGACCCGGGCCGGTATGCCGAGCGACCGGACCAGCACCGCCATCAGCGCCGCGTACTGCTCCTGGTCACCCACCATCCAGCCGTCGCCGACCATGCCGATCAGCCGGTCGAGGCCGTGCCCGGCCGGTGACCGCGGCTCGCCGGGCTGGCGGACACCGTGGCTGAAGAAGCCCTCGTCGGCCAGGCCGGCGCGGATCGCCTCCACCTGCGCGGCCGGGGTGGTCGCGCCCGCGACGTACCGCTCGGTCGCGGCGCGAAGCAGATCGGGCAGCGGCGCGCTCGGCGGCATCGTCACCGGGCTCGGCCGGGCCGCGGCCAGCTGATCGGCGGACGGCTGCGCGGCCACCCCGGCGACCACCCGGTACTCGTCCCCGGGGTGCCAGCCGCCCGGCAGCACGCCGGTGCCGGCGCCGGCGGAATACCGCAGGTCCGCGGCCAGTTCGTCGGCCCGGTCGCCGTCGAAGTCGAGGGTGACGATCGACCCGGGCAGCGGCAGGAACGGGCCGGAGTAGTCCCGGACGGTGATGTCGACCTGCACCGGAGCGGTGTTCGCGGCCGCCGGCTGGGCGGGCCCGATCCGGACGAACGGTCCCTCGGCGTCGCTGAGCCGGAACTGCCGGCCGTCGTAGTCGTCGAGCGTGGCCAGCCGCAGCCGCGACCCGGTCGGCAGGCCCTGCACCTCCAGCTGCACGTCGTCCGGATGGTCGGTGGTGTAGCTGCGGAACAGCGCCAGCGGGCTGGTGAACGCGGTCGGGTCGACGGGCGCCTGCACCACCTCGCGCAGCGCCCACCGCTGACCGTCGCCGCCGGTCGCCACGAGCGACGCCGCGACCGCGGCCACCGTCAGGACGGCACCGGCGACCAGCAGCCGGCGCAGGCCGAGCGCGCCGTCCGCCCCGGCCACCCGGTCCTGGGCGAGCTGG
>JBDHZW010000301.1:0-6404 GCA_039812105.1 Nakamurella sp.
GATCTGCGTGGCCGCGGGGGTCCGCGGCGGCAATGGCATGATCGTCGGGTCGGTCGCCCTGTCCGGGTCGGCCGCGCGGATGCGCCGCAGCGCACCGGCCTGCGAGGAAGCCGTCCGGCGCAGTGCCGCCCGGGTCAGCCGGTGCCTGCGGGCCTACGCCCAGCCGCGGACCTGAGCGCGACGCCCCGGCCCGGTCAGCCGGTCACTGCGGCCCGCGGCACCAGGCCGTCCGCACCGAAGACCAGGCGGGCGAAGCGGGCGCCCATCTCCCGGTAGATCGGCCCGTCCGGATGCAGCCCGTCGGGCAGGGCCGCCCGCGCGGCGTCGTCCGGCCCGTACAGGTCGCGGCCGTCCAGGTAGTGGGTCGGCTCACCGGCCGCGGCCCGGACCCGGACGACCTGCCGCACGTGCTCGCGCGAGGTGGCCAGGGTCAGGGCGCCCAGGGCCACGTCCGCCGGGTTCCCGACCGCCCGGTACGTGAACGTGCCGTCGTCGGCGATGTCCGGCGTCCCGGGTCCGGGCAGGTCCTCGCTGCCGGGCCACAGGATGGCCGAGGCCAGCACGATCGGGGTGCCGGGGTGGCCGGCCCGGATGCGGTCGAGAAATCCGTGCAGGGCCGGCACGAACGTGCGGCGGTCCAGGGCTCTGGCCCCGACGGGGTTGATGCCGACCTTGAGCGAGATGACGTCGGCGGGCGTGGCCGCGATCGCGTCGGCGACGAACGGATCGAGCATGCACTGGCCGGCGAAGCCGAGATTGATCACCTCCAGGCCGGCGGCCCGCGCGGCGACCACCGGCCAGGCCGACGTCGGCTCGCCGGCCTCGACGCAGTGGCTGATCGAGCTGCCGTGGTGCAGCCAGACGGGCCGGTCGCTCGTGGCGGGACCGACCGGGGCATCGCCCGACAGCCCGAACAGGTCCACCGTGACCGATTGCGGCAGCCAGATCCGCACGGTCTTCTCGCCGGCCGGCAGCGGTCCCAGGTCCACCACCGACGAGTGGTGGCGGCCCTGCGTGGTTGCCGTCTCCGAGTCGAGACCGATCGTGCACACCGCGTCCAGCGGAGTGGGGGCCGTGGCCACCGTGACGCCGTCGACCTCGGCGACGAAGCAGTTGGCCGGCAGCAGCTGGTCGGCCAGCCGGAACTGGGTGCAGCGCACCCGCAGGGCCAGCCGGGTGGCCCGCGTGCGGACGAGCAGCCGGACGCCGGCGCTCTGGTCGACGACCCCGCGCAGGAACTCCGCGGCCGGCGGGAAATGCGCCCTCAGGCGGGTGGGCAGCCGCACCGGTCGCCGGCCCCCGTCGACGTCGAGGATCTCCAGCTGACCGGCCAGCCGCACCGAGGCGCCGTCGGCGAGCGTGACGACCCGGCCGATCGCCGACGGCGCGACGGTGGCGGTCACTTGTCGCCGCCGTCGGCCTGCCGGGCGATGAAGTCCACCGTCTGCGCGATCACCAGATCCCGGTGCGGGACCCGGGCCCACCCGTGGTCGGCGCCGTCGACGACGGTGAGCTCGGCCTGCGCGCCGTAGACCTCGACGAACCGTTGCGCATAGGCGATCGGGATGAAATCGGCCGTGCCGTGCAGGATCCGGACCGGCCCGTGGTATCCGGCGGCCCGGCCGTAGACGTCGTAGCCGCGGGCGTCGGCGATCATCGCCGGCCCCAACCGCATGCCGTAGAAGTCGAAGTACCCGTCGCGGTCGATGCCGTCGACCGGCTTGCCCTGCAGGTGCCCCCCGCCGATCTCGTCGGCGAACGACGCCGCGGCCGACCACAGGGTCAGCGACCGGACGGGCAGCGGGCTGATCGGGGCCAGGCCGCTGGCGATCACGGCACCCAGGCTCATCCCGACCAGGTGCAGGCCGTCCGGATCGAGGCCGGTGACGTCGGGCAAGCCGCGGATCACCTCGACGGCCTGCCGCACGTCACCGCTGGCGGTCGTGTCGAAGAACGAGCCGTCGCTCTCCCCGTGACCGGCCCGGTCGTAGGCCACGGTGGCGATACCCCGGCCGGCCAGCTCACGGGCCAGCCGGACGAAGGCGCCGGAGACCTCCACCCGGTTGCCGCCGAAGCCGTGCAGCAGCAGGGCGGTGGGGAAGGGGCCGGTGCCGTCCGGGCGGTGGACGGTGCCGCGCAGGGTGAGGCCGTCGACGACGGTCTCGAACGGCGCCTGGGTGATGGTCGACATCGCGGTGGTCATCGTGGTTGTCCGAATCGGTTCCGAGGGCGGGTGGGGCGGTCAGACGCCGGAGCCGGCCGGGGCGACGGCCGCCGGGTCCAGTTCCTGCTCGTGGTCGAACTCGTTGCGGGCGTTGCGGCGGAAGCCCAGCCAGCCGATGGTCAGGCCGATCCCGGCCACCACGGCGACGGCCAGGTACAGCCCGGTCGGATTCCAGAGCAGCAGGGACGGGGTGACGACGGCCAGGCCGGCCGCGCAGAACCGGGCGACCGCGTAGACGGTGCCCTGGGCGGTGGCCCGCAGCATGACCGGGAACGATTCCTGGGTCCAGACCTTCATGATCGTCTCGTAGCAGAACGCCCCGCCCACCACGCTGAGCAGGGTCGAGCCGATCAGCGTGACGAACGTGAATCCGAAGACGGCCGGGATCAGATTGGCGACCACGACGGTGACCGCGCCGATGACGAAGTAGGGCATGCGCAGGGCGGTGTCGGCCACCCGCATGAACCACAGGCTGGCGATGATGACCAACGGCAGGGCGACCAGGGAGACGGTGGAGTACTGCTGCACGTCCAGGTGGGCGACGTTGACCGCGACGTAGGTGCCGAAGGTGCCGGCGATGCTGACCGCGACGGTGGTCAGCGAGTAGAACAGCACCAGCGTGACGAACGGGCGGCGGTACGGCGGGTGCCACAGGTCGCGGATGTCGACCTTGTCGGCCCGGATGGTGGTGATGCCCTGCTGCCGCTCGGCGCGGGCCTGCAGCCAGGACGCCGATTCCGGGATCGACAGCCGCAGCACCAGGGTGACCAGCCCGACGACCGCGAACATCGCGAACATGAGTTGCCCGCCGAGCCGGCCCGAGCCGCCGAAGAAGATGCCGACCAGCACCGCGGCGGCGATGCCGCAGCCGCCGAGGATGTTGGAGAACACGATGATCTTGCCGCGGTTGGTGTCGTCCGCGGACTCCGAGATGGTCGCCAGAGCGACCGGCAGGTCGGCCCCGACCCCCAGGCCCAGCATGGCGATACCGGCCAGCAGCAGCGGGAAGTCGGTGCTCAGCAGGGGCAGGCCGGCGCCGAGCACGATCAGCATCATGGTGCCGAGGAAGATCGTCCGCCGGCCGAACCGGTCGCCCAGCCGCCCGCCCAGCAGCGAGCCGACCGCCACGCCCAGGGTCAGCGCGGCGGTGAGCACCCCGACCTGGTCGGGGGTCAGCCCGATGGACATCTGGTACAGCACCAGCGCGATGGTGACACCGGTGAGCGCGGCCCCGTCCACGAAGGTGGCCATGCCGCAGACGGTCCCGACCCACCAGGGGTTGGGGCCGGAGCGGGGTGTCGGCGTGCTCGGGCTGGTCGTCATGCGCGTGACTCCTTTGTACGGGAGACGGGTGTCTCCGGCGACATGCGGGTGGCGCGGCCGGTCTCGGCCGCGGGTGGTGCGGTGGAGGGGCTGGGGCAGGGGTGCTCGGGAGGGTGCTGCGGATCAGGACGCGGGCCGGTCGGCCGGGGGGCCGCTCAACACCTGGGCGAGGACGTCGATGGTCCGGTCGACCTCGGGCAGGTCGGGGCCGGGGAACCAGTTGAGATGGCCGTGCAGCATGCCGCGGGCCAGGTACCGGGTGACGGGCACCCCGGCGTCGGCCAGTTGTCGGGCCAGCAGGTCGGACGAGGGCCGCAGGTCGTCGATCTCGGCGCTGACGATCGCGGTGGGCGGTAGCCCGGTCAGGTCGGCGTGCCCGGGACGGGTATAGGCCGGGGCGGGCCGGTCGGGGCCGGCGTAACGGTGGAAGCCGGTGTCGTTGAAGTCGTCCCGGTTGAGCAGGCCGGCCGGCAGGGTGGCCAGAACGGCGGCGAGCTCGGGATCGGGGGCCGGTGAGGGGTGGTGGAACGCGCCGTAGGCCAGGAGCAGGCCGTCCGGCCGCCGCGCCCCCCGGTCCCGCAGGCGCAGCGCCGTCGCCATGGCCAGGTTGGCGCCGGCGCTGGCCCCGCCGACGAACAGGCGAGCGGGCCCGGCTCCGGGGGTCCGGTCGATCCGGGCCAGCAACCAACGCCAGGCCGTGTCGATGTCGTCCAGCGGCAGGGGGTACCGGACCTGGTCGGTGACCAGCCGGTAGCCGACCGAGACCACCAGCGCTCCGGACCGGGCGGCCAGCTCGGCGCACACCCCGTGCGCCTCGCCCCAGTCCAGCGAACCGTCGACGAAACCGCCACCGTGCATCCAGACCAGCGCCGGGGCCGGCACGCCGGTGGCCGGAGCCGCCGAGTAGGTGCGCAGCGGCACATCGCCGTGCGGGCCGGAGGCGGTGAGGTCGCGGATACGGACCTGGGCGGGCGGGTGCCAGGCACCGGCCGGGGACAGGAACGCGGGCGGGACCGCCCCGGCCGGGCCGGCTTCCCGGTCGAACTCCGCCAGCCGCGTCCGGAAGAACGGGTCCAGGTGGGGATACCCGGCCGTGGACGGCGACGGAGCCGGGAGGCTCGGGACGGTCATCAAGGGCTCCTGTCCGGGTTAGCTATAACGTTATAGGTACTGAACACCGGGACGGGATGAGCTGTCAAGGGGTTGCTATAAGGAAATAGCCGAGCTACGCTCGCGACTCGGCCGGAGAGGAGACCACGTGGCCACGAACGGCATGCGGCCGCCCAGCCGGGTGACGCTGGCCGATGTGGCCGCCCGCGCCGGGGTGTCTCGTGGCGCGGTGTCCTTCGTCCTCAACGGGCGGACCGATCAGCGGATCTCGGCGGCGACCAGCGAGCGCGTGCTGGCCGCGGCCCGGGAGCTGGGGTACCGGCCGAACCTGACCGCGCGGGTGCTCCGGACGGGCACGTCCGGCACCGTCGCCCTGATCTCCGACTTCATCTCCAGCACCTCCACCGCGAACGCGATGGTGCGGGGCGCGCTGCAGGAGCTCCGCGGGCAGGGCCGCACCCTGTTCACCGTCGATACGCTCGGCGAGCCGGACCTGGAGGAGCGCCTGGTGCACAACCTGCTCGACCGGCAGGTGGACGGGTTCCTGTACGCGGCGATGTTCACCCGCACGGTCATCGTGCCGCAGGCCCTGCGCGGGGTACCCCTGGCGCTGCTCAACTGCTGCAGCGGTGACGATTTCGCCGTCCCCGCGGTGCTGCCCGACGAGCAGGGGGCCGGTGCGGCGGCCGCGGCGGCGCTGCTGGCCGCCGGTCATCGCGAGGACATCTGGTTCGTGGGCGACCTGCCGCCGGGCATGACCGGTGGTGCGCATTGGCACAACTGGGCCCCGCTGGCCCTGCCCGAGCGGCTGGCCGGGCTGCGGGCCGAGCTGGCCCGGTCCTCGGTGGAGCTGGCCGGCACCGTGGCCATCAGGACGGACTGGAAGCCCGCCTTCGCCTTCGAGGCGATGCAGGATCTGCTGGCCCGCGGCGTGCGGCCGCGCGCGCTGGTCTGCGTCAACGACGCGACCGCCTTCGGCGCCTACCAGGCCCTGGCTGACGCGGGACTTCGCATCCCCGAAGATGTCTCGGTGATCGCCTTCGACGACAGCGAGCTGGCCCAGTGGTTGCGACCGGGTCTGTCGTCGGTCGCCCTGCCCCAGGAGGAACTGGGTCGCGAGGCCGCCCGGATGCTGGTGGACGGCAGCACGCAGACCCGTCGGATCCCGATGCCCCTGCACCGGCGGGCGTCCATCGGACCGCCACGGTCGGGCGGACTACCGTCAGGGTCCTGAAACCCTGTCCGCCGGTCCGGTCCGCCGACCCAGGTCGGCCGTCCGGTCCACCCGCGAGGAACGGAGACGACGATGTCCGACACTCCCGCCATCGACCCGGCACGCACCGCCGTGGTGCTCATCGAGTATCAGAACGACTTCGCCACCGAGGGCGGCACCCTGCACGGCGCCGTCCGGGACGTCATGGAGTCGACCGGGATGATGAAGCACACCGCCGACGTGGTGGACGCCGCCCGGTCGGCCGGGGCGACGATCATCCACTCGCCGATCAGCTTCGCGCCCGGCTACACCGAGATCTCCTCCACCCCGTACGGCATCCTGGCCGGCGTGGTCGAGTCCGGCTCCTTCGTCAAGGACACCTGGGGCGCGGCGATCGTCGACGAGCTGAGCCCCGCGGACGGGGACATCGTCATCGAGGGCAAGCGTGGCCTCGATGCCTTCGCCTCCACCAACCTGGACTTCATCCTGCGGTCCAAGGGCATCGACACCATCGCCCTGGCCGGGTTTCTCACC
>JBDHZW010000302.1:0-6386 GCA_039812105.1 Nakamurella sp.
GGGGGCGCGGCGGAAACCGAGAAGAAGGTTTCGGCGAGCGGACCAGTCATGGTGCTCCTAGGTGCACGGCTCCGGACCGGCCGGAGCATTCAACAACGCGCACAGCCACTTCGAGTCGACGGCCGGGGCCAGGACATCAATCCCGAACCCCGGCCGTCAGACAGGCAGAACTTACTGGACCTTGTAGATCCAGATCGTGGAGGCCGCCAATTCGCCCTGGGCGTCCCACTTGTAGTGGCGGGCCAGACCCTGGCCGTCGTAGTTCTTGACGTAGTTGATCAGCCCGGCCCGGTCGGTGATGCCCGAGTCGATGCCGGTCAGCATGATGGTGGTCAGGTCGTAGCCCTCGACCGAGTAGACACCCGGGGCCTGCCCTGCCGATGTCTCATACTGGGCCGCGAACGCATCCGGGGCCGGACCACACGGGCAGGACAGGACCGCATCCTTGGATGCCTGGCCGGCCTGGGCGACGAACTGGGGGTCGTTGGTTCCGTCGGCCGACACGAAGGTGGCGGTCACGCCCGCGTCCCGCAGCTGCTGGACGAATGGCGCCGCCTCGGCGTAGTAACCGGCGTAGAAGACCGCGTCCGGCGCGGCGCCGTTGACCAGTTGGACGGTGGCGCTGAAGTCCTTGTCACCGGTCTTGACGTTGGCGGCGCAGCTCGAGTCGGCCACGCTTCCGAGCCCGGTGTTGATCTGCTCGGCCAGCCCGACGCCGTAGTCGGAGTTGTCCTGGACCACGCAGACCTTCTTGAAGCCCAGCGTATCGGCCATGTACTTACCGACCGCGGGGCCCTGCACGGCGTCACTGGCGAGGCCGCGGAAGAAGTTCGTCCAACCGTTCTGAGTCAGGGCCGAGTTGGTCGCCGACGCGGTGAGCGACAGGAGGCCGGCCTGGTTGAAGATCGCACCGGTGGCCTTGGTCTCACCGGAGAAGGCCGGGCCGAGCAGGCCGATGATGTTGGCGTCGCCGACGATCTGCGGTGCCACCTGGGTGGCCTTCTGCGGGTCGCCCTCGGTGTCGAACTGCTTGATCTGCACCTGGCAGTTCGGATTGGCCTGGTTGTGCTCCTCGGCGGCCATCTCCGCACCCTTGAGGATGTTGATCCCAAGGGCGGCGTTCGGACCGGTCAGCGCACCGGCCATGGCAATCGTCGTCGTCGCCGGACAGGTCGCCGAACCGTTGCCCTTCGGGCTGACCGCCTCGGCACCGGTCTGGGCCGAGACCTCCTTGCCGTCCTTGTCGATCTGGACTTCGGCCTTGATCGCCAGACCACCCGAACCACCGCCGGCCGACGCGCTCCCGGAGGCCGCCGCCGACCCGGTCGCCGCACTGGTGGTGCTCCCGCTGTCCGCGGACTTCGATCCACATGCTGCCAACGTCAGCGCCGCCACCGCGGCCAACCCGACGACGGCGGTTCGCACCGAACGTCGATGCACGTGCCACCTCCGAAGATTCTGTTCACCGGTTCCGATCCGGCTGAGCCCGACAGTGTCGACGTCCGTCGACACGCGGGGAACCTATCCCACGGATGGCTCAAGACACGGCACCTTCGAGGCCTCGTAACCAAAATGCGACTCGCGGTTCACAAGAAACGCCCAAGCAGGTCACACCGGGTAATCAAAATGACAGGGTGTGGTCACTCGCTCGGCGGAGGGCACCACCCGTCGGGGTGCCCGAAATATCCGTATCTGTGAGGACCGGTGATGGTCAGCTCTTGGCCGAAAGCCCCTCGAGCACCGCGTTGGCGACCGCCTGCATGGAGGTGCGCCGGTCCATCGCGGTCCGCTGGATCCAACGGAAGGCCTCCGGCTCGGTCATCTTCTGGTGCGTCATCAACAGGCCCTTGGCCCGGTCGATGATCTTGCGGGCCTCCAGCCGCTGGCTGATGTCGGCCACTTCCTTGCGCAGCGCCGCGGTCTCCGCGTAGCGCGCGACGGCCAGCTCGATCGCCGGCAGCAGGTCGCCCTTGGAGAAGGGTTTGACCAGGTACGCCATCGCGCCGGCGTCGCGGGCGCGCTCGATGAGCTCCCGCTGGGAGAAGGCGGTCAGGATGACCACCGGGGCGATCTGCTCGCCGACGATCTCGGCGGCCGCGTCGATGCCGTCCTTCTTGGGCATCTTGACGTCCATGATCACCAGGTCGGGGCGCAGCTCGGTGGCCATCGCCACGGCCTGTTCCCCGTCGACCGCCTGCCCGACGACCTCGAAGCCCTCCTCGGCCAGCATCTCGGACAGGTCCAGCCTGATCAGTGCCTCGTCCTCGGCGATGAGCACCCTTTTCGGTGCGGTCATCGGCCACCTCCCCAACCATGCCCGCGACCCCCGATCGGTCGCCGGTCCGGCTCAGCCTATCGGCCCCGTATGACCAACGCGCGAACAACGGCCTCCGGTCGGTGTGATACGCACGCCTTTCGCCGGGGGCAACCGACATCGTTGTCAGGCGTCTGGGCTGCGCGGCCCGGGTGGGCGGGATCGGGCCGCCGGCATGACTACGATGGTGCTGCCCCGGACACCGGGGCCTGCCCCCGTATCCCAATTGGCAGAGGAAGCGGATTCAAATCCCGCACAGTGTGAGTTCGAGTCTCACCGGGGGCACCATCGACCAGCGCCCGTCCCAGTTCGGCCGCCGCGCGGGCGACCGCCGCCCGGCACCGGGCGGACAGCCCGATCATGTTGACGAAGCCGTGCACCAGGTCGGGTTCGCGGTGCATCAGCACCGGCACGCCCGCGTCCGCGAGCCGGCGACCGAACTGCTCGCCCTCGTCGCGGATCGGGTCGAAGCCGGCGGTGATCAGGTGCGTCGGCGGCATCCCGGTCAGGTCGTCGGCCAGCAGGATCGAGGCCCTCGGGTCGCCGTGATCGCCGGTCGAGGGCATGTAGTGGTCGCGGAACCAGACGATGTCGGCGTCGGTCAGCAGGAATCCGTGCGCGAACAGGTCGCGTGACGCGGCCCGGTGGACCGCGTCGACGGGTGGGTAGAACAGCAGCAGCCGCGCCGGCCCGGACCGGCCGGTGCGCACGGTGAGGTGGGCGGCGACCGCGGCCAGGTTCGCCCCGGCGCTGTCTCCACCGAGCACGATCGCGTCGGGGTCGGCCCCCAGCTCGGCGGCCGACCCGCACGCGTAGTCGAACGCCGCCACCGCATCCTGGACCGCGGCCGGGAAGGGATGCTCGGGAGCCAGCCGGTAATCGACGGCGAGGACGCGCACCCGCGCGGCCGCCGCCAGCAGCCGGCACACCGCTTCGTGGCTGTTCAGGCTGCCGGTCACCCACCCGCCGCCGTGGAAGTAGACCAGCAGCGGGGAGCCGTCGGCCAGTCCCTCCGGGCGGTAGAGTCGCGCGGCCAGCGGGGGTTCCGGGCCGGCCCGGTCGATCACCACCGCACGGCTGTCCACCCCGGCCGGCGGCCGGCCGCCGACCAGCGCCGACGCGACGTCCAGGTGCTGACGACGGCGCTCCACCGGCACCGCCGGCGTGCCCGCACTGGTCATCCGCTCCAGCCGCAGCAGCAGTTGCAGATCGGGGTCCAGCGGCTCGCCGTCCACCGCGATCGGCGGTCCGGCCAGTCGGCGCCGAGCGGACGCCGGCAGGTAGCCGAAGATCAGCCGGATGGCCAGCTCCAGCCCCACGGTCGTGCGCACGACCGGAGCATAGGTGGACGAACCGGACGATGTCGCCGGGGCCTAGCCGATGCCGGTCAGGGCCGGCTCGTAGACGACGGCCCGGCCCTGCGCACCCGATTGGCAGGTCAGCCAGGCCGGCTCGGCACGGCGAGTCCGGACGGCGACCTGGACCGGGCGGCCGGCGACCGCGAGCGTGACGAGGATCCGAGTGGGATCGGTGCGGTCCGTGCCGACGACCCTGACCTCCCGCCAGCCGGTCGCCGGGAATGCCTCGTGAGCCAGCACCATGGCCGCCTGCTCGGCCGACGGGAAGCCGACGCGTCCGCGCAGACCGGCCGGGTCGACGGTCCCGGCGTCCGTGCGCCGGACGAGATCAGCGGCCTGTTCGGCCCGCACCCGCCCGTACAGCAGTCCGGACGGCAGGATCAGCACGTTCGCGGCGAAGCGGTCGCCGCCGACATGGCTGCACTCCCAGACCCGGCCGGGGCGCTCCGCTTCCAGGGCGGCGGCGACGGGCCGGCCGAGGATGGCGCAGCAGGCGTCGTGGGTGCCGTGGGCGCAGACCAGGTAGACCGGATCGACCTCCGCGGAGGCGTCGGACGGGCGGTCCAGCAGCCCGGGTACGTCGAGCTCGAGCAGGTCCCGATCGGCGGCGAACCGGCCCCAGACGATCCGTTCGCGATCCGGGCGGCAGTCCACCGCCGCCCATCGTCGGGCGCCGTCGCCGACGTGCCGACCCGGCCGGCGGATCGCCACCACCCGGATGCCCAGCCGTTCCCACCGGGCGACCAGCCGGTGGGCGATCCCGGTGTCGAACCGGGAGGCCAGCAACCCGGCCCGGCCCCACGGCCCCGGTTGCTCCACGAGCAGCAGCCGGGAGGCGGGAAAGGCGCTGCCCGTCATCGGGTCGCCGCGCAGCGCGGCCTGCCCCGAGCAGCGTTCGTACCGGTCGGCCGGGTCGGTCACACGGTCACTCGTCAGCTACGTCTGGGGATTCGTCGGCCGCCACGACGACGCCCTCGCGCAGCAGCCGGCGCGCCACCACGAGCTGCTCGTCGGCGTCCAGGTTCGGCAGGGATTCCGGCGTGAACGCCTTCCCGGACACGGCGACCAGCAGCGCTGCGTGCACCTGCTCGGGCCAGCTGACGGACGAGTCGATCAGGTCGAGCACCCGCTGGTCGCCCTGCTGGCGCAGCCGCGGCCGCAGCCCGGGGCGCAGCACCAGCGGTGTCTGCGGACCCAGGGCGGCGATCACCCGCAGCTGGTCCAGGGGCGCGATGGGCGCGGGCCGGGCCTGTCCGGTCTGCTGCCGTCCGACCCGCCGGGCCGCGGCCTGGTAGTGGTCGGGCCCGACCTCGTCGAGCCGGGCGACCAAGCGCTGCGCGGCGCCGCGGAGGTGACGGCCCATCGTGTCGACGTCGGTGACGTCGACGCCCAGCGGCAGCGACCGGCGCAGTTCACGGTCGCCCTCGGCGGCGGCGATGAGTTCGCGGGCCAGGTCGTAGCCGGTCAGCGGGTGCACGCCGATGGTCAGGTGGATGGACAGTTCCCCCTGCGCGACCGCGGAGTGCAGGTAGCCGCGCGGCAGGTACAGCGCGTCCCCGGGTTCGAGCAGCGCGTCGATCAGCGGCGGCTCGGCGGCGCGGGCCTGCACCTGGGATCGGCGACCGTCCCAGGTCTGGTGCGGCAACGGATCGGGCAGCACGGGTTCGTGGATGCGCCAGTGCTTGGTGCCGGCGATCTGCAGGACGAAGACGTCGTGGGTGTCGTAGTGGGCGGCGAAACCCTGGTTCTGCGGGGGCGTGATGTAGGCGTTGATCTGCACCGGGTGGCCGAGTTCGGCGGCCAGTTCGCTGCCGAAGCGGACCAGCGGCGGCCAGGTGCGGTGCAGCGCCTGCAGCACCAGGGTGGCGCCGCCGGCCAGCTGGGCCAGCACCTTGTCGTCGGCCACCTGATCGGTGATCGTCGCGCCGGCCCCGCCACCTCGCGTGTAGACGGACGCGTTCAGCACCGAGCCGTTCTTGGCCATCCGCAGGAACGGGGTGCGCAGCCCGCGTTCGGAGACCAGTTCGTCGACCGCGCCGGCGGAGAACAGGTCGGCGAACCCGCCGGGCCGGTCGGCCAGGTCGGCCGTGGTCGATCCGGCCTTGGTCAGCAGGGGTTGTTCGGCCCAGAAGCGTTGCGCGAACTCGTCCGCGGCGACGCCGATGCACCGCTGCAGGGCCGGCGTCGGGGAGTGCCGCGGGGGGCGTCCGGCCACGCCGGACGCCCCCGCGAGATCAGCGTCCGGCATCAGCCGGCGCCGCCGTCGGCTCCCCCGTCGGCACCACCATCAGCACCGCCGTCAGCACCGCCGTCAGCGCCACCATCGGCGCCACCGTCGGCACCGCCGTCATGGACGCCCGGCACGCCGGACGCGCCGCCGTCGGCCGGACCCTCCGCACCGCTGTCCGCGCCCCCATCGGCGCCACCATCGGCACCGCCGTCATGGACGCCCGGCACCCCGGACGCGCCGCCGTCGGCCGGACCCTCCGCACCACCGTCGGCTCCCCCATCGGCACCGCCGTCGTGCACACCGGGAACCCCCGATGCCCCACCGTCGGCCGGGCCCTCGGCGCTCGCTCCGCCCGTGGTGATTTCCTCGTCGCTCAGACCCATGGAAAAGCTCCCATCGATGATCGTCCGCCAACCCCAGTGGCCGCGGACTCCGCTCGGTCCAGTACCCGAACCGTGCGCAAGTGACGCTACTGACCAGGCCG
>JBDHZW010000303.1:0-6378 GCA_039812105.1 Nakamurella sp.
GCGGCGCTGATCCTGCCGGCCACCCTGGCGTTGATCCCGCCGCAGTTCTCCGGCAGGGACCAGCTCACCGCGTTCGGGGTGTGGCAGGCGGTGGCCTGGGGCGGGCAGGCGGTGGCCCCGGCGATCGGCGGCGTGCTCTCCCAGGGCCTGGGCTGGGCCTGGTTGTTCTGGATCAACGTGCCGCTGGGCGTTGCCGCGTTCCTGGTCATCCGGGTGAGCACACCGGAATCGAAGGACGCCGGGGCGTCCAGCAGGGTCGACTGGGTCGGCCTGGTCACCATCGCGCTGGCCGCGTTCGCCCTGTTGTACGCGCTGACCGACGGCCCGGCCGTCGGCTGGGGCAGCCCGCTGATCATCGGCCTGTTCGTCGCCGCGGTGGTGCTGGTGGTGGCCTGGGTGCTGGTGGAACGCCGGGTCGCCGAGCCGCTGGTGGACCTGAAGCTGTTCTCGCTGCGGCCCTACGACGGGGCGCTGACCGCGAACCTGACCATGAACATGGCGTTCGCCGGGCTGAGCTACCTGCTGGTGCTGTGGCTGGAGAACGCCCGCGGCTACAGCGCGATCACCGCCGGCCTGCTGATGCTGCCGGCCACGGTCGGCATCTTCGCGTTCATCCCGCTGGGCGGGCGGATGGACCAGCGGTACGGGGGCCGGCGGCCGGTGCTGATCGGCCTGATCGTGATGAGCGTCGGGCTGGCCGTGCTCGGCGTGCTGAACTCCGACACCACGATCCTGCTCATCGCCGCCGCGCTGGTGGTGATCGGGGTGGGCCTTGGCCTGCTGTCCACGCCGATCTCCAACACCGCGGTCGGTGACGTGCCGCAGTCGCTGGCCGGCACCGCGGCCGGGGTGTTCAAGATGTCCTCGATGGTCGGCGGCGCGCTCGGGGTGGCGCTGCTGTCGGCGTTCGCCCGCGGGTTCACCGTGGCCGACTCGTCCCGGGCCGTGGCATCGGTCGGGCTCACCCCGGACCAGGTCGACCAGGCGCACAACGCCCTGGTCAACTCGGCCTCGTTCGACGACGCCCTGTCCACCCTGGACGACGACCTGGGCCGCAAGGTCACCCAGGCGGTCGTCGACGCGTTCTCCACCGGGCTGGGCCACACCATGATCGCCACCGCGGCCCTGTCCCTGGTCGTCACCGCCGTCGTGGCGTTCGTCTGGCCGCGCCGCTCCGCCGCGAAAAAGGAAGTGATCACATGAGTGTCGATTCGCTCCGGGATGCCGTGAGGTCCCTGATGCCGCAGGCCAAGGCGGACCTGGCCGAGATGGTGGCGTTCAGGTCCGTGCACGACGCCGCCCAGTTCCCGACCTCCGAGTGCGACGGCATGGTCGACTGGCTCGTCGAGTCGTTCACCGCCGCCGGGCTGCGGGACGTCCGAGGCAACGTCACCGCCGACGGCAGCAAGGCGGTCAGCGGCATCAAGCCGGGCCCGGCGGGGGCGCCGACCGTGCTGCTGTATTTCCACCACGACGTGCAGCCGCCGCTGGGCGACGACGCCTGGCACTCCCCGGTCTGGCAGCTCACCGAACGCGACGGCCGCTGGTACGGCCGCGGCGCCGCCGACTGCAAGGGCAACATCGCCATGCACCTGACCGCCCTGCGGGCCCTGGGCGACGACCTCCCGGTGACCGTGAAGATCATCGGGGAGGGCTCGGAGGAACAGGGCACCGGCGGCCTGGAGGACTTCGTGCCCCGCAACCCGGACCTGCTGCGGGCCGACACCATCCTGGTCTGCGATTCCGGGAACTTCGCCGTCGGGGTGCCCAGCCTGACCACCACCCTGCGCGGCATCGCGAACGTGATCGTCACCGTGGAGGCGTTGGCCAGCCCGATGCATTCCGGGCAGTTCGGCGGCGCCGCCCCGGACGCGCTGGCCGCACTGATCGCGATGCTGGCCACCCTGCGCGACGCCCGCGGCAACACCACCGTGCAAGGGTTGGATTCCTCCGGGAAGTGGGAGGGCATCGACTACCCGGCCGACCAGTTCCGGATCGACGCGAACGTGCTGGACGGGGTCGAGCTGCTCGGCGACGGCCGGGTCTCGGACATGGTGTGGGCGCGGCCCGCGGTCACCGTGCTGGGCATCGACTGCCCGTCCGTGGTCGGGTCGTCGGCGTCGATCCTGAACCGGGCGCGGGCCCGGATCAACCTGCGGGTGCCGCCCGGGATGGACGCCACCGACGCGCAGACCGCGCTCATCGCGCACCTTCAAGCCGTTGCCCCCTGGCATGTCCGGGTGTCCTGCGAGCGGGAATCCAAGGGCGAGGCGTTCACCGGGACGCTCGGCGGCCCCGGCCACGACGCGATGGCCACCGCCATGCGCGACGTCTACGGGCGGGAGGTCACCGCGATCGGCCAGGGCGGCTCGATCCCGCTGTGCAACGTGTTCCAGTCCACCTTCCCGGACGCCGAGATCATGCTGATCGGCGTCGAGGAACCGCTGTGCCTGATCCACGCCCCGAACGAGAGCGTGGACCCCTCCGAGATCCAGAACATGGCCCTGGTCGAGGCCGCGTTCCTGCAGAACTACGCCGCGGCCAAGGCCGGCTGACCCCCCGCGGCGTGACCGGACCCGTGGCGCCCGCGGTCGCCTGGCGGTGGCCGGCCGCCCTGCTCGGGCTGGCCGCGGCGCTCCCGGCGGCGCTGGTCGTGCTGTTCGGCGACCCCGCCCAGGGAATCGCGCTGGCCGCCGGGGTGCTGCCGGGCGCGGCGATCGGCGTGCCCGGACCCCGCCGGGCCCGGATCATGATCGTCGTGCTCGGCGCGGTCGTCGCCGCCGGCATCCTGCTCGGCTCCGCCCTCGCCACCCGGCCGGTACTGGCCGTCGCCGGGATCGTCGCGCTGGCGATCGGCGCGTGCCTGGTCGCCGCCCGGATCAGGTTCGGCCGGGTCCTGCTGGCCCTGGCACTGCCCATGGTCGGGGTCGGGTTCAGCTACCCCGGGATCGCCGCCGGCGCCCCCCTGGCCGGCCTCATGTTCCTCGGATCCGTGTGGGTCTGGCTGGTCTCCCTGGCCTGGCCGCCCCGCCCGGCCGCCCGGACCCCGCCGCCAACCCCGGTCGACTCCGGTTCCCTGGACTACGGCATCCGGCTCGGCCTGGCCGCCGGGATCGCCGCCGGCATCGGGTTCGCCGCCGGCGCCCAACACGTGGGCTGGGCCTGCGCCGCCTGCCTGCTGGTGATGCGACCACTGCCGGACATGGTCCGCCTCCGAGGCCTGGACCGGCTGCTGGACATCGTCGTCGGGTCGCTGGTCGCCACCCTGGTCGTCCGGTACGCAGCCACACCCGTGGTACTGGCCGGCACCGTGCTCGTCACGATCACCGCGATGGCCGCCACCCGCGGCAGCCGCCGCTACCTCACCCCCGCCTTCACCACCTGCATCGTCTTCCTGATGCTGCTGTACGGCAGCCCGCAGGACGCCCAGCACCGCTTCAACGAACGACTGGCCGAGACCGCCCTCGGGGTCGGGCTGGCACTGCTGTTCGGGGTGGCGCTGCCCTGGCTGGCTTCCCGCCGGCGGCGCGACCGGGCGGCGCCGCCGGCCGGGTGAGGCACTACGCTGCGGCGAACCGATCGAACGGAGCGCGATGACCGAACCAGGCGCCCCCATCGCCATCGTCGGACTGCCCAACCTGCGCGACGTGGGCGGCTGGTCGACCACCGGTGGCGGCCGGGTCCGTCGCGGGATGGTTTACCGCTCGGTCGATCTCGGGAAGTTGGACGCGGCCGGCGACGCCGCGCTGGCCGGGCTGGGCATCCGGACCGTGTACGACTTCCGCACGGCCGCGGAACGGTCCGCCGAGCCCGACCACCTACCGGACGGGGTGCGGGCGGTGGCCCTGGACGTGCTGGCCGACCTGGCCGACGCGTCGGCGGCGGCCAACCTGTTCACCCTGCTGTCCGACCCGAAGCAGGCGGAGGCGCTGCTCGGCGGCGGCCGGGCGGAGCAGCTGTTCACCCGGTCGTACCGGGACATCGTGTCGCTGCCCAGTGCGCTGTCGTCCTACCGTTCGTTCTTCCTCGGGCTGTCCGACGCCGCCGCCCGGCCCGCGCTGTTCCACTGCACCACCGGCAAGGACCGCACCGGGTGGGGCGCCGCGGCGCTGCTGATGCTGCTGGGGGTGTCCGACGACGACGTGCGCCGGGACTACCTGCTCACCAACGTCGAACTGCTGCCGGCCCTGCAGCCGATCTTCGCGCGGTTCGCCGCGGCCGGCGGCGATCCGGATCTGCTGCGTCCCGTGCTGGGCGTCCGGGAGGAGTACCTGGCCAGCGCCCTGGACGAGATGCGTTCCCGCTTCGGCGATGTCGAGGGCTACTTCGCGTCCGGGCTGGGCATCGACGCCGCCCGGCAGGCCGGGTTGCGGGAGGCGTTCGTCGAGCGGGTCGCCGGCTGATCGTCGGGGCCGGGCCCGGCGTCCTGCGCTCACCACAACCGGCACCGCCGGCCGGCACCGGGGGGCCGCAGCGCCCCCGGGCCCGGCCGTGCCAGGCTGGCCGTCCACCCATCCGAAGGAGTCGCCATGCCGCTGGTCCGCATCGATCTGCCCGAGGGCCGCAGCGCCGACGAGCGCGCCGCGATCGCCGACGTCGTCTACGAGGCGATGGTGGCGACGGCGAACGTGCCGGCGAACGACCGGTTCGTGGTCGTCGCCGAGCACCCGGCGAACGATCTGATCATCGACCCGCACTACCTGCTGGAACGCTCCCCCGCGGCGCTGATCGTGCAGATCACCCTGAACCAGGGGCGCACCCTGGAGGTGAAGAAGGCCCTTTATCGGGCGATCGCCGACCGGCTGCACGAACGCGTCGGCATCGACGTCAACGACGTGCTGATCTCGCTGGTCGAGGTGCCCAAGGAGAACTGGTCGTTCGGCGGCGGCATCGCCCAGTACGCGGACTGACGCCGACGCCGCCACGACCCGCCCGTCCACGTCCACCCCCGCCTCGTGCGCTGATCCAAGTCTCATTTGAAACGATCAAATCCGTCGCGAAATGAGACTTGGATCAGCGCACCGCCGTGGCGCAGCACCGGCCCGGCGGCTTCACCCTCGGGGGATGACGCAGCGGTCCCGGACCGCCCACCACACTCGGCCCGGTCAGCTCCCCCGACCACCCACACCGGCCCGCATCCGGGGCCCGGGACCCGCAGGAGGACGATTCCATGTCCGAGCCGTCGTGCGACGACCGCGCCGACTTCGACAACGCGAACCGCGGCCTGATCGCCCGCCTGGAACCGGGCCAGATCACCAACGCCGACGGCCGGGTGGTGTTCGACGCCGACATCTGGGCGCGGGTCACCGCCGGCGACTGCCCGGACACCGTCAACCCGAGCCTGTGGCGACAGAGCCGGCTCACCGCGATCCAGGGCCTGTTCGAGGTGACCGAGGGCATCTACCAGCTCCGCGGCATCGAGCTGTCCAACATGACGATCGTCGAGGGCGGGACCGGGGTGATCGTCATCGACCCGGCGGTGTCGGCCGAGGTCGCGGCGGCCGGCCTGGCCCTGTACCGCACGCATCGGGGCGAACGGCCGGTGTCCGCGGTGATCTTCACCCACTCGCACATCGACCACTTCGGCGGCGTGCTGGGCGTGGTGGACGCGGATACCGACGTGCCGATCGTCGCCCCGGCCGGATTCCTGGACCACTCGGTGTCCGAGAACGTGTATGCCGGCACCGCGATGCTGCGCCGCGGCGTCTACCACACCGGCATGGCCCTGCCGGTGAGCGCCACCGGCATGCTCGGCGTCGGCCTCGGCTCGGGCACGTCGACCGGAACCGTCGGGCTGCTCGCGCCGACCCTGGACATCACGCACACCGGCCAGCAGGAGACGTTGGACGGCGTCCGGATCGTCTTCCAACTGACGCCGGGCACCGAGGCGCCGGCGGAGATGAACTTCCACTTCCCGGACCACCGGGCGCTGTGCCTGGCCGAGAACGCCACCCACAACCTGCACAACCTGCTCACCCTGCGCGGCGCCGAGGTCCGGGACGGCCGCGGCTGGTCGCGCTACCTCGCCGAGGCGATCGAGTTGTTCGCCGACGACACCGATGTCGCGTTCGCCTCGCACCACTGGCCGACCTGGGACCGGGACAACATCGTCCGGTTCCTGACCGAGCAGCGGGACCTCTACGCCTGGCTGCACGACCAGACCCTGCGCCGGATGAACCAGGGCCTGACCGGCAGCGAGATCGCCGAGAACTTCGCGATGCCGCCGGCGCTGGAAGCGGCCTGGCACACCCACGGCTACTACGGCTCCGTCAGCCACAACGTCAAGGCGATCTATCAGCGGTACCTGGGCTGGTACGACGGCAACCCGGCCCACCTGTGGCAGCACCCGCCGGAGGCGGCGGCCGCCCGCTACGTGCA
>JBDHZW010000304.1:0-6372 GCA_039812105.1 Nakamurella sp.
GGCGCAGCTGCCCGTCGTGGCGCAGCTGCCCGTCGTGGCGCAGCTGCCGGTCGTGACGCAGCTGCCGGTCGTGGCGCAGCTGCCCGTCGTGCGCCACTCGCGCGCCGCGGGCTGGCTGCGCTGATCATCGTCTCACCGGAACCGACATATCGGGCGCCAAAATGAGACTTGGATCAGCGCATCCGTGGAGGCCGCCGCGCCGGGCCCTCGCCGCCCGACCCACGCAGCCCCAGCCCGAACCCAGTGGCGCACCACCGGCTGAAGTGAACCGGCCCCTGCGCCACTCGATCGAAGGCCGCGTCGTCGTCGGCGTCCGCGACCGGCCGGGCGTAGGGCGGGTTGAGCCGACTGGCGCGTCACCGGATGAAGTGAACCGGCCCTGCGCCACTCGATCGAAGGCCGCGTCGTCGTCGGCGTCCCCGACCGGCCGGGCGTAGGGCGGGTTGAGCCGACCGGCGCACCACCGGCTGAAGTGAACCGGCCCTGCGCCACTCGATCGAAGGCCGCGTCGTCGTCGGCGTCCCCGACCGGCCGGGCGTAGGGCGGGCTGAGCCGACCGGCGCACCACCGGCTGAAGTGAACCGGCCGTGCGCCACTCGCGCGTCCCGGGCTGGCTGCGCTGATCATCGTCTCACCGGAACAGACATATCAGGCGCGACAGTGAGACTTTGATCAGCGCATCCGTGGGAGGCCGCTGCGCCGGGCCCTCGCTGTCCGACCCACGCAGCCCCATCCCGAACCCAGTGGCGCACCACCGGCTGAAGTGAACCGGCCCTGCGCCACTCGATCGAAGGCCGCGTCGTCGTCGGCGTCCGCGACCGGCCGGGCGTAGGCGGGTTGAGCCGACTGGCGCGTCACCGGCTGAAGTGAACCGGCCCTGCGCCACTCGATCGAAGGCCGCGTCGTCGTCGGCGTCCGCGACCGGCCGGGCGTAGGCGGGTTGAGCCGACTGGCGCGTCACCGGATGAAGTGAACCGGCCCTGCGCCACTCGATCGAAGGCCGCGTCGTCGTCGGCGTCCCCGACCGGCCGGGCGTAGGGCGGGTTGAGCCGACTGGCGCGTCACCGGCTGAAGTGAACCGGTCGTGCGCCACTCGCGCGTCCCGGGCTGGCTGCGCTGATCATCGTCTCACCGGAACGGACATCAGGCGCGAAAACTGAAACTTGGATCAGCGCATCCGTGTCCAGGTCACGCCGGCAGGGCCGCGTCCGGTTGCGGCCGTCGCCGGACGTAGGCCTCCACGGTGGTGTCCAGGACCGTCTCGCCGTCGGTGGTCAGCCGTCCCCGGGTGACCACCAGGGACCGGCCGGGGCCGGTCGGCGTCACCCGCTCGACCGTCAGCGAGCCGGCCACCGTGTCGCCCGGGCGGACCGGCTTCGGGAACTCGGCGGACACCCGGCGCCCGGCGATCACCGACCAGTGCCGGTAGGCGCCCCGTACGGCCAGCCGCTGGGCGATGGCCACGGTGTGCACCCCGCTGGCGATGATCTCGCCGAAGAAGCCGGCGTTCGCGGCTTGCACATCGACATGGAAGATCTGCGGATCCCACTGCTCGGCGAAGTCCAGGATCTCCTGCAGGGTCACCTGGTAGGTGCCCAGGTCATGCACCGAGCCGACCACCAGATCCTCGGCGTACAGCGGTTCGGCCACCTTCGGCTCCCTCGTCACGGCATGCCCAGGCACACCACTTCCCGGTTGTCCCGGTGCACCAGCGTCTCCAACGTCCCCGCCGGGCAGTCCCGAGCACTCACGGTATCGGGCAGCACGGCGATCACCCGGAACAACCCACGCGGCGTCGAACCGGACGCCGACGTCCGGCACGGCGCCTTGCCGACGTCGTCGGTGTTGCCGGCATAGAGGCAGTCGCCGACCCGGGCGATGTAGTTCAGGCACAGCACCACGTCGTCCCTGGTCACCAGCACGACGTCGGACGAGGAGCGGTAGCACCGGCTGTCGTCGGTGGTGTGCTCGAAGCGGGCGGCGATGACGAACTCGGCGTCCGACGCCGCGCAGTCCAGGCCGATCACCGTGGTCCCGCCGGCCGAGGCCAGGCAGTCCCCCGCCCGCAACGACGTCGCCGACGACGTGCCCGGGGTGTTCGACGACCACAGGGCGGCGGCCACCACCACCAGCGCCACCAGCCCCAGGCCGATCACTGCGATGATCGCCCGGCGGCGGGGCCGGCCAGCGTCGAACGAGCCCAGGACCGCATGCGGTGTGGTGTCCGGGCCTGCCGGCGGCCAGGATGCGGGCGGGGGCCACGGCCCGGGCCGGGGCCCGGCCGGCGAGGCCGGTCGGGGTGGCTCCGGTCGCGGCCGCTCCGGCAGCCCGACGGGCCTGACCTGATCCGCGGGCACACCGCCGGGGCCGACCCGCAGCGCGGTCCAGCGCGGACCCGGTTCGGTCGGCTGGTCCGGCATGATCACAGGGTCCCACGCCTGCTCCCCCGGCCGCGGGGTCCCGGGCGGCCGGTGCCGGCCGGCTGGTTAGCCTGCGAGCATGGGACAACCAGCACTGCGCCGCCTCGGCCGATCCGGCCTCGCCGTCTCCGCCACCGGTCTGGGGTGCAACAACCTGGGCCGGCCGAACACCGTCACGCAGAGCCCGGAGGGCACCCAGGCGTTGATCGACGCGGCGATCGACGCCGGGATCACCCTGTTCGACGTCGCCGACATCTACGGCAGCCCGCACGGCCGCAGCGAGGAATTGCTGGGTGCCGCGCTGGGCAGGCGCCGGGCCGACGTCATCGTCGCCACCAAGTTCGGCATGGACATGCACGGGGTGGACGGACCGGACTTCGGCGCCCGCGGGTCGCGGTGGTACGTGCGGCGGGCGGTGGAGAACTCGCTGCGCCGGCTGCAGACCGACTGGATCGACCTGTACCAGTTCCACCAGCCCGACCCGGCGACCCCGATCGAGGAGACCCTTGCGGCCCTGTCCGAATTGGTGGACGAGGGCAAGGTCCGGTACATCGGTCATTCCAACTTTAGCGGCTGGCAGCTGGCCGACGCCGCCTGGAAGGCCCGGGTCGACCACCGCACCCCGTTCATCTCCGCGCAGAACGAGTACTCGCTGCTCAACCGGAGCCTGGAGGCCGAACTGCTGCCCGCGGCCCAGGAGTTCGGGCTGGGTGTGCTGCCGTTCTACCCGCTGGCCAACGGCCTGCTGTCCGGCAAGTACACCCGCACCGACGTGCCCCGAGGCAGCCGGCTGCAGGCGATCAAGCCGGAGCTGCTCAAGACCGCGCCGTGGGAGCGGCTGGACGCGCTGCAGGCCTTCGCCGACGAGCGGGGGGTGACGATGCTGCAGGTCGCCTTCGGCTGGTTGCTCGCCCAGGAGCCGGTGACGGCGGTCATCGCCGGGGCCACCACTCCCGAGCAGATCCGGGCGAACGCCGAGGCGGGCACCGCCTGGACGCCCACTGTGGAGGAGCTCGCGGCGATCGACGAGATCTTCCCGGTCTGAGCCTGCCTTCGGTTCTGGCCGCGGGGCGCGGGCGTGGTGTGGGGCTTGCTCCCGTCGGGGGAGCACCTTGTGCCCTTGCCGGCGGCCGGGGAGGGCCGGAACTGCCCCCTCGATCCCCGGGGACGCCGAGGCGGGCCCGGGCACCGTCCCGTCCTCGCCCGGGGAGCACTTTGTGCCCTCGCCGACCGTCTGGAAGGGCCGGAACCGCCCCCTCGACCCCCCGGCCGGACCGGACGGCGAGTCAGCCGGTGGCCGGGCCGAGGTCCAGGATCGTCAGCACCGGCTCGCCGGCCTCGTCGGACTCGGCCAGGTCGACCTCGACGCTCAGCCCCCAGTCGCGGTCGCCGGCGGGATCGTCGAAGATCTGCCGGACGTGCCACTTCTCGGGCATCCTCTCGACCAGCACGAACGCCGTCGACCGGGCGTCCGGCCCGATGCCGAGCGCGTCGTACTCGTCCCAGTAGCCGCGCATCGCCGAATCCCAGGAGTCGGCCCGCCAGCCCTGAGCACCGTGCAGCTCGCCCAGCGCGTCGTAGTCCTCGCGGGCCAGCAGCTCCACCCGGCGGAACAGGGCGTTGCGCACCATGACGGTGAAACCCCGCTCGTTGGCGCTGATCCCGCGGGCGGCGATGGGCGGCCGCACCTCGCCGGAGGTGCCGGGCACGATGAGTTCGTCCGCGTCCGGGTGAGCGAGCGCCTCCCACTCGTCGAGCAGGCTGGAATCCACGCCCCGCACGAGTTCACCCAGCCACGACGTGATGTCGGTGAGTTCGTCGGTCCGGGCGGAGGTGGGCACGGTGCGCCGCAACGCCCGGTAGGCGTCGGCGAAGTAGCGCAGGACGACCCCTTCGGACCGGGCCAGCCCGTAGAAGGCGATGTACTCGGAGAACGTCATCGCCCGCTCGTACATGTCCCGGACCACCGACTTGGGTTCCGGCTGGTACTCGGCGATCCACGGGTGGCCCTTGCGGTACGAGTCGTAGGCGACCTCGATCAGGTCGGCAAGCGGCTTCGGGTAGTCGATGTCCTCGAGCAGCTCCATCCGCTCCTCGTACTCGATGCCCTCGGCCTTCATCGCGGCCACCGCCTCGCCGCGAGCCTTGAAGCGTTGCGCGGACAGCACCGGGAACGGCCCCTCCAGGGTGGCCTCGATCAGCGACACCGCGTCCAGCGGGTAGGTGTCCGACTCCATGTCCAGGATGTCCAAGGCGGCCAGGGCCAGCGGCGAGAGCGGTTGGTCCAGCGCGAAATCCAGCTGCAGGTCGGTGGTCAGCCGGTACCGGCGGCCGGTCTCGTCCGGCTCGTCGAGCCGCTCGATGACGCCGGCCGCGATCAACGCCTTGGCGATCGCGATGGCCCGCAACGCATGTCGCAGTTGTCGTTGACGAGGTTCGTGGCTGCCCTCGATCAGTGATCGCATGTGCTCGAACGCGTTCCCCGGCCGCGAGACGACGCCGAGCACCATCGCGTGCGACACCCGGAAATGCGAGGTGAGCGGTTCCGGCGAGGCGGCCACGAGCTTGTCGAAGGTGGTCTCGGTCCAGTTGACGAATCCCTCGGGTGGCTTGCGGCGCACCACCTTCCGCTTCTTGGCCGGGTCGTCGCCGGCCTTGGCCAGCGCCCGTTCGTTCTCGATGACGTGCTCCGGGGCGAGCACGACGACGTCACCGGCGACGTCGAAGCCGGCCCGGCCGGCCCGGCCGGCGATCTGGTGGAACTCGCGGGCGGACAGCAGCCGGGTGCGTCGCCCGTCGTACTTGGACAGCGAGGTGATCAGCACGGTGCGGATGGGCACGTTGATGCCGACGCCGAGCGTGTCGGTGCCGCAGATGACCTTGAGCAGCCCGGACTGGGCGAGCTTCTCGACCAGCCGGCGGTACTTGGGCAGCATCCCGGCGTGATGCACCCCGATGCCGTGCCGGACCAGCCGGGACAACGCCCGGCCGAAGCCCGGGGAGAACCTGAATTCACCGATCACGTCGGCGATCTCGTCCCGTTCCGGCCGGGACGCCACGGCCAGGCTGGACAGGGCCTGGGCCCGCTCCAGCGCGGCGGCCTGGGTGAAGTGCACGATGTACACCGGCGCCCGCTGGGTCTGCAGCAGATCCTGCAGCGTTTCGGTCAGCGGCACCAGGGTGTACGAGTAGTGCAGCGGGACCGGCCGGGGGACGTCCGTGATGACCGCGGTCGACCGGCCGGTGCGCTCGGTCAGGTCGTCGGCGAAGAAGCGGACGTCGCCGAGAGTGGCCGACATCAGCACGAACTGCGCGTTGGGCAGTTCCAGCAGCGGCACCTGCCAGGCCCAGCCGCGTTGCGGATCCCCGTAGTAGTGGAACTCGTCCATCACGACGACGCCCGCGTCGGCGTCCGCGCCGCCGCGCAGCGCGACCGAGGCGAGGATCTCCGCGGTGCAGCAGATGATCGGGGCGGCGGCGTTCACGGCGGAGTCGCCGGTGATCATGCCGACCGCGGACGCGCCGAAGATGTCGACCAGGTCGAAAAACTTCTCCGAGACCAGCGCCTTGATCGGCGCGGTGTAGTAGGACCGCCGCCCGGTGGACAGCCCGGTGAACAGGGCGGCGGTGGCGACCAGGCTCTTCCCGGAGCCGGTGGGGGTGCCGAGGATGACGTTGGCGTCGGCGACGATCTCCAGCAGCGACTCCTCCTGGTGGCTGTACAGCGGCAGGCCGCGATCGGCCGCCCAGCTGGCGAAGATGTCGAACAGCTCGGCCGGGTCGGGCTGGGCGCCGGTCGGCCGCCAGCCCAGCGGGGTGTCCCAGGTGCTCTCGCCGTCGCGGGTCGGGATCAGGTCGGCGAGCGTCATGAGTGCCAGCTTGTCACGGGCGCCGCCCCCGGCTGTTGATCATGGGCTAGTGGCCGCTATCCGGGCCGGATAGCGGCCACTAG
>JBDHZW010000305.1:0-6331 GCA_039812105.1 Nakamurella sp.
CGGAAAGGCAGAATCCCGCCGGTTCAGGCGTCGAAGTCGTCGGCGACGGCCCGCAGCACCTGCGCGATCCGGCCGCCCAGGGCCCGGTCGGGGTAGCGGCCGCGGCGCAGGTCGGGCAGGGCCTTGGATTCCAGCAGCTTGATCATGTCGTCGACCAGGCCGTGCAGTTCCTCGGCCGGCCGCCGGGTCGCCGCGACCACCGATTGCGGCGTCTGCAACAGCTTGACCTGCAGCGCCTGCGGGCCGCGGCGGCCGTCCGCGAGGCCGAACTCGACCTTCTGGCCGGGCTTGAGGGTCGCCACGCCCGCGGGCAGCGCCGACGAACGCACGTGCACGTCGTCCCCGCCGCCGTCCTGCGCGATGAAGCCGAACCCCTTGTCGGCGTCGTACCACTTGATCTTGCCGCTCGGCACCCAACTCACCTGTCCTGATCGAGGGCGGACAACCCGCCCGGGGTGCCAAACACCGTGGAAAGCACCGCATCACAGCTTACCGGCGCCGCCGACGTGCCCCGGCCCACAGCGCGGTCGGAGGAATGCGCCCGGCGGGGGCCCTATTCTGACCCCATGCCGCAACCTGCCGGAACGTCGATCCTCGTCCGCGTCGGCGTGGTGTGCTTCGCGCTCGGGCTGCTCGCGGTGGTCGCGGTGTTCGGGATGTTCGCGGCCGGCGCGCACGACCTCCCGCTGTGGCTGAACCTGGCCGCCATGCTGGCTCCGGTCGGCTTCGGGCTGGCGCTGATCGGGCTGTTCCGGCAGTCCCGGCGATCCGCCCGCCGCCGGGCCACCGCCGCGTCATGAGCACGACGGCAGGACCGATGGTGGTCCAGGTGGCGCAGCACGTGGACGACCTGGACCGGGCGACCGGGTTCTACACCGAGACCCTTGGCCTGCCGCTGATCGCCCGGTTCGGGTCGCTGGTGTTCGTAGACCTGGGCGGGACGCGGCTGTTACTCGACGAGTCGGCCCCGGCCGCCCTGCTGTACCTGCGGGTGGACGAACTCGACCGGCAGATCACGCACCTGCGGCACGCCGGGGTGGAGATCGTGTCGGACCCGCACGACATCTTCACCGACGACGACGGGGTGTTCGGCGGTCACTGGAAGGTGGAGTCGCAGGCCTTCATCCGGGACAGCGAGGGCAACCTGCTCGGGCTGGTCGGCCACCGCGGCTGACCCCACCCGGCCGAGACCGCCGAGACCGGCCGAGACCGGCAGCCGGTCAGTGCACGGTCGCGACCAGGTAGGACGCCAGCCAGGCGGGGAAGCGGGTCAAATCGGGCAGGACGACGTCGGCCCCGGCCGCCGCCAGGTCCTCGGCGGCGATCGGCCCGGTGGCGACCGCGACGGCCATCGCGTCGGCCGCGCGGGCGGCGGTCACGTCGCCGATGTGATCCCCGACGTACACCTCGGCCCCGAGTTCGCGCAGCGCGGGCGCCTTCCCGGTGCTCCAGACCTCGCCGACGACCGCGCCGACCGGGCCGCCGACCGTCAGGCCGAGCGCATCCAGGTGCGCGGTGGCGTTGGCGACGAACTTGCCGGTGACGACGACCGCCCGGCCGCCCCGCTGGGCCACCGCCCGCACCGCCTCCACCGCGCCGGGCAGCGCCACCGTCCGCGGCACCGCCACCTCCGGGGTCAGCTCGCGGTAGCGCCGGACCAGGCGGTCCACGGTCACGGTATCGAGGTGATAGCGGGCGAGTTCGTGCTGCAACGGCGGCCCCAGGCGGGTGACGAAGCCGCGCCCGTCGAGCGGGATCCCGGTCTCGGCGGCCATGATGTCGAACACCTCGACGATCCCCGCCCGGGGATCGATCAGGGTCATGTCGAGGTCGAAGCCGACGGTGAAGCGCGCCACCGGATGAGGGTAAGGGCCGGATCGGGCCGCCGAGCGCCGCTGATCCAGCCTGAGGCCGGACGGTGATCGAGATGTTACGCGGGGTCAGAGCACGGACAGCTGACTACCGTGCGACACCATCCGCTACGCCGAAAGAGTTTCCGGTCGGCGCCGGATGGTCGTTACGATGACGTGATGTCCCGCCGGCCCGCCCCCGCCGAGCCGGCCCTGCGCCGGTTGCGCATCTGGTCGGCGATCGCCCTCGTGGTCTTCGTCGTCGTCGTCGCCGTCATCACCCTCTGGCCCGGGCCGCCCGACCCCGATGGGCAATTGGCCCTGCGCGCGTTCCTGGAGCAGGCGCACCGGCACGGGCTGCCGCTGTGGATCACCTTCGGCAAGATCGAGTTCGGCTCGAACGTGCTGATGTTCGTGCCGATCGGCCTCTTCGGCGCGCTCGCGCTGCCCCGGCACCGCTGGCTGATCGTGCTCGCGGCCATGCTCGCCTCGGCCGCCATCGAGACGATCCAGGCGATGGCCCTGCCGCTGCGGTACGGCAGCCTGCGGGATGTGACGTCGAACACCCTCGGCGCGCTCGTCGGCTACCTGCTGGCCGTCGCCGTCATCGCGTTGATGCGCCGGCGGGCCGAGCGCAGGCCGGCGACGACGACCCCCGCCCCCGCCTACCGGTAGGGCTACCAGACCGGCGCGATGACGTTGAACGGGTCGACGGTGTGCCCCACCAGGTCGGCGACGGAATTGATCACCATGGTCGGCCGGAACGGGTACTGGGCGACCGTCTCCAGCGAGGAGATGCCGGTCATCACCAGCACCGTCGGCATCCCGGACTCCAGCCCGGCGATCACGTCCGTGTCCATCCGGTCGCCGATCATCAGCGTGGTTTCCGAGTGGGCGCCGATCGCCCGCATGGCCGAGCGCATCATCAGCGGATTCGGTTTGCCGACGAAGTAGGGCGTCCGGCCGGTGGCCTTCTCGATCAGCGCGGCGACCGCGCCGGCCGCCGGCAGCACGCCGGCCCGGCTCGGCCCGGTGGGGTCGGGGTTGGTGGACACGAACCGGGACCCGCTCAGCACCAGCCGGATCGCCGTGGTGATCGCCTCGAACGAGTAGGTGCGGGTCTCCCCGAGCACCACGTAGTCGGGATTGCGGTCGGTCAGCACGTACCCGGCCTCGTGCATGGCGGTGGTCAGCCCGACCTCGCCGATGACGAAAGCGCTGCCGCCGGGCCGCTGGTTGTGCAGGAACTGGGCGGTGGCCAGCGCCGAGGTCCAGATCCGCTCCTCGGGGATGTTCAGCCCGCTGGCCAGCAGCCGGGCCCGCAGGTCACGGCGGGTGTAGATGGGGTTGTTGGTGACGACGATGAAGTTGGCGTTGCGTTCGGTCAGCTCGGCGATGAAGGCGTCGGCGCCAGGGATCATGTGCTCTTCGTGGACGAGGACGCCGTCCATGTCCATCAGGTACGACCAGGGCGTGGGAATCTGGGGGTCCGTCACGCGACCATGATTGCGTGCAGGTCCGGTGCATCCGTCACCGGGCACGACTGGCCGGCACAGCACGGAAGGACACGATGACCGAGTCGGGCGCCGACGTCACCCCGTCCCTGCGAGCCGTCCTGGAGACCGTCGGCGCGATCGCCGCCGATCTGGATCTGGACGTGACGCTGCAACGGATCATCGACGCGGCCACCGAACTGGCCCGAGCCCGGTACGGCGCGCTCGGCGTGCTGGACGAGGCCTCCGAGGGCCGGACGCTGCGCGAGTTCGTCACCCACGGGATCAGCCCCCGTGAGCGCGAGCTGATCGGCGACCCGCCGACCGGGCACGGCATCCTGGGCGTGCTGATCGACAACCCGGAGCCGGTGCGGATCGACGACCTGGCCGGGCACCCGCTGTCCTACGGCTTCCCGCCCAACCACCCGCAGATGACGACGTTCCTGGGCGCGCCGATCCGCATCGGCAACCGGGTGTTCGGCAACCTCTACCTGACCGAGCGCACCGGCGGCGGGCCGTTCACCGACGACGACGTCGAACTGGTCGTCGCGTTCGCCGCGGCCGCCGGGGTGATCATCGAGAACGCCCGGCTGTACGAGCGGCTGTCCCGGCGGCGGCGCTGGCTGGAGGCGGCCGCCGAGGTCAGCCGGACCGTCCTGGGCAGCCAGGACCAACGACGGCCCACCGAGGTGGCCGCCGCGCTCGCGCTCGCCGCGGGCGAGGCGGACAGCGCGGTCGTGCTGATGGACTCGCACAGCGGCAGCGGGCTGCGGGTCGCCGCCACCGCCGGCGAGCCGATCGCCGACCCGCTGGCCGACCCGCGGGTGGACGAGGTCTGGCGGGGCGCGGAGCCGGTGGCGCCGCGGCGGACCGGCGACATGATGGTCCGGCTGGGCAGCACCAGCCGGATCAACGGCGTGCTGTGGCTGCGCTGGTCACCGCACCGGATGGACAAGGTGCACGACTCGACGGTCGAGTCGGCCCAGGGGTTCGTCGATCAGGTGGCGCTGATCCTGGAGGTCGCCCTGGCCCAGGACGACCGCGCCCGGCTGGCCGTCTTCGAGGACCGCGACCGGATCGGCCGCGACCTGCACGACCTGGTCATCCAGCGGCTGTTCGCGGTCGGCCTGACCATGGAGAACACGGCGCGGATCGCCGGACCCGGGCGGGTCGCGGATCGGGTGAACGCGGCCGTCGACCAACTCGACCAGACGATCAAGGACATCCGCCGGACGATCTTCGAGCTGGCCAACCCGGACCGCCCGGACGACCTGTACGACGACGTGCAGGTCGCCGTCGGCGACATGATGCCCTCGCTCGGCTTCCGCCCGTCGGTCACCCTGAGCGGGCCGTTGAACACCGCGGTGCCCGATCAGGTGCGGCCGCACCTGCTCGCGGTGCTCCGGGAGGCGCTGTCGAACGTCGGGCGGCACGCCCGGGCCACTACCGCCACCGTCTCGTTGTCGATCGACAACTCCGCCGAGCCGGCGGTCGAACTGGTCGTCGAGGACGACGGCCGGGGGCTGGATCCGGCCGCCGCCGGGGCCGGGGCGGGCAACGGCCTGCCCAACATGCTCGCCCGGGCGGACGCGTTGGGCGGCACCTGCGCGCTGGGGCCCGGAGCGGCCGGCGGGACCCGGGTGGTCTGGCGGGTGCCGCTGCACTGAGCCGCGCCCTTTCCCGCCGACTTGCCTCATCTGCAGGTTCCGCAGGGGTCCGAACATGCAGATGAGGCAAGTCGGCGGAACTCCGCGGGTTCAGTCCGGCACCACGACCACCCGATCCGGGCCGTGGTCGGCCCAGGCGTCGGCGACGTCCCGCAGTGGGTAGGTCCGGGTGGGCACCCGCACCTCGCCGGCGGCCAGCCGGGCCATGTAGCCGGGCAACGCGGCGACGATGTCGGCGATCGGCACCGAGCCGGCCCCCGCGCCCTGCACGGTGATCCGCCGGCTGCGCAGCAGGCTGGACGGGAGCGCGGCGGTCGGGCCGCCCTGGGCGCCGATCTGCAGGTGCCGGATGTCGGCGGTGTCGTCGCCCAGCCCGTGCCGGGCCAGGCCGGCCCAGACCAGCTCGGCGGCCGAACCCCAGACGTAGTCGACCACGATCGACGGCGCCGTCCCGGCCAGCGCCTCGACGAGCTCGGCGGGGTCGTCGGACAGCGGCACGGCAATCCCGCCCAGGCGGCCGACCTCGGCCAGCCGGCCGACGTCCCGGCCGATCCCGATCACCCGGTCGGCACCGAGCAGCCGGGCGTTCTGCACCGCCATCCGGCCGGCCACCCCGGTGGCGCCGACCACCACGACCGTGCCCAGCGCCGGAACCTCGTCGGCCCGGCGCCGCAACGGCAGCCAGGAGCTCAGCCCCGGGTTCAGGCCGCCGGCGATCATCACCGGGTCGGCCCCGTCCGGCAGCGGCAGGCCCATCGGGGCGGCGATCCGCTCGGCCAAGGTCCCCCACGGGGCCGAGACGAACCCGGCGTACCGGGCCACGCCGTCGGCGCCGCGGGCCACGCAGTCCACCCCGGGCACCAGCGGGTAGCGGCCGTCACTGCCGTAGTGCCGACCCTCGGCCAGCGACCGGGTGACCGGATGGATGCCGGTGGCGAGCACATCCATCAGCTGGAGCCGCTCGGCCGGCTCCGGTTCGGCGAAGTCGGCGTAGCCGGGGCGCTCGCCCGGCGCGGTGATCACTGCTGCCTTCATGGCGTCCTCCTTAACGTTGTTAAATCCGAGCATGCCTTAACGCTGTTAAGGTATCAACCGTGGCGCGGGGATTGCCGAAGGGCCTGTCGATCGACGGGATCGTCGACGCGGCGTTCGAGGTGCTGGACGATCAGGGCATCGACGGCCTGACCGTGCGCGCGGTGGCCGATCGGCTCGGGGTCAAGGCGCCGGCGCTGTACTGGCACGTGCGCAACAAGCAGCAGCTGCTGGACGAGATGGGCACCCGGGTGTGGCGGGACATCGCCGCCGCCACAGCCGATCCCGC
>JBDHZW010000306.1:0-6319 GCA_039812105.1 Nakamurella sp.
CTGAACCGATTCGCGCCCCAGCCCCCGCCGACTTGCCTCATACGCAGGTTCGGTGGCCCGACGAACACGCATCTGGGGCAAGTCGGCGGGACGATCCCACCTATCCTCGACAACCGTGAGCCCTCCCCCGTCCGGCGCCGCCCCGCCACCCGATCAGGTGCTGCTGGTCGACGGGCTGGTGCGCGCGTTCGGCGCCGTGCGCGCGGTGGACGGGATCAGCTTCGCCGTCGGTCGGGGAGAGCTGGTGACCGTGCTCGGCCCGAACGGCGCCGGCAAGACCACCACCCTGGACACCTGCACCGGCTTTGCCCGCCCGGACGCCGGCACGGTCCGGGTGTTGGGGCTGGATCCCTGGCGGCAGGCGGCCCGGCTGCGCCCGCGGATCGGCGTCATGCTGCAGGCCGGCGGGGCGCACGCGGCCGCCCGGACCGAGGAGATGCTGCGGGTGATCGCCCGCTGCTCCGCCGACCCGTTGGATCCCGGCTGGCTGCTCGACGTGCTCGGCCTGCAACCGGTCGCCCGGACGCCGGTGCGCCGGCTGTCCGGCGGTCAGGTGCAACGGCTGAGCCTGGCCATGGCGCTGGTGGGTCGCCCCGAGTTGCTGTTCCTGGACGAGCCGACCGCCGGCCTCGACCCGCAGGCCCGGCACCTGGTCTGGGATCTGCTGCGGGCGGCCCGGGCCGACGGCGTCACCATCCTGCTGACGACCCATCTGCTGGACGAGGCCGAGCTGCTCTCCGACCGGGTGGTGATCGTGGACCACGGCCGGGTGGTGGCCCAGGGCGCGCCCGAGCAGCTCACCGGCGGGCACGACCAGCGGCAGCTGCGGTTCGCGGCGGCGCCCGGGCTGGACATCGAGTTGCTGCGGATGGCCCTGCCCGACGGGTATCGGGTGCGCGAGACCAGCAGCGGTCGCTACCTGGTCGAGGGCGACATCCTGCCGGCCACGGTCGCCACCGTCACGTCGTTCTGCGCCCGGGTCGGGGTGATGCCGGGCGACCTGCGGGTCAACCATCGGACGCTCGACGAGGTCTACCTGGAGCTGACCGGACGGGAGATCCGCTCATGACGGCACCGGCCGGGCCGCCGTTCGCGCCCGGCACCTTCGCGCCGAACCCGACGCCGGCCGCGCCGCTGCGCCGGATCACCGCGACCGCCGGCCTGGAGCTGAAGGTCACCGTCCGCAACGGCGAGCAGCTGTTGCTGGCGCTGATCATCCCGCTGGTCGCGCTGATCGGCGGCACCGCGATCACCCTGATCGACCTGCCCGAGCCGCGCATCGATGCGGTGCTGCCGGGTGTCGTCGTGCTCGCGGTCTTCTCCGCGGCGTTCACCTCACAGGCCATCACCACCGGCTTCGACCGCCGGTACGGCGTGCTCAAGCGGCTGGCCGCGGCCGGGGTCGGCCGGGGGCAACTGCTGGCCGGCAAGTGCCTGGCCACGCTGGCGGTCATCGCCGGCCAGTTGGTCGTGCTCGGGGTCACCGCGGTGTTCCTGGGCTGGCACCCGCACGGCAACCCGGTCTGGGCGCTGCTGGTGGTCCTGCTCGGCGCCGCCGCCTGCATCGGGCTGGCCCTGCTGCTCGGCGGGACGCTGCGGGCGGAGGCGGTGCTGGCCGTCGCCAACCTGGTTTGGCTGGTGTTCGTCGCGGTCGGCGGGGTGATCGTGCCGCTGGACCGGGCCCCGTCGGCGCTGCGGGCGATCGGCGAGCTGACCCCGCCCGGCGCGATGTCCCAGGCCCTGCGCGCGGCGATGGACGGCGCGGCACCGTCGGCAACGTCACTGCTGGTGCTGCTGGCCTGGGTCGTGCTGGGCTGGGCGGCGACCGTACGGTGGTTCCGATGGCTCTGAATGCACCGCTCGTGACCGACCCGACGACCCCCGGCGCAGGCCCCTGGTGGCGTCGCGCCCCCTCGCACCGGTTGCAGAAGGCGTTCGCCTGGGCGGCGGTGATCACCAACGGGATGATCGCGGTCACCGGTGCGACCGTCCGGGTGACCGGGTCCGGGCTGGGCTGTCCGACCTGGCCGGAGTGCCATCCCGGCTCCCTGGTCCCGGTCAGCCGGGCCGATCTGTCCCCGATCCATCAGGCGATCGAGTTCGGCAACCGGATGCTGTCCGGCCTGGTGCTGGTCGCCTCGATCGGACTGTTCGTGCTGCTCTGGCGGGCCCGGCCACGCCGCCCCGGCCTGGTCAAGCTGGCCGTGGTGCTCCCGGCCGGGGTGCTGTTCCAGGCGGTGTGGGGCGGCCTGACGGTGCTCACCGGTCTGGCCTGGTGGACCGTCGCCCCGCACATGCTGGTGTCACTGGTGCTGCTGTTCGTGGCGATCGCGGTACTGGTCCGGCTGGACGAGACCGACGATCCGACGGTGCCGGTGATCCCCCGACCGCTCCAGGTGCTGACCTGGGTGACCGTGGTGGTACTCGGCGCGCTGTGCGTGGCCGGCACGCTGGTGACCGCGGCCGGCCCGCACGGCGGCGACGACGCCACTCCCCGGCTGGACCTGCCGGTGCGGGCCCTGGCCCAGTTGCACGCCGACCTGATGTTCGCCTACCTGGGCCTGCTCGTCGCGATGACCGTCGGCTACCTGGCCGTGAAGGCGCCCCGCCGGCTGATGGTCCGCGCCTACGTGCTGATCGGCGTGACGGCCGGTCAGGGCCTGATCGGCCTGGTGCAGTACGCCACCGGGGTGCCCGAGGCGCTGGTGGTGGCCCACGTGCTCGGCGCCACCGTGCTGGTCGCCGCGGCCGCCGCGGTGGCCATGGCGACCCGCGATCGTGGTCACCGGCGGACGATGGAGAGCACCGCGGAGCCGTCCGACACGGTGCGCAGCGCGGCCTCGCCGACCGGCTGAAACGCGCCCGGCCGGCGGCCGGCCAGCCCGCGGTGGACCCGGCCCCATCGGGACGGCGGGTCGACCGGTTCGGGCACCCACGCCGGCGCCGGGAGGGCGGCGTAGACCGTCCGTCCGCGGCGGAGCCGACTTCGCCGCCGCGCCATCCGGATGCGTTCGGTCATGTCGTCCCGCCTCGTCGATGTCCGGCTGTTGGCGACCCGACGGCTCACATGTGGCCCAGGCCGGGGGCCGGGGCGTTGGCCAGGATCTCCTCGTAGCGGGCGGTCCGGATCTCGTTGACCAACGAGCGGGCCTCCTCGCGGTCGCGGACGACCTTGGACACGACGACGGTGGCGAACACCGCGCTCAGGATGCCCATGCCGAGCATCCACTGCTCCTGCACGCTGACATCCAGCAGCCAGATGTTGGCCAGGTTCCACAGGCCGGTCGCGGCCAGGAAGGCCACCGCGGCACCGAAGAACGCGCCGGTGTGGGTGTTGACGACCTTCGGACCGTTGTTGGTGTTGTTGGTGGCCATGGCGACGAACCTTTCTGTGCTCGGCGGCCCGTTCTCGGGTAGCGGGCAGCCAGGGATGGGGTGGGGGCCATCGGACGGCGTCCGATGGGTGCGATGCATCGGCGGGACCCGGTCGTGCGGGTTCCGCTGACGGGAAGGGATTGCGCTCTAGCCCTCGCGGGTGGAGCGGCGCCGGGCCTGCCGGATCGGCGCCGCCGCCCGGCGGTGCTTGGTGCTGACGACGGCCTTGGACAGGCTGTGCCGCCGACCGTCGAGCTGATGCACCCGGAGCACCTGTTCGAGCTTGGTGTGCCGGATGCGCGACGCCTGCTTGCTGATGCCCTGGGCGTCGCCGATCTCGGAGTAGCTGGTCTGCGGGAGCGACGACCGCAGCGTGTGCACCGCCTGGCCCTCGATGATGTCGAGCACCAGCCGGGCGCGGGAGATCAGCCGGATCTTGGCCAGCTCGAACTCCTCCTCGCTGTCGGGCTCGTCGGGCAGTACCGCCGCGTCCGCCAGCAGAGTTGCGATGTAGTCGTACATCTCACTCAGTTCCACGTGACCAACAATGACAGACGACAACCCACGTTGTCAACGACAATTAGCGTTGTCGGTGACAAGTTTTCTTGTCGGCCGGGGCGGGCCGGTGACCGGGCGGTTCGGCGGGGCGCCGGCGGCGCGGAGGATCCGGCCGCGCGGGACGCGCACGATGTTCCGCGGCCGGGCCTGATCGCCCCCAGGTGCAGCCCAGCCCCGGTCCCGCGGAGGATCCGGTCGCCCGGGACGGCACGATGTTCCGCGTATCCGCCGGCCCGGCCGCGTCGAACCGCGGGTCGGCGGTCGTGCGGAACCTTCGGTCGCCCACCGCGACCCGAGGTTCCGCAGCCGGGCCCGGCCGAAGCGGCGGCCCGAATCTGGCCGCTCAGAGTCGTCCGGTGCGCTTTCGACGTCGGCCCGGTGACTGCCGCCAGGCCCGCGTCGGATCGAGGGAGCAACAAGTGCCCTCGCCAACCCCTCCCGAGGGCACCAACTGCCCCCTCGGCCTGCGACGCTCGGGCGGCCCGCCCGGGAACCTCGTCGAGAATGCAGAAACTGCCCTCGCCCACCCCTCCCGAGGGCACCAACTGCACCCTCGACGCGGACGACCCCGCGTGGCGCGGCCTCAGCGCGGCGCTGCACCGACGACCCGAATCGAGAGTCAGACGGCGCCTCAGCGGCCGGTGCCGGCCATCCGTCGGCGATCGGCCGGGGTCGGCGACACCGACGCGGTCAGCTCCCGCGTCCAGCCCTCGGCCACCGGGACGCCGGCCCCTGCGCAGATCTCCGCGGCCGCCTCGGCGGAGGGCGCAATGGCGTCGCAATAGGCGCCGTCCACGGCCACGACGACGATCCGCACGCCGACCCCGCCGATCGGCTCGACGACGGCCTCGCCGGCACCGCCGTGCGCGGCGACGAACGACCGCAGCCGGTCCGGGTGGGAGCCCCGGCCGGCCGCGCCCGCGGCGCCCCAGACAGTGCCCCGACTCATCCCGGCCAGCCCACCACCGGCAGCCCGATGGCGGCGTCCACCGCCCAGGCCACGGACACCGCGGTCAGGTACAGGTTCGACAGGTGGAACAGCGTCATCGGCTTGGCCGGCTTGCCGCGCAGCACCTGGGTGTGCAGGAGATGCGCCATGGCCAGGAACCACAGGCCGACCGGAACGGCCACCGCCGCATAGATCCACGACGACGCCGGGATGAGCAGCAACGAGCACGCCACCATCGCCCAGGTGTAGAGGACGATCTGCCGGACCACCTCGCGGTCGGAGGCGACCACCGGCAGCATCGGCACCCCGGCGGCGGCGTAGTCGGCGCGGTACCGCATCGCCAGCGCCCAGGTGTGCGGCGGCGTCCAGAAGAAGATGACGCCGAAGAACACCCACGCGGGCCAGCCGATGGAGCCGGTCACCGCGGACCAGCCGATGATCACCGGCATGCAGCCGGCCAGCCCGCCCCACACGATGTTCTGCGAGGTGCGGCGCTTGAGCCACATGGAGTAGACGAAGACGTAGAACAGGATCGCGACGACGGACAGCGCTGCCGCCTGCCAGGTGGTGAACGCCAGCAGGACGGCCGCGGCCAGGATGCCCAGCACGATGCCGAAGACCAGCGCGGCCCGCGGCGTCACGGTGTGCCGGGCCAGCGGCCGGGACCGGGTCCGCCGCATCACCGCGTCGATGTCCGCGTCGACGACGCAGTTCAACGCGTTCGCACTGCCGGCCGCCAGCGTGCCGCCGGCCAGCGTGGCCACCAGCAACCCGACCGACGGAACCTGCCGCTGCGCGGCGAACATCGCCGGGATCGTGGTGATCAGCAGCAGCTCGATGATCCGTGGTTTGGTCAGCGCGACGTAGGCGCCGATCCGGGCACGCAGGCCGGTGCGCCCGCTCCGGGCGGCAACGGCCGCGGCGTCGTGGCCGGACCGGGACGCGACCTCCACGGGACTCCTCTGACTCGGCGTGACACGTCGGTGGGTCCGTGCGGCGAACTCGGAACCCGACCGGCAGGAACGATCAGAGGCTCATCCTAGGTGGACCCTCCCCCGGCCGCCGGATCGCCCCGCCGCCGAACGCGTTCGGTCGAGTTCGACCCCGTTTGGCGACCCCACCACCCGGAAACCGTTCGGTGTGCCCGCCGACATCGTGGGTCAACCCGGGCACGACTAGGCTTGACGTGCTGCGCAACCGAATGTCACCACCGTCACAATCACCGCGGGGCACCACAGGCGCGCCCGCGATCCTTGGAGGCCTGTCCCGCCGTGACCGCCCAGCTCGATTCCGCCGCCGCCGCCGACATCCCGGCGCTGACCGCCCCCCACGTCCCGGACGACTGGTCCGATCTGGACAGGCGGGCGGTGGATACTGCCCGGGTGTTGGCCGCGGACGCGGTGCAGAAGGTCGGCAATGGGCATCCGGGTACTGCGA
>JBDHZW010000307.1:0-6313 GCA_039812105.1 Nakamurella sp.
CGGCGCTGCAGCAACCCGAAGTCCAGCCGATCCCCCACCCAGATCACCACCTCACCGTCCAAGACCGTGCCCTCCGGAACCGCCGCGGCCGCCGCGGCGGTGATCTCGGGAAACCGTGCGTTCTGTCGGGGTCAATCAGATGTCGCGCACGGTCGCATGTGCGTCGCCCCCGCCTCGTGTGCGACATGATCTGTGCGGGTGTCGTGCACCAGTGTTTCTGTTGGAGGTCCGGCTGGGCCGGTGGCCAGTCCTCACCGGCCACGCTGGACTCGGGCTCGCGCTGGGGTGACAGGTTGGTAGCCCGAAGTCGGGCGTCGACGCGGGAGGGTTGATGACGGTGACAGGTCCGGAGACGGTCCGCGATGTCGGGCGGGAACCGTGCTGGTGCTGCGGAACGTCGGAGAGCACGGGTCGCCTGGTCCACCTGCATAGTCGTCCCGAGGTGGCCGTCTGCATCCCGTGCGCTCACTGGTTGAGCACAACGGCGTGGGAGCTGGAGGATCGGGGCCGCACGGGGTTCGCGGTCCGGGTCCGTGGACGGCTGCGGTGGGTGCGTCAGTTCGTGATCGAGCACGGCTGGCACGACAATCGGGTCATCGGTCGCCCGCTGCGGTGGCTCGGCCGATACCTGCCCTGAGCAGGGCATCCCGCAATCTTTCGAGGTCGGGGACACCGGTCAGACCGGACCTGGACGAGTACATGCGGCAGGCCAGCCCGATCGGGGCGTCGGGTGTGGCGAACGGGTCGGCTCCGTCGAAAAGGAAGGTCGGCGATCCCACGAAACCCCGTTCACGAGCCTGCTGGTCGGACCTGATGGCGGTGACGGTGACCGGGGCGTCGCCGACGCCGGCCTGTCTCGCGGCCTCCGCGAGGGCGAGGGTCGCCGCGACGGTATGGGGGCAGCCGGACACCACCAGCAACTCGATCCGCACTCCCACGACTATCCCCGCCGGCAGCTGGGATGGCGTCGTCGACGATCTGCGGCTACGGGGTGGGCCACTAACATTCGCTCCATGTCGGCTCCCGGGTCACCCAGGCCTGCGGACCGACTGCGGTTGCCGTATGGCGATCCGGCCGCAGTCGCGTTGACGTCGGCGATCCACGCCGGCGACCTCGACACCCTGCGGGGCCTGCTGACGGACCGGCCGCCGCTGGCGGCGGCCCGCATGATCGGGCGCACCGGTATCGAGGGTGGATGGCGCACTCCGTTACACGCAGCGGCGGATTGGCCCGGCTACTTTCCCCGGGCGCCGGCCGCGGTGCAGGTTCTACTCAGCTGTGGCGCCGACCCGAACGTCGGCTCCGGCGGCGAACGCCCGGAGACCCCGCTGCATTGGGCGGCCAGCTCCGACGACCTGGATGTGGCCGCCGCCCTGGTCGATGGCGGTGCCGACCTGGAGACGCCGGGCGGCTCGATCGGCACGCCGCTGGACAACGCCATCGGCTATGGATGCTGGCACGTCGCCCGGCTGCTCGTCGCCCGGGGCGCCCGGGTGGACAAGCTCTGGCACGCTGCCGCGCTGGGCCTGCTGACCAGGATGCAGCAACTGGTGGCCGAGAACGAGTTGCCGGATGACGCGGTGTCGCAGGCGTTCTGGCATGCCTGCAGCGGCCGGCAACGACGCGCCGCCGAGTACCTCCTGGACCTCGGGGCCGACCTGGACTGGCGACCCGGCTACGCCGACAGCACACCCCTGGACGCGGCCCGGGCGGACAGCACCCGCCAGGAGAACGTGATCAATTGGCTCCGCGAACGCGGCGCCAATTCCGCCCATCCGGAGAGCCGCCGCTGACCTGGTCGGCTCGCTGCAACCCTTTCGTCGTCGCACTGGGACGGCCTGCCAGTCACGATCAGGCCGATCGGGGCGCGTACATGATCACGGCGACACCGATGAGGCAGATGACGGCGCCGATGATGTCCCACCGGTCGGGCCGGAACTTGTCCACGAACATGCCCCAGGCCAGGGAGCCGGCGACGAAGATGCCGCCGTAGGCGGCGAGGATGCGCCCGAAGTTGGCGTCGGGTTGCAGGGTGGCGACGAACCCGTAGAGGCCCAGGGCGATGACGCCGGCGCCGATCCAGAGCAGGCCCCGGTGTTCCCGGACGCCCTGCCAGATCAACCACGCACCACCGATTTCGGCCAGGGCGGCCACGACGAACAGCATGATCGACTTGAGCACGGTCATGCCGGGTGAGCCTCTGCGGCGGTCGTGGCGGGCCGGTTACAGCGGCAGCCGGTTCCGCAGCCGGCCGACCGGCACCGGCGCCGTGCGGTGACCCAGAACAGTCCCGCGCCGGCTGCGGCGAGGACGAGCGCGATCGCGGGCATCCACCGACCCAAGGTGATCCAGGCGGCACCGCCGATCACTCCGGCGGCGAGCAGGACCGGGATCAGACAGCAGGCCAGGCAGGCCAGTCCGGCGATGCCGGCCAGCGCCCTCGACGTCGCGGATCCGGAGGTCGCCGGTGCGTGGTCGTCGGGTTCCGGCATCAGGCGGACTCCGGGTGGGTGGTGGTCAGCTCGGTGAACGGCAGCGGGCAGCAGGAGCTGCCGGCGCAGGTGACGAGGTCGTCGCAGCCGGCGTCGACGGCCTGGACCAGCGACTCCCGGATCACGGTCAGGTCGGCGATCTTCCGATCGATCTCGGCGATCTTGGCCGCCGCCTTGGCCTGTAGGCCGGCGTCACGGCGGCCGTGGTGGTGCGTGCCGGTTTCCAGGAGTTCGGCGACCTCGTTGAGGGAGAACCCGAGCCGTTGTGCGGTTTTGATGACCCGGAGCAGGGTGACGGCCTGATCCGAATAGATCCGGTGCCCGCCCAGGGTGCGGTCCGGTTCGTCGAGCAGACCGCGGCGTTCGTAGTACCGCAGGGTCTGCAGGTTCACCCCGGCGGCGGCCGCGACCTGCCCGGCGCGCAGGCCCGCGGTCATCGGGCTGCGGCCTGGCGGGCCCGGTCGGCCAGGGCGTCCAGGACCTCGATGTGCGCGGCGGGGGTGCGGATCTGCAGGGTCAGCTGCCCACCGGTCGCGGTGAGGACGAACTCGAAGAACGAGCAGCACGCGGTCTCCCGCGCGGCCAGGTCGGCCGCCCGGGCGGCGGCCGTGGGGTCCGGCCGCAGGGTCAGCACAGTGGTGTCGGCCGAGGGCTGCTGCACGTCGGTGACGTCCGCGGCGAACAGGGCGTCGAACTCGGCGAGTCGCATCGGCTGGTCCGCGGTGGGCAGGGTGCAGGCGTCCGGCACCCGGGTGGGTTCGGTCTGTGTCATGTCATCGACGGTAAACCCGTACCTGGGTACCGAATGCAAGGCCACGGTCGGTTCAGGTTCTACCGAGCTGCCCAAGTGTGAGTTGGCGGCGATGGTGGTCGTAGTGCTCGGTGCTGTAGTGGTAGACGTCCAGGACGGTCATGGTGTCCCGGAAGTACGGGTCCCAGCGGGTCGGGAAGTGCATGGTCAGCGCGAGCGACGCGGGTGTTTCCCGGGCGAGCCGCCGGTCGAGGGCGGTGATGGTGGCGTCCATGATCGCGGCCATCCGCCGAGGTGTCAGCAGCAGCCCGCCGCCGGCGGAGCCGGCGTAGTTGATGAGGTGGAACGGTTGGTGCAGGGCGTTGAGGGTGGCGGCGAAGCGGCGGCTCCAGCCGAGCCGGCCGAGCAGGTGCACCAACGGCAGCAGGGTCCGCACGATCAGGTAGCCGAACACCATGTGCCAGAGCAGTTGCCGGTTCGTCCACCAGGTTCCGTCGGTCCGGCGCCGCAGATCGGCGGGGGTGGCTCCGGCGATCATCGCGTGGAAGTCGGCCTGCGCCCGGCGCATCTCCGCAGTGACTGCGACTGGGTCCATGGGGCGGCCGATCCTTGACCGAGACGTCGTTATCGGTGGGGTTATCGAGCAGGGGTGATCGCGGCGGCGACGGCGTTCAACGCGGTCGGGACCAGGCTGTAGTAGGCCCACTTGCCGCGCTGCTCGCGCTCGAGCAGGCCGGCGTCGGTGAGCACCTTCAGGTGATGCGACACGGTCGGCTGGCTCAGTCCGATCGGCTCGATCAGGTCGCACACGCACGTTGCGCCGTCGGCGGCGTTGGCGGCGATCAGCGACACCAGTCGCAGCCGGTTGGGCTCGGCGAGAGCCTTGAGCACCCCGGCGAGCCGCTCGGCCTCGGCATGGTCGAGGACCTGGCCGGTGGTCGGGCTGCAGCAGGCCGCGAGGTCGGTCAGCGGCAGCGCTGGTCGGGTTCGGGTGGTCACGGGATTCATCCTGCCATACGTATTGACAGAGGTCGATGCGTGATGCACTCTCGACGCATCGATGATTGTCGATCCGATGTGGAGGGTGAACGAGATGTCGACGGTGGATGAGGGTCTGCGGGAACAGGTTCGGGACCGGTATGCGCGGGCGGCGCTGACCGTGACCGAGGCCGGCGGAGCGGGGACGACGGCGGATTGTTGCGGCGGCGGCTGCGGGGCCGGCGCGACGGTGCTGGACGAGGCGGACGCGCCGTTCGGCGCCGGACTGTATGAGCCCGGACTGACCTCGGACCTGCCGGAGGAGGCGGTGCTGGCCAGTCTGGGCTGCGGCAACCCGCTCGCGGTGGCCGAGCTGCGGGACGGTGAGCGGGTCCTGGATCTGGGGTCGGGCGGCGGGATCGACGTGTTGCTGTCGGCGAAGCGGGTCGGCGCCACCGGGTTCGCCTACGGGTTGGACATGACCGACGAGATGCTTGAGCTGGCCCGTTCGAACGCGGCCAAGGCCGGCGCAACGAACGTCGAGTTCGTGAAGGGACACATCGAGCAGATCCCGCTGCCCGACGGCGCGGTCGATGTGGTGATCTCCAACTGCGTGATCAATCTGTCCGTCGACAAGCCGGCGGTGCTGGCCGAGATGTTCCGGGTGCTGACCCCGGGCGGCCGGATCGGCATCTCCGACGTCGTCGCCGAGGACCAGCTCACCGCGGCCGACCGGGCCGACCGCGGCTCCTACGTCGGCTGCATCGCCGGCGCCCTGTCCCGCGGCGAGTACCTCGACGGTCTGGCTGCGGCCGGGTTCGCCGACGCCGACGTGACGTTCACCCACCAGGCCGCGCCGGGCATGCACGCGGCGATCGTCCGCGCCACCAAACCCGTCCCGACCAGCTGACGGCCGTCGACTCACGAAAGGGAGCGGTCATGCGAAACGCGTGGGCCCGGCTGCGGACGTCGATCACGGACCGGCCGGTGGTGCGGATGGACGAGGTCCGCGGAACGGTGCGGGTGTGCGACACCTCGTGCCGGGCGGCCGCCGCCCGGGACCGGGCGGTCGCGTCGTACTTCGCGGTCGCCGGTCCCCGCTGAGCGTCAGCGCGCCATCAGCGGACGATCAACGGACGATCAGCCGCCGGCAGCGGGCAGGTGCAGCTCGTCGAGCAGGGCCCGGACGCGGCGTTCCACGTCATCGCGGATGCGGCGGACGGCGTCCAGGTCCTGTCCGGCGGGGTCGTCGACCGGCCAGTCCTCGTAACGTTTCCCGGGGAAGATTGGGCAGGCGTCTCCGCAGCCCATGGTGATGACCACGTCGGCGGCGCGGACGGTCTCGTTGGTCCACGGCTTGGGGAACTCCCCGCCGATGTCGATGCCCCGTTCGGACATCGCGTTGATCGCCGCGGGGTTGATCTCGATGCCCGGTTCGGAGCCGCCGGACCAGGCCACGCCGGTGTCACCGGCCAGCTGCTGGAAGAACCCGAGCGCCATCTGCGAGCGGCCGGCGTTGTGGGTGCACAGGAACAGCACGGTCGGCTTGCCGTCGTCGTGCAGCCCTTCGATCTTGGCCAGCGCCCGGAGGCGTTGCCGGGCGAACCGCTCGGCCATCAGCGGCAGGAACTTGCTGACCGTGGCCCGGCCGGCGAACTGGTCGTACGAGGAGTGCAGGAACCGTTCGATGGTCGCGGCTCCGAAGATCCCGTCGAACTCGCCGGCCAGCCGGGTCGCGGCGTGCCGCAACGCCAGGGTCTGGTCCAGGGACAGGGTTTCCCAGGTCGGGGTGGTCGGGGTGCTCACGGTTCGTTCCTCGATTCTCAAGCAGGCGGGCGATCGGTGAGGGCGTGGATGCGGCGGTCGATCTCGTCGTAAGCGGCGTCGAACGCCTCGTCGGTGCCGACCCGGACCGGGTCCGGGATCGACCAGTGCAGCCGGGGCAGATCGGGGTCGAGTTCCTCGTGGGCGTTGTCGCAGACCGCGACGACCAGGTCGGCGGGTTGCAGCACCTGGTCGATGTGGGCGGTGCGGGCCCGACCCAGCCGCAGGCCGTGCCGGCGGCCCGCGGCGACCGCGCCGGGATGCACCC
>JBDHZW010000308.1:0-6303 GCA_039812105.1 Nakamurella sp.
GGCCTGGCCCAGGTCAGCGGCCTGCGCGGGGACACCTCGATCGCCGACCGGGCCCGGTACGACAACTACTACATCGAGAACTGGTCGCTCTGGCTCGACGTCAAGATCATCATCCGGACGTTCTTCGAGGTGGCCTTCGCGCGCGGCCGCTGAGGCCCCTTCGCGCTCCGACATCAATGGCAGGGCGGCATCGGCCGCGTTATCGTGACGACGCTTTCCGGCGGTCCCGCGTTGTCCACGTGTGCCGGCGCACCGGCCCGGCCTTCCCATCGGAGCTGAGGTCGTCATGGGCTTGCTGCTGCCCGTCCGTCCGGTCCGCCGCAGGGCCGCCGGGCGCCGTCCGCTCCGCGCCGCGGTCGTCGTTGTGCTGCTGGCCGTCTCGGTGCTGGCCGGCGCGCCGGCCGCGACCGCGGGCACCGTCACCGTCGCCGGCGCCCCGGCCTCGGCCGGCGGCGACCGGCACCGGCCGTCCGACCTGACCATCGTCAGCCCGCGGGACGACTCCGCCCTGCCCACGCGGAGTCTGGACGCCGCCGGCACGGTGACGACGCCGGCCGTGGTGCGGCTCGGCGGCCGGACGATCGCCTCGGCCCGGCTCAACGGGCACCCGGTCGACCTGCGCGGCCGCGGCACGGCGACCGCGCGGCTGTCCGCGGACAACGGGCTGCGGCCCGGGGTGAACCGCCTGGTGATCATGTCGACCGGCCCCGGTTCGGCGGGCGTGCAGACAGTGGTGTCGCAGTTCCTGGTCACCTACCCGGCCGACGGGCTGATCGACCAGGCGTGGGACGGGGCCCTCCGCGCCGACGCGGTGCCGACCGCCCGGATCGCCCTGCCGTCGTCGGGCATCTCGGCGCTGACCGCCCGGCTGAACGGCACGGACGTCACCGACCGGCTGCTGGCCGCCGAGCCGGTCGACGGCGGCCGCCGGGTGGTGCTGGCCACCCTGGCCGGCCTGCGCCCGGGCCGGAACCTTGTCGAGATCGCCGTGACGATGGACGACGGGCGCACCCAGAGCTACCGCCGGGCGTTCGTCGTCGACCAGCGGCACAACCTGCCGCTGGTCTCGCTGGCCGGCCAGGCGCTGACCGGCGGGCCGACGTTCAACCAGGCCTTCGTCGGGCAGGCGGCGACGCTGGACGCGAGCGGGTCTCGGCTCGCCGCCGGCCGGCTCCGGGACGCCGACGTCCGCTGGTCGCTGGTCGAGAAGCCGGCGACCAGCGGGGTTTCCGTCGCCGGGACCGGCCGCACGTACTCGCTGACACCGGACGTGCCCGGCTACTACCGGGTCCGGGTGACCGTGGGCGCCGGCCGGGCCGCGGCGTCGGCGGTGATCACCGTGTCGGCGACCAGCCCGACGTTGCTGCTGCCGTTCGACACGCAGGACCCGACCCAGGGGTCGGCGTTGGTGATCGGCGGGCAGAGCTACCCGGTGACCGACGACGTGCAGGTCACCATCCTCAACCGGAGCAACCTGGGTCCGGCGACCAACCTGCCCGGCGGCCTGACCTACACCAAGGGGTACCCGGCGACGACGGCCGGGATGAACCAGCTCGGCACCGATCTGGCCGCGCTGGGCACCGACGACACCAAGTTCGTGGTCGTCTCCAACCCGCCGGACCGGACCGCGGCGGCGGGGGCGGACCTGGCCGGGCTGCAGACCGCGCTGGGCCACATCGGCGGCGCCTACCCGGGCGAGTGGTACCTGAACCTGCCGGCCTGCTGGACCGGCGCCACCAACTACTGCTTCACCGACACGACCGGCTGGGTGCACAACGGGACCGTGGCCGGCGGGTTCAGCCTGATCGGCGTGCCCGGGATGGACACCGGCCAAGCCTGGCGGGCGACCACCGTGCAGGGCGGCGCCGACCTCGGGCGGCTGCGGGGCGACCTGGTCGCCGGCACGCCCACCGAGACCGGCGGCGTGTCCAGCTATGTCGTCGTCGCCGGGGACGAGCAGTACACCCAGGTGCAGACCTGCGCGAACGTGCCGGGGGTGGGGGACTGCGTGATCGCGGTCGGCGACCGGACGTTCGCGCCCACCCCGGGGGTGAACGGGTGGAACGTGGTGGTGCTCGACCGGACCACGCTGCAGTTGCTGAACCACCAGACCGTCAGCACCGGGTCGCAGCTCGGCTCGGCCATGATCGGCCACCCGCCGTTCGGCACCGGGCGGTACATGGCCCCCTCCGACCTGATCAACGACCAGCAGGTGGTGATCGTGCAGAGCGTCGGGACCGGGCAGTTCTCGCCGGCCGGGGCCGACCTGGAGATGCTCGACCAGTACGGCGGCACCCCGGAGCTGGCCGTGCAGTCGATGACCGGCGGCACCCCGTACGCCCTGGTCGGGGTGGCCGATCAGCTGCCCTGGCACGGCACCGCGGTCGAGTCCACCCCGCTGGCCGGCGCCCGGCAGAACGGCCGGCTGGTCGCCGACCTGGCCCGCGGCCGGGATTGGACGGTGCATCCGATCAGCGGCGACCCGCAGGGCGGGGACCCGGACTCCGGGATCAACCTGGGGCTCTACCCGGTGATCTACCAGGACCCCACCGGCTGGCCCTACGACGGCGACCCGTCCGTCGCGGTCATCGGCACCTACTTGACCATCCACACCGACGTCCGCTCGTCCTACCCGAACACCAACGAGGACTTCGGCAGCCTGTCCGGTCGACTGGCCGCCTGGGACTGCCCGAGCAACCCGCCGACCCCGGGCGACCCGGCCAGCTGCGGGGCGAACTTCGAGGCGGTCAAGCAGCAGCTGCTGGCCGAGTTCGGCTGGGTGGAGAACACCCGGGCGCTGGCCACCAACCTGAGTACCCCGTTCGCGGCGTCCTCGACGGTCGAGGAGCTGAACATCCAGGACGTCTACACCGCGGTGCAGAACTCGATCCCGCGGCCGCCTCCGCCGACGGCGAACAGCTCGTTCAACGTGCTGGACATGTTCGTCGACGTCTCCAGCCTGGCCTCGTCGATCGCCGCGGTGGCCGAGATCGGCGACAGCGGCGCCGCCCTGGGCCTGCTGTCGGCGGCCGGCGAGATGGCCACGTACGCGCAGACCGACCCCAGCGGCAACCCCAAGGCGGTGCTGCGCGGGCAGATCCAGCAGATCGAGAAGCAGCTGGCGACGTCGCAGGAGGGCTACCTGGACTCGCTGGACCGGCTGGCCGGCATCCTGGTGTCCGACTACGGCAAGCTGCACACCGTCGGCGTGGCCACCGGCACCGACGACGCCTGGAGCTGGCAGGAGGGCAGCAGCCTGCAGGACAGCTACACCGCGATCAACGCCAGCACCATCGCGCAGAGCTACGCGTCGATGCTGCCGCTGGCCTGGCCGGTGTGGGACCTGCGGCCGGACTACCAGACGCAGATGAGCTCGGCGGACCTGTCCACCTTCAAGTGCGTCGACAACATCATCTGGGGGGACGCGCTGCCCGGGAACGTGATGCCCGCGGCCGAGGGCACCAACCAGTCCGGGGTCATCTGGGAGAACTGGGCGTTCTCGGTGATCAACACCAACCAGTTCAACGACGGCAACCCGGCGCCGGCCGTGACACAGCCGTCGGTGGACCTGACCGCGCAGCTCACCAGCGTCAACTCGGGACCGATCGACGGTGGCGGGTTCCAGGACAAGGCCCAATGGATCAGGCGCACCTACAACCCGCCGGCCCGGGTCGAGTGCGGCTACATCCCCGGTGACGTCGGACTCGTGTTCGCCGCCGTGCCGCCGGTGATCGCCAACGCCGACGCCGCCTTCAACGGGTGAAGCCGGCTGGTTGACTTCGTTTGCGGCCGGTGGTGCTGGCGGGTGCGCTGATCCAAGTCTCATCAAATCGGGCAAAGCGGGCGTGGATCTGAGACATCGATCAGCGCAGCGGCGCGGGGGCGGGGGAGAGCCGGGGCAGCGGGCTGGGCCGGGGCGGCCGGGCCGACGAATGGGACCGCCGGTGGATTCGGGTCGTCGAGTGAACGGCCCGCGGCGCCAGGACGGGCTGTACCGACGCAGAGCGGTTCAGTCGATCCGTTCCCGGCGGAGGGACGGTAGGGATCATGTTGCCGCTCCGCGGTTTTCCCGGCTACGTGCCGCCTGTACCGGTTGCCGGCCGCCACCGCCGGCGCGTGGCCAGCGGCCAACCCTCAAGGCATCCTGGCGAACCGGTCGCGTTCGCTGACGCCGGACGAGAATGAGCCGACAAGGCCGCTACAAGGAGTTCGTCAAGTCCGGCGATGTTCTGGTCACGGGCAATGGCTGGTCGTGGACGTCGCTCACGTGAGCCCGGCGGAAGCCCAGTGTATGAACGCGGCGCCGATGACCGCCGATCGCGTCGCGACGATCTTTCATGTGCCCGCCGAAGAGATCGGCGGCACCTGGACGGCCAGGTCCGCGCCGATTCAAGACTCGCATGGACGATTACGCGGTGGCCCTGAAGATCGACATACGGAGACACGACGAGGTGCGTGCGCGGGAGGGCTTGTCGCCGCCCGACGACGGGCAGGTTGCGGGCTCGCCGGAGTGCTGTGTGAGGAGGCCCGCCGCCGCGAGATCGGAGGCGTCGCCGGGCGATCGGCGTACGGACGGTGACTCTGGACCTTCTGTGTTGGCGGGTCCGGGCGATTACACTCCGACAAAGAACGGTCACAGGGGGATGCAATGGGGCAAGGCGGACGGATTGTTGCGCTCGGGCTGACCCTGATCGTCGGGGGGCTGGGCGGCGCGCTCATCATGGCGTCGACACAGAAGGTGCCAACCCTCGTCACGCAGACGGTCGCCGCCGACCCCGTCACCATCAGCGTGACCGCGACCGTCGTCGACACTGTGACCGCAGAGCCCGGCCCGTCCGATGATCCGGCCGGGCCGAAGGCAAACGGTTCATACCTGATCGGATCGCAGATGACTCCCGGCACCTGGCAATGCGCGCGGGCCGGCGGACCGGGCGTCTACTGGGCGATCCGAAGCCGGGATGGCGGGCTCCTCGACAACGGACTGACGACCATCGCCACCATCCAGGGTGGCGACATCGGCGACCTGCAAGGTTGCGCCGGATCCTGGACGCTGGTCGGCTAGTGGGGCTTGTCCGTGCGGGTGCCGCGGACGTCGGGGTGCCAGTCGGAGCAGTCGGGGGCGCCGGAGCCTCCACCGGACCGTGTCGAAAGCGCCCGGGTCAGTTTCATGGCCGCATCCTGGCCGGGGGCGCGAGGACCGCACTCCGGAGGCGCACCGCAGCGGCCACGAGGCGGTTGACGTCGGCCGGCTGGGCGGCGCGGGCCACCACCAGCTCGGCGGGCGCGGCGTCGCGGTCGACTTGACGCGGGTCGGAAGGCATGCGTGTCACTCCGTGCCGCCTGCCCATTCCCCACGGGCTCCCCACGGTGATCGAGCCATAGGCTCTGATCAGGCAAAACAGTGTGGGCGATACTGGGATTGAACCAGTGACCTCTTCCGTGTCAGGGAAGCGCTCTCCCGCTGAGCTAATCGCCCGGGACCCGTCGGATGACGGTCGTACGAGGTGGGAACGGGATTCGAACCCGTGTACACGGCTTTGCAGGCCGTTGCCTCGCCTCTCGGCCATCCCACCGCGGAGGCATTCCGAGTGAGTTGCCCGGCACCCCTTCCGAGCGGACGACGGGACTCGAACCCGCGACCCTCACCTTGGCAAGGTGATGCGCTACCAACTGCGCTACGTCCGCACTGTCTCCCGCGGCCGTCTCCGGCTGCGTGAGCCCGGCAACTCTATCCGACGCGGTGGGCGGCAACCAAACCAGGCACCACTCCCATGGTGTCGACCACGCGTCCGGCCGGGACCACCAACGCCGAGCCATCCCCCGATGGCTGCCCAACCCCTCGATGGGCCCGGTCCGATGTGGCTCGTCGCCGATCGGGTCCGGCTGGCGCAGGCGGTGCGGCCTACGGGCACCGATCACACGGATCGGTGCCGGGGTCGATTCACGCCTCGAACGCGTCGTGAATCGGGAGGTTGCGGAGGTCGGACTCGATCTCGAAGTAGCCGGACTCGGATCCGGTGGGCACGATCTCGACGCTGCGGTCGAGGAAGTCCATGAGGTCGGGGGTATGCGAGAGGAGCCGGGCGGTCTGCTCGCCGGACCGCAGTTCGATGACGGTGCCGTCGTGGACGGGGAAGATCTGCACGTCGCCGATCCCGGCCGGCCCACGCACCCCCTCCAGGAGCAGGTCGCGTCCGAAGGTCCAGGCGATGGCCGGGCTCTGGTCGATCGAGAGCAGCAATTGGACCGCGAACGGGTCGTCGCTGCGGTAGCGGAACTCGGCGTGCACCGGGGGCATCGCGA
>JBDHZW010000309.1:0-6300 GCA_039812105.1 Nakamurella sp.
CGATCAGGTAGCGCCGATCAGGTAGCGGCACCGGGCCGTCCGGTGGGTTGCCCCTGCTCGGACACGACCACGTCCACCACCGCGGACCGCGCGTCCAGCACCACCTTTCGGGCGGCGGTGGCGCACGAGTCCGGCGCCAGCACGGCCACCACGTAGCGGCCGGGCGGCGGCAGCGGCAGGCACCAGCGCCCGTCCTCGTCGGCGGTCAGCGAGTCCACCGACGCGCCGGTCGCCTCGGACAGCGAGACCAGCGCGTGCGGCACCGGCTGATCACTCCGGACCACCCGGCCGGACAGGGTCAGCTGGTCGGTGAGGGTGATGTCGGCCATCCCGGTCAGGTCGGCGGCGTGCTCGAAGGTCATCACCTGCGCCTTGGGCGACCAGCCCTGGGCGTTGGCGAGCACCAGGTAACTGCCCGGGCCGGGCAGCGCGACCGAGTAGCTGCCGTCGTGATCGGCGCGGCTCCAGTCCACCGCCTCGCCGGCCGTGGTGACCACGGTGACCACCGCCGGGGCCGGGGCGCCCCCGCCGGGCTTGCGGATGCGGCCGTGCACCACGACATCGCGGTTCGCACCGGCGCTGACCTGGTCGGTGCCCCGGGCCGGCACCGGTGCCCCGCTCGGGGCCACCGCCACCCGGCGCGGGATGAACCAGGCGATCGCGCAGGCGACCAGCGCCGCGCACGCCGCCATCCAGAACACGTCCTGGAACGCCGCGTAGGCGGGGGCGGTCAGGGTGCCGACGGTGATCGTGACGGTGCCCAGGATGGCGGCGACGGCCGCGCTCGAGGTGGACGTGCCGATCGCCCGCAGCAGCGTGTTCAGGCCGTTCGCACTGGCCGTCTCGGTGATCGGCACCGAGGCCATGATCAGCGTCGGCATCGCGGCATAGGAGATGGCGGTGCCGATGCTGACCAGCGTGGACCCGATGACGACGGCGGTGAGGTTGCCGGACAGGAAGACCCGGGCGACGTAGGACCCGGCCATCACCAGACCCCCGACGATCAGGGTGATCCGGCCGCCGAACCGGTTGATCATCGCCCCGGACACCGGTGCGAACACCACCATGGCCAGGCCCGACGGCACCATCAGCAACCCGGCGGTGATCACCGGCAACCCGAATCCGTAGCCGGTGACCGCCGGGATCTGCAGCTCCTGGGTGGTCAGCAGCAGGTTCGCGAACATCGCAAAGCCCAGCAGCACCGAGGCGATGTTGGTCAGCAGCACCGGGCGGCGGGCCGACGTGCGCAGGTCGACCAGGGGATGCCCGATCCGCAGTTCGTACGGCACCCAGGCGCCCAGCGCGCCCACCGCGATCAGGAACAGCACGATGACCGGCTCGCTGCCCCAGCCCCACGACCCGCCCTTGGAGACGACCAGCAGCAGACCGGTCAGCGCGGCCGACAGCAGCACCGCGCCCAGGTAGTCGAAGGATCCGCCGGTGCGCACCCGGGACTCCGGCACCACCAGCAGGATCGCCCCCACCAGCACGACGCCGACGATCGCGGACAGCCAGAAGTTGGCGTGCCAACCCAGATTCTCCGAGACGATTCCGGCCAGTGGAAGGCCAAGCGCGCCACCGATGCCCAGGGTCGCGCTCATCAGCGCGACCGCAGAACTCACCCGCTCCCGCGGCAATTCGTCCCGCATGATGGATATCCCGATCGGGATCAGCGCCGCCGCGAAACCCTGCAGTGCCCGCCCGGCGATCACCATGGTGAATGCGGTGCCGAGCGCGGCGAGCACCGACCCGGCCGTCATCGCGACCATGCAGACCAGCATCATCAGCCGCTTGCCCAGCATGTCGGCCAGCCGGGACATCACCGGGGTGGCCACCGCGCTGGTCAGCAGGGTCGCGGTGACCAGCCACGATGCGTCGTCGGAGCTGACGCCGAGGATCCGGGGGAACTCGGGCAGCAGCGGCACCACCATCGTCTGCTGCAGGGCGACCGCGGTGCCGCACAACGCCAGGACGGCCACGATCGCCGTCGTGGACCGCGGCCGAGTTCGCTCCTCGTCGAGCGCTCGGTTCGTCACCTTGTGCCTCCAGCCTCCCGGGAGCCGGCCGCCGCTCCCCCGGGTGCAGCATGCCACCGACCGGCGGTCGGCCGGACCTGGTGCCAGACTGGCCCCCGTGCCGTCCGACCTGGACACGTCGATCTCCGAGACGCCGTCCGCCACCAACCCGGCGCTGGTGCTACCTCCCGCCCAGCTGGCCGGTCGGATTCAGCACACCCTGATCGGGCAGGCGATCACCGACCGGCAGGTGCGCGAGCACGTCGCGCAGACCGTCGAGCACGGTTTCGACGCGGCCATCGTGCCGCCCTGCTGGGTGCCGGTCGCCCGCAGCGAACTGCGCGGAACCGTCGCCCGCATCGGGTCGATCGTCAACTACCCGCATGGCAGCGCCCCCACCCCGGTCCGGGTGGCCGAGGTGCGGGCGCTGGTGGACGCGGGGGTGGACGAACTGGACGCCACCGTCAACATCGGCTTCCTGCTGTCCGGCCGGGTGACGGAGTTCGCCGACGACCTGCACGCGGTGGTCTCCGCGGCCGCGCCGGTCGGGGTCAAGCTGATGCTCGAGCTGCCCCTGCTGGACGAGCGGCAGCGAGCGCGGGCGGTACAGGCCGCGGTGGACGCCGGCGCCGCCTTCGTGTCCATCGCCTCCCGGTTCTCGGTCGGCGTCGCCGACCCGGCGTCCACCGGGTACCTGCGCCGCTGCGTGCCACCCTCGGTCGGGGTCAAGGCCAACGGGGGGATCCGGACGATCGAGCAGGTGCGCGCGCTGCTGCTGGCCGGCGCCGACCTGATCGGCACCTCCGCCGGCATCGCCATCGTCACCGGGTCGGGCGCCGCGGGTGGCCCGCGGTACTCCTACTAGGTCGGGTCCCGCGGGATACTGCTCGCGGGACAGACCGTCGGTGCTCGATGGCCCCCTCGCAAGCTCGGGCGCCCGGCCCACCTGACAGCCCAGCCCGCCGACCGCCCGGGAGATGACGTGCCCAGCACCGAGAGCCTGAATCGCGAGACCACGCTGTGCATCTCGCTGGCCGCGCGGCCGAGCAACATCGGCACCCGGTTCCACAACTACCTGTACGACGAACTGGGGTTGAACTTCGTCTACAAGGCCTTCGCCCCCACCGACATCGCCGCTGCGGTCGCCGGTATCCGCGGGCTGGGCATCCGCGGGGCCGGAGTGTCCATGCCGTACAAGGAGGCCTGCATCCCGCTGCTGGACGAGCTCGACCCGTCCGCGGCGGTGATCGAGTCGGTGAACACCATCGTGAACACCGACGGACACCTGACCGGCTACAACACCGACTACCTCGCGGTGGCCACCGCGTTGGCCCGGCACGACGTGCCGCCCGGCACCGAGTTCCTGCTGTCGGGCAGCGGCGGCATGGGCAAGGCGGTGGTCGCGGCCCTGCGCGACCACGGACTGCGAACCGGCACCATCGTGGCGCGGAACCCCCGCAGCGGCCCGGCCCTGGCGGCCCAGTACGGGTTCGGCTGGGTCCCGGAGGTCGGCCACCGGCGGGCGCCGCTGCTGGTCAACGTCACCCCGATCGGGATGGCCGGCGGTCCGCACGAGCACGATCTGCCGTTCGACCGAGCGGCGATCGAGCGGGCCGACATCGTCTTCGACGTCGTCGCGTTCCCGTCCCGGACCCCGTTCGTGGCCGCGGCCCAGGCGCTGGGCAAGCGGACGATCAGCGGAGCGGAGATCATCGCCGCGCAGGCGGCCGAGCAATTCGCCCTGTACACCGGGATCCGGCCGTCCGACGATCAGGTCCGACGTGCCTCGGAGTTCTCCCGCGTCTGACCCGGCCGGGTCCCGACCGCTCGTCGGCGGTGAAAGCGAAGTTCAGCCATTCGGGTCACGTTCCGGCTGAGGCGGCCGGGCGCGGTCCGTGACCCGGTGGGGCGGGGCGGGTCGTGAGCAGCGCCGTGACCGGCCGGGTTGCCCACCCCGCCGCCCGGGTCCATGATCGATACCGCCGGATGGTGGAATCGCTCCCATCCGCCGATCGAGTGGTCCGGAGAGCGGGTTCACCCCGGTTCACTTACTCCCGAAGTCGACGGAGCGACTTCGTTGGGACACTTACCAAACTGTGACCTTCGCGTTGATTGACACGGGATGTCGGCCTCAATAGTTTGTGTGACCACCGTACTAGTGCGAGCTTCCCGAACCGGGTCGCCCGTGGTTCGGCAGTCCCGCCGGTGCGGTGTCCCGCGTTCCCCGACGGCCACGCCGGCCGTTCGGACCTCATTGGAGAGGAACTGTTCATGCGCCTGAAGTCCACTGCGATCGTCGGAATGGTGGCAGCCGGAGCGCTGCTGCTGGCCGCCTGTGGATCGAGCTCCAGCTCGTCGGGTACCACCACCTCGGCCGCCACCTCGGGCAGCGCGGCGGCCTCTGGATCGGCCTCCGCAGGCGGCGGCGCCGTCAGCGGCAAGGTCGGCGTCATCCTGCCCGACACCAAGTCCTCGGCGCGCTGGGAGACCCAGGACCGGCCCGCGTTGCAGAAGGCCTTCGAGGCCGCGGGTGTCGAGTACGACATCCAGAACGCCAACGGTGACAAGGCGGCCATGGCCACCATCGCCGACCAGATGATCGCCAACGGGGCGACCGTGCTGGCCATCGTCAACCTGGACAACGCGTCCGGCGCGGCTATCCAGGCCAAGGCGGCCTCCCAGGGTGTGCAGACCATCGACTACGACCGGCTCACCCTCGGCGGCAAGGCCGACTACTACGTCTCGTTCGACAACACCGAGGTCGGCAAGCTGCAGGGCACCGGCCTGGCCAAGTGCCTGGGCAGCGGCGACAAGAACATCGTGTTCCTGAACGGCTCGCCGGACGACTCCAACGCCACCGCCTTCTCCCAGGGCGCGCACTCCGTGCTCGACCCGATGACCAACTTGAAGGTCGTCGCCGAGCAGGCCGTGCCGGGTTGGGACAACCAGCAGGCGGGCACCATCTACGAGCAGATGTTCACCGCGCAGGGCGGCAAGATCGACGGTGTGCTGGCGGCCAACGACGGGCTGGGCAACGCGGTGATCGCGATCAACAAGAAGAACGGCCTGCAGATCCCGGTGACCGGGCAGGACGCCACCGTGCAGGGCCTGCAGAACATCCTGGCCGGTGACCAGTGCATGACGGTCTTCAAGGACACCAACAAGGAGGCCGCGGCGCTGGCCAAGGTCGCCATCGCGCTGGCCCAGGGCCAGACCCCGCAGACCACCGGCACCGTCCAGGACACCACCGGCAACCGTGAGGTGCAGGCGATCCTGGAGACGCCGGAGGCCATCTACAAGGACAACGTGAAGGACGTGATCACCGCCGGTGGCGCCACCGCCGCCGAGGTCTGCACCGCCGACTTCACCGCGGCCTGCCAAGCGGCCGGCATCAGCTGACCGCCGGTTGAGGCTCCCGGGCCCGGACGACACGCCGTCGTCCGGGCCCGGAGTGCAGTCCTGGCAACGTGTCCCGTCGGAATCGAAGGAGCGGCCGATGACCAATCCGAGCACCCCCATCCTCGAGCTGCGGGGGGTGAACAAGAGCTTCGGTGCCGTCCAGGTGCTCCACAGCGTTGACCTGAAGGTCTACCCCGGCCAGGTCACCGCGCTGGTCGGCGACAACGGCGCCGGCAAGTCCACGCTCGTCAAGTGCGTCGCCGGCATCCACGGGATCGACAGCGGCGACTACATCTTCGAGGGCCAGCCGGTCCACGTCTCCAACCCGCGCGACGCGGCCGCACTAGGCATCGAGATCGTCTACCAGGACCTGGCCCTGTGCGACAACCTGGACATCGTGCAGAACATGTTCCTGGGCCGGGAACCGAAGTCCGGCCTGGTGCTGGACGAGGCGCAGATGGAGATCAAGGCCCGCGACACCCTCGCCTCCCTGTCCGTCCGGACCGTGGCCTCCGTCCGGCAGCTCGTCTCCAGCCTGTCCGGCGGCCAGCGTCAGACGGTGGCGATCGCCAAGTCGGTGCTGTGGAACTCCAAGGTCGTGATGCTCGACGAGCCCACCGCGGCGCTGGGCGTCGCGCAGACCCGGCAGGTGCTCGATCTGGTCCGGCGGCTGGCCGACAACGGCCTGGGCGTGCTGCTGATCAGCCACAACATGAACGACGTCAAGGAGGTCAGCGACCGGGTCTGCGCCCTGTACCTGGGCCGGGTGGCCGCCGATGTCGCGGCCGCCGACGTCACCACCGGGCAGATCGTGGAACTGATCACCAGCGGGCGGTCCGGCAACATCGGGCTGTCCCAGGCAGTTGCGGAGAAGTCGGCATGAGCG
>JBDHZW010000310.1:0-6276 GCA_039812105.1 Nakamurella sp.
CGGCGACGGCGGCCGCCGCCACCGCGGCCAGGCCCGCGACGACGGCCGCGACCACCACCGATGTCGACCCGGCGGCCTGGATCAACAGCCCGGTGGGCACCGCGACCAGGCACCCCAGGCCGGTCAGCAGCAGCGGCAGCCGCTGGCCCAGGGTCCGGAAGAGCCGGGCCCGCAACAGCAGGGCGGCGCCGACCACCGCGGTCAACGCCCGGCCCGCCGGCGCCTCGCCGACGGCGAGGAAGACCCCGGCGGCCAGCGCCGGCCAGGCCAACCCGTGCACGAATCCGGTCAGCAGGTGGACCGCCCGGCCGGTCCGTTCCCGCACGTCCCGGGCATCCACCGGACGTCGGTTGGCGGCGATGTCCGCCGCCGCCGCCGGCAAGGGATCCGGCTCGAAGGCCGCCAGCCGCAGGGACAGCGCCGGTGCCGCGGGCATCAGGCAGGTCGCCAAACCGCACACCAGGGCGGCGGTGGCCGGCGGACCGAGGTCGAATGCGACCGCCGCGGTCAGCGCCACCGCCAGCACCGCCGCCCCCGTGATGATCGCCCCGAACGGCACCAACCGGGCGCCGATCGCCAGGGCGGCCGTGCCGGCCAGCACCGCGGCCGTCAGCACCCCCAGCAACCAGGGCAGCGGGCCCAGCGCGGCCAAGGAACCCCGGCCGGCCGCGGCCAGCACGGCAGCCAACGCGCCGGCCGGCACGGACAGCACGGCCACGGTGAGCGCCACCCCGCGGTCGCCCCGCCGGCGGGCGACCACCCCGGCCACCACCTGCAGCACGACCGCGACCACGCCGAGCACCACCGCGGGCGTCGTCCACGGCGGGCCCAGGGCCACCACCGCGAGCAGCGCCGGCACCGCGAACGCCGCCGTCGCGCCCAACGCGACGATCCGGCCCGCGCCGGCCGGCCAGGCGGTGCCGTCCGCCCGGGCGGCGTCGGCCACCGCATCCGCGACGTCGTCGTACACCACGGCGGTCTCGGCGGTGTCGGCGCCGGCCAGGAACAGCGTGGTGCCCGGCCCGACGCCCTCGTCCACCAGGGTGGTGCCGCCCGGGAGTGGCCGCCCGGCGGCGGTGCGCAGGATCCACCCGCCGTGGGCCAGCGCCTGCTCGCGCAGCGACCGGGGGGCGACGTCGAGCACGGTCTCCAGGACCTCGGCGATCGTCGTCCGGTCGGCCAGAACCAGATCGATGCGCGACGACGGGGTGCGGACGGACACCGCGATCATCCGGCTGACCGGGCCGAACGTCGACTCCGGCGACGGATGCGTCCGCGGCCCCGCGTCGACGACGGGGTCGATCAGCGGGGTGGGCCCGGCCAGCACGGACGGGGTGTGCGGGCGGCCGGGCCGGATCGAACCGGACGTGCCCGGGGCCCACGGGCTGGTCGCCGCGGGAGGTCGGTTCGCGATCCCCGACCCCTCGATTCCCGCGCGACCGGCCGGCGCCGGGGACGATCCGGACAGCGCGGACGGCGGTGCGAAGCCCGTCGGTCGGGCGCCCGCCGGATCCATCAGCAGCGGGCGCCGTCGCTCGTCCGGGCCGGGAGGTTGCCGCGGGCTCGGCTCGCCGCTCGGCGGGTCGTCGGCACCCGGGTCCGGCGTCCGGTCGCGGTCGGGAGTCGTCATCGCCGGGCCCCGTCCGGACCCGGGCCGTCGTCGATGACCGCCTGGACGACGAGGTCGGCGCCCCGCCGCGGCACCCACACACCCCGCCCGGGTGGCTGCGGGGACATCTTGGCGCGGCCGACGATCGCGCCCTCGGCCTCCGGGCCGGACAGCAGCAGCACCGGGGTCCCCACGTCCTTCAGTGTGGCGTAGACGGTGTCGTACATCGCCCGGGCCGCCCCGCGGGCCTGCCGGGCGACGATCAGGTGCAGGCCGATGTCGGCGGCGTGGTCCAGCAGCGGCACCAGCGGGGCCAGCGGCGCCGAGCCGGACAGCCGCTCGTAGTTGTCCACGACCAGGAAGATGTCGGCCGGCGACCCCCACCAGCCGCGCCCGGCAACCTGGTCGGCCGGCATCCCGGGCGGTGGGATCCGGGCCGCCAACCGGTCGACGTAGGCGGCCACCACCGCTGACGCCTCCCGGCCGGTCGCGGCCGACGCGATCAGCTGATCGCGTCGCACGGGGATCGAGGCGAGCGCCCGATCGGGGTCGAACACCAAGAACAGGGCCTGGTCGGCGCGATGCCGGGCGGACAGGGTGCGGATCAGCCGGCCCAGCAGGGTCGACTTGCCGGACTGCTCCTCGCCGAACACCAGCAGGTGCCGGTCAGTCGCCGGGCTCCAGACGACCGGGCGCAGCTCCTCGTCGACCCCGATCAGCACACCGGCGGCCGGATCCGGCGGGTCCGGCAGGTCGACGGACCGCAGCACCGTGGGCAGCAGCCGGACGTCGGGGGCGGCGCGACCCGGCCAGCGGCCGCGGACCAGGTCGACCAGCTGCCGGTTCGCGGCCGGCAGGCCTTCCGCGGTCGTGCCGCCGTCGACCCGGGGGACCGCGGTCAGCAGGTGCAGCCCGTCCCGGGTGAGCCCGTGGCCCGGCCGACCGGCCGGGACCGTCGCCGCCACCCGGGAGTTGACGTCGGAGTCGAGCGGGTCGCCCAGCCGCAACTCGATCCGGGTGCCGATCAGGTCCTTCAGGGCCGGCCGGATCTCCGCCCACCGGGCGGCGGTCAGCACCACGTGGACCCGGTAGTTCAGGCCGCGGGCGGCGATCGAGGTGACCCGGGCCTCCAGCGGCTCGAACGACTCCCGCAGCGAGCCCCAACCGTCGATCGCCAGCACCACGTCACCGAGGCCGTCGACGGGCGAGGAGGCGCCCGCCGCGGCGGCCGCCTCGCGGTCGGCCAGCGCCCGTTCGACCGTGGCGACCGTGCGCCGGACCAGGTCCGGCTGGGTCCGGCCGGCGACCACGCCGACCTGGGGCAGCGCGGCGATCGTCGACAGCGAGCCGCCGCCCAGGTCGATGCAGTACACCGACAGCTGGTCCGGTCCGTGGGCCAACGCCAACGCGCAGATCAACGTGCACAGGGCGGTCGACTTCCCGCTCTGCGGCGCGCCGACGATCGCCGCGTGGCCGGCGGAGCCGGACAGGTCCACCTGGAGAACTCCGCGGGCCTGCTCCAACGGCCGGTCCACCCAGCCCAGCGGCACCCGACCGAAGCCGGCGCCGGCCGGCGCCGGCGAGGTCGGCAGCAGCAGATCCAGCGACGGCGGATCCTGCAGCGGCGGCAGCCACACCTCGTGGGCCGGAACCCCGGCGTCGGCCAGCCGGGCCACCGCGACCTCCAGCACGGTCGGCCCCGCGCCCGGATCCGGTCCGGAGCGCGGCTCGGAAGCGAGCGCCGGGGGCCGCCGGCCCGGCCCGATCGGAGTGGGCCCCAGCCGGAACACTCGCGGTCCCGACGGTTCGTCGACCACCCGCTCCGGCCGCCGCTGCGCGGCCGGCCCGGACACGAACGCGGCCTTGAACCGGACCAGTTCGCCGGTGTCGAACCGCAGGTAGCCGTTGCCGGGGGCGGTCGGCAGCAGGTACGCGTCGTCGGCGCCCAGCACGATCCGGGACTCGGCCGCGGAGAAGGTCTTCAACCCGATCCGGTACGACAGGTGCGTGTCCAGCCCGCGCAGCCGACCCTCCTCCAGCCGCTGCGACGCGAGCAGCAGGTGCACGCCCAGCGACCTTCCGACCCGGCCGATCGTCACGAACACGTCCAGGAAGTCGGGGCGGGCGGTGAGCAACTCGCTGAACTCGTCCACGACGACGAGCAGCGTCGGCAGCGCCGGCAGGTCCGGCCGGGACGTCGCCCGGGCCAGGTCGTAGTCACGCAGCGAGGCGAAGTCGCCGGCCGCCCGCAGCAGCTCCATCCGCCGGGTCAGCTCGCCGGACAACGCGTCCCGCATCCGGTCGACCAGTTCCAGGTGATCGGTCAGGTTGGTGATCACCGCCGACGTGTGCGGCAGCGCGTCCAGCCGGGTGAACGTGGCCCCGCCCTTGAAGTCGACCAGCACGACGTTCAGCACGTCCGGCGGGTGGGTGATGGCCAGGCCCAGCACGAGCGTCCGCAGCAGCTCGGACTTGCCGGAGCCGGTGGCGCCGACCACCAGCCCGTGCGGGCCCATGCCGCCGTCGGCGGCCTCCTTGAGGTCGATCTCGACCGGCGCGCCGGTGCCGCCGACCCCGATCGCCACCCGCAGCCGGTCCCGGGGCCGGCGGGGACGCCAACTGACCGACGGGTCCAGGGTGCGCACGTTGGCGACGCCGAGCAGGTCGGTCAGGCCGGCCGCGGTGACGACGGTCGGTTCCGCGGACGCGTCGCCGGGCAGCCGCAGGTCGGCCAGGGCGCGGACGGTCGCCGCCGCCGCGGCCGGCCCGACCTGGTCGGGCACCCCGACGTACGTCGTCGACTCCTGGCCGGTCCGGTCGGTGGTCACCGCGAGCACGTCGGTGTCGGTGACCCGCAGCCGCAGGCCCCGGCCGGACGGCAGGTCGCCGGTGCCGCCGATCTGCAGCACGGTCACGCCGAGCGCGCCCTGCGGTCCGGCCAACTGGCCGCCGGCGACGTCGGATGTCACGCCGTCGACGAGCGCCAGCACATGGCTGCGGTCGGGCAGCGGCGCGGCTCCCGGCTCGGCCCAGGGGCGGCCGGCCAGGTCGTCGGCCAGCACCCGTTCGAGCGCGGGCAGGCTGTCGGCGACCGCCAGGGCCGGTGGCCGGGTCGGCGCGCCGGCCGGGTCGGCCAGCTGCGGCACCCACTTGAGCCAGTCCCACGCTCGGCGTCGCTCCGGCCCGGGATCGGCCGGCAGGCACGCCGCCAGCCGCAGCTCGCCGGGGGCGTGCCAGCACACCGCCTGCAGCAGCATCGCCGTGGCCAGCCGCCGGCAGGCGGGCAGGTTGCCCTCCAACCGGACCGTCGAGAACGAGCGAAGGGACACCGCCACCGGGAGCCCGGTGACGGTGCGATGCGCCTGCAGGAACCGGTCGAGCGCGGCGGCGGCGACCGGGTCGGCGTCGTCGGCGGGTTCCTCGGGGGCGGTGACGACCAGGGACAGCGGTTGGTCGCCCACGCCGATCCGGACGGCGGCGAAATCCGGGTCGGTGGGCCGCCGCTCCCAGAGCCGGCTGGTCCGGGCGAGCGAGGCCAGGGCGTCCGGCGACGGATGCACCCAGGTCAGCGCCTGTCGTTGGGCCGCGGCCGCCGCCCGCACCTGTGCGCGGACCCGGCTCAGGTGCCGCAGGTAGTCGCGGCGGGAGCCGGCGATCCGTCGGGAGCGGTCGCCGCCGACCCGGATCAGCTGGCCGGCGGCGACCGCCACCATCGAGACGCCGAACAGCACTCCCGCGGCCAGGTGCAGACCGGAACCGCCCGAGGCGAAGATCAACACCATGGCGCCGACGCCGGCCAGCGCCGGCAGCAGCACCAGAACGGAGCCCAGACCGCCGCCGGTCCGGGGCGGCACCGCGGGCGGGGGCCGCAGGTCCGCCTCGCCGAGGGTGATCGGCGGCGGTTCGCGGCGCGGTGGCCGCCGGAATACCGCGGCGGTCACGGTGCTGACCTCGTCACGCGAAAGACTCCCGGAGGGGTTGCGTTCGGGGCTGGTTCAAGGTTGCTGAGCGGCCCGACCCCCGATGTGTCGATCCTTCCACGCCTTTCCCGACGCCGCGGCCCCTCACCGCCGCTTGTGCCGCAGGTAGGCCGACCGGGGCGGCGGCAATTCACCCGCCCGCGGGGTCAATCGACCGCGCATCGTCGTCAATTGATCGCTCATGCAGGATTCGGCGGAAACGATTGCCGGGAAATTCGCATGATCGGCTTCGGCGGTGGGGTTCATCGCATTGTCCGATCGCGGAGGAATATGACGACGGAAAGTGCGCCGGGAAACGCGCCGCGGGCGTGGGTCGGGCCCGCCCGGCCGGTGCGGCGCACCGGCCGGGGGCTGTCCTTTCCCGTCCCGGCGCCGCAGATTGGCAGCGGAGTGCCTGCCTCCCAAGACGTTCAACGCGGCGCGGATCTCGCCGCGGGTGGGCGGAAGCGCGGCGACTGTGGAACTGGCTCGGCCGGAGGCGCCGAACGCGTCCACCCGGCTCCGGATCGAATTCGGCGTCGTGCTCACCTCCTGGGTGTCGGTATCGATGGCGGCCGACCCGGTGCGCATCGCATCGGACGTTCTGTCACCACTTCGCCTCTGGGCTGGTTACGTCGGCCGAAGCTATCACCGGGAAACCATCGTTCAGAACCGTCGGCGGAGAATGTGGATAACTCTCCCGGCGGT